>JAQGOU010000617.1 GCA_028293445.1 Verrucomicrobiales bacterium | reverse complement strand
GTCTTCATCCCAAGTACTTTCAAGACGCTCGACAACGCCAGCGTCGGCGGTTCAAAGGTGAACTTCGGCAGATGGAGCACCACATCCCGCTGTTTCAAGGAGGCACATTGCTGCAGGAATTCTGGTGTTAACGTCTTCTGCAACTCTGATAACCCATTCGTGCTGTCGGGCAGCAGGATCAAAAACTGAAACTCACCACCGCGATAGGGTACCGTGACCGCCTGTCCACCGCGAAACGGAACGTGTCCGAAATGAGAGCGCCGAATCATCATTGGCACTTCTGCTTCCGCGCCGCCACGGATGTTGAACGGCTCAGTGGTCGTCGCTGTTATCGGGAAGCTTTCTGCCCAAACCGCTTTGAAATATAAGGCATTTACGAGGACGAGGCGCGTGGATTCATCCAGAGCCGTTGGCGAAATCAGGTTCCGAATCCGCTCGTGCGTTTGCTGCTCTACCCATTTATTTATCTCGGTGGCGACTCCGGCGGCGTTCTTCTTAAAATCGACCGGCACGAGGGAGGTGTCATACTTCCCGTTTAGCAGGGAAAGGAAATTCGTTTTAAATGCATAATCGCGCTGCGCGTAAAGTCGATTGGCCACGCTTAACGTCAGCGGAGCGACGGTGGCATCATGCGTTTTTCCTGGCTCAGCAGATTTGGTCGACTTGGGACCCGTCGCCAACTGGAGTCGGAGCTGCGCGAAGGAATCATGCAGCGTTGAGGCGTCCTGAGGATAATGCAGCACCTTCATCATCTCATCGCGGGTGACTCCTGCTGCTCCGGCGTAAGTCATCGCGAGCGCACTTTGAATTGAATAAGGCGAGAGCAACAGATTGTCTTTCGTGCTGCTCGTGGCGCGCCAGAGATCCAACCCGAGTGCATTGATTGCCTGCGTGGCCGTTGGCACGGGCGGAGCCGCGACAACAAGAGAACTCGTGAGAAGGATAAAACCCAGGATAGCCACTTTCATGGGCAAACGTCTAACACCGCGCTTCCGCTTTAGCGATAGGACATTTGCACGCACAGACGCAATCCGCTTCGCTGCCCCCGAATCACGCGCCTGCGAAGCGGATCGGACAGGTTTACGGAAGAAATCGATCATCCTTCCTTGACGAAATATTATTCTAAGGCACTTTACGGACGCGAATTTTGAAAAGGGGTATTGACACCTAGATGTCTTTTTGGTCTTATCGCCGTCCATTTTCGCTGAATTTTTTATGTACGCTGTTCTCGAAACCGGCAGTAAACAATACCGTGTCACAGCCGGAGACACTTTGGAAATTGAACGTTTGCCCGTGGATGCGGGTCAATCCTTTACGTTCGACCGTGTGCTGCTCGTGAATAACGACGGCAAGATCACCGTTGGCGCGCCCACTGTGGCTGGCGCTGGCGTTGTAGCTGATGTGGTTTCCCATATTCGCGGCGAAAAGAAGGTCACTTTCAAAATGAAACGCCGCAAAGGCTATCACAAGAAGATCGGTCATCGTCAGGAACTGACGATTGTCAAAATTACAGAAATTAAAGCGTAAGGAAGTTTTATGGCACATAAAAAAGGTCAAGGTAGCGTCCGTAACGGGCGAGATAGCGTCAGCAAACGGCTTGGCGTTAAAGAATTTGGTGGTCAGTTGGTCACCGCCGGCAGCATCCTCATCCGCCAACGCGGTTCGAAGTTTCTCGCTGGTAAGAATGTTGGCACCGGTCGCGATTGGACATTGTTCGCGCTCACCGATGGCAAAGTTCTTTTCGATAAGGACAGCCGCCGCATCAACATCGTTGTTCAGCCAGTAGCTGAAGCCGCAGCGACGAACTAAGATCGCTCACCCATTACACGGCGAGGTCGTTCCGGCCTCGCCTTTTTTGTTTTTACGCTCTATTAAATTGGTCTAAGTTTCCCTCAGATGTTCATCGACGAAATCAAAGTTTACGCGCGCGCCGGTCACGGTGGCAAAGGTTGTGTGGCATTTACGCGTGAGGCCTACCGTCCCAAGGGCGGCCCGAGTGGTGGCAACGGCGGTAAAGGTGGCGATGTCATTCTCGAAGCGAGCCATGACCTGAACAATCTCATTGGGCAGTTCTACAATCCACGCCTGATTGCCGAAGTCGGTGAACCCGGTCTTGGTAAAGGCATGGACGGCCATGCTGGGAAAGATCTGATCATCAAAGTTCCTTGTGGGACGCTCGTCTGGAAACTTCAATCGACCACCCCGCCCCTCGAACGTATTACCGACGAAGACGAAGATGATGCCGAAGAAGAGGACGAAGACACCGCAGAACCGAAACCGTTGCCAAGCGCCACCAGTGGTCGACCAGTGATCCGACACACCGGAAACGTTCGTGCGATGGAATTTGATTTGGCGAACGAGGAAGAAGATAAACCGAAAACGAAAGTCTCGCGTGAAGGAGCCGAATTGGTGGCTGACCTGACGCAACACGGCCAGCGCTTTGTCTTGTGCAAGGCTGGACGCGGTGGTTTGGGGAATCGAAATTTTGCGACCGCTCGACGCCAGACGCCGCGCTTCGCGCAACCCGGTGAATCCGGGGAAGAAGGCGATTATCTCTTGGAACTCCGCATCATGGCCGAAGTCGGTCTCGTCGGTTATCCCAACGCTGGCAAATCCACATTGCTCACTGCGATTTCCAAGGCGCGTCCGAAGATTGCCGCCTATCCTTTCACCACGCTCCATCCGCAGATTGGTATCTTGGAATATCCAGACCATTTCCGTCTGACCGTTTGCGATGTCCCTGGATTGATGGAAGGCGCTCACGAAAATGTGGGGCTCGGTCATCGGTTCCTGCGTCACATCGAACGCTGCAAGATTTTAGTGATTCTCGTCGATATGGCCGGAACGGACAATCGCGCCCCGTGGGACGATTATAAGCTATTGCTCAATGAGCTGGCTCTTTATGACAAGGAGCTCATGAACAAAACCCGTTACGTCATCGCCAATAAAATGGACGAACCGGCCTCAGAAGAGAACTTGAAGAAGTTCAAACGCAAGGTTCCCAAGACAGCCGTGCTCCCGATTTCAGCGGCGTTCGATCAAGGGCTCGATAAGTTCAAAAACCTGATCCGCGAGGCCGTGGAATCTGCGGCTAAAGAAAAATAATTGCTTCTGCAATCTGACTCCTGTCTGCTGACGCCTCAAATTTATGCTCAAAGCTGGAATTGTCGGTTTACCCAATGTCGGAAAATCAACGTTGTTCAACGCAGTCACCCGCACTCGCAAGGCGATGGCGGCGAATTATCCTTTCTGCACGATTGACCCGAACATCGGCATCGTGACGGTGCCGGATGCGCGCCTCTACGTTCTCAAGGATATCGCGAAAACTCAGGTCGTCATTCCTGCTGCAGTTGAGTTCGTGGACATCGCCGGTCTCGTGAAGGGTGCTGCCTCCGGCGAAGGTCTCGGCAATAAATTTTTAACGCACATCCGCGAAGTCGACGCGATCGTTCAAGTGGTCCGTTGCTTTGTCGATGAAGACATCGCTCACGTGGCTGGCAGCATCGACCCGGTTCGCGACATTGAAACCATCAACACCGAACTGGTCCTCTCGGATTTGGAAGCGGTGAAAAAACGCCTCAGTGGCGTCCACAAAGACGCCAAGCGTGGCGATAAAGTAGCCGTCATTGAAGAAGCGATTTTGAAGAAGTTGGAACCTCATTTGAATGAAGGCAAACCAGCGATTCTTCTGCAACTCACGCCTGAGGAAAAAGTGGTTTCCAAAGGATTCTTCCTGCTCACCGACAAGCCAACCATCTTCGCCGCCAACGTGAAGGAAAGCGATTTGGCAACGGCGGATAAGAATGCTTTCGTGGAAAAGGTTCGCGAATACGCCAAGACCCATGTCGGTTGCGAAACTGTCGTGATCAGTGCGCAAATCGAAAGCGACCTGGTTGATCTTTCAGATGAAGAGGCGAAAGAATTTCTAAAGGAGCTCGGCGTGGAGGAATCCGGCGTAGGCGCTTTGATTCGTGGCACCTATCATCTGCTGGGTCTTCGTACCTATTTCACCGCGGGTGAAAAAGAAGTGCGCGCCTGGACTATTCACACTGGCGACACGGCGCCGAAAGCAGCTGGCGTCATTCACTCCGATTTCGAACGTGGCTTCATCAAGGCGGAAACCGTTGCTTACGACGACCTCGTGAAGTGCGGCTCCGTGGCGATCGCCCGCGAAAAAGGTCTCTACCGCATGGAAGGTAAAGAATACATCGTCAAAGACGGCGACGTTCTGCTGTTTAAATTCAATGTTTAGCGAGTAGCTCGTTTGCGAGCAGCTCTTTTAACTCCTGCGCGAATTTCGGGCCAATCCCGCTCTCTTCGTGTTTCAAGTAAACGAACACGTCGCCGGAGCATTTCGCAATCTCGGCTGCCCAACGCTCCCTGTCAGGGAGCTGATACTTCTCGTTGCGCAAACGGAAGTAGGCAAAATCAGCCGTGATCTCAATCGGAGTGGAAAGCTTCTCGGAGTCCGCGATGCAGAGCGCGATGTTTTTTGATTTCAACAAATCGAACACC
>JAQGOU010000579.1 GCA_028293445.1 Verrucomicrobiales bacterium | reverse complement strand
AGGTTTTTCGAACTTGGTGGGTGTTTGGTGTTTGGTGTTTCTTTCCTCGTGTTACGAGTCCCACCCCGTTCTGATTGCCTGATCAGAATCATTTCTTTAAAAGTATCGCCATGCCCAATGTTCAGCGTTCCCAGCGTCGTTATTGATTTTTACCTTCCGCATCCTGAAAAACAGCAATAACTCCAAATCCTGACAGCAGGACAATAATGAAAGCCAAAACTCCATCCATCCATTCAACGCCGATCGGCTCTATCCACAGTCGATCGTAATTCACAAATTCTCAGTTGATGTAATGGCGGGCTTTCTGCTTTGTCCTTTTCCCGTTTTCCTCCGAATCAAACTCCAAAAGAAAAAATGAAAACAAAAAACCCATCCGCAGTGACGAATGCCTTACGCGGGCGCGTCACTCAACTCGCGGTTCTCGCAGGTATTGCTGCTCCAATGGCAATGCAAGCGAGCACCGATTACGGTCCGGCCATCTGGAAGTGGGCCGCTTGTAACTACAGCACCTCAGGTTACGGCCATAGCTTCGTCGTCATCCACGACATGGAAGGTTATTACCAGTCCAGCATGTCCTACCTGTCACGTTGCAGCACGTCGGCAAGTATCCACTACGGCGTCAATGGTAAGAAAGACAACAGCGGCGATAATCCTGCCGGCGAAATTGCCCAGTCAGTGCGCGAAGCCTACTATGCGTGGCACGTCCTTTGTTGGAACCATTACATGTGGGGAACGGAGCACGAAGGTTTCGTCAGCAATCCAGCCTGGTACACGGACGCGATGTACAACGCGACCATTGGGCTGCAAACGCACTTGATGAACAAGAACGGCAAGCCCAAAGACCGTAACCACGTCATCGGCCACAACCAGAAGAGCTATCCTGGTTGGGTGACTTGGGCGAATGCCAATTATGCATTTTCCGCATCTTGTAACACCCACAGCGACCCAGGACCATATTGGAACTGGACCCGTTTGATGAATGGCATCAAGGGTGTTGCTTCGACGCCATCTGCTCCGAGCGGCCTGGCTGTCGCGGTTGTTTCCTCCAGCTCTCTTAAATTGACCTGGAAAGATAACTCCACCATCGAAACTGGTTTCAAGGTTGAACGCTCGCTTTCTTCCGGAAGCGGATTCAGCCAAATCGGCACGACGAGCGCGAACGATAACAACTATACCTCCGGCAGCTTGTCTTCCGGCACGAAGTATTACTTTCGTGTTCGTGCTTATAATGGCGCTGGTAACTCCGCTTACTCCAATACCGCGAGCAATACCACGAAGGATACAATCCCAGTTGCTCCAGCGAGCTTGACTGCGACTGCTACTTCCACCACGCAGATTAATCTGGCCTGGACGTGCAGTGCGGGGAATGAAGATGGTTTCAAGATCCAGCGCTCGACGGATGGAACCACCTTCGCGCAAATTGCCACGGCTGGCATCAATGCCAACAGCTATTCCAACACCGGTTTGACTGGCAACACGAAATATTATTACCGCGTGTATTCCTACAACACGGCGGGCAACTCTGCCGCCTCCAATACCGCGAGCGACACGACTGCTCCGCAGGCGCCGTCTGCCTTGACTGCTGCTTCCGCGGGCACAGGTCCCACGCTCTGGGACAAGATCAATCTGAGCTGGACTGACAACGCGAACAGCGAAGTCGGTTTCAAGATTGAACGTGGCACTGCTGTCGCAGGACCGTTCACGCAGATTGCGACGAACGCCGCAAGCGACATTACCTATATCGATTCTGGTTTGGCCGCGCAAACGACCTATTACTATCGCGTCCGTACTTATAATGCGAACGGCAACTCGACCTACTCGAATGTGGCTTCCGCGACGACGCCGAACGCTCCGCCAGTGCTCACCGCTATCGGTGCGAAGACGGTCGCTGCCAACGCGGCGTTGAGCTTCACTGTGAGCGCGACGGATGCGAACCCACCGGGAACGACGTCGACCTTATGGCAGGATTTTCAGTCATTTCCGGGCGGCACCCCGGTGAACACAATCTTGTTCAACAAGCCCGCCAGTTCGTCAACGACCAGCGCGTTTATTGATACTGCCGTCACAAACTATACTCAAGCGGTAGGGAATGGTCCGGCCACGTGGGGCGCTGGTAATATCTGTATGAAAGCGACCTGGTCTTTTAAGACTGGAACAACCAATCCTTGGGTGCGCTTGACGACGGGCGCGACGACAAATATCAATCCGACCATTGCTCTCGATCAAAAAGTTCAATTCCTGGTTTATTCAACCAAGGCAATCAAACTCGGTATTGGTGTCCGCGAAACTGGAACTGCGGCAGCTTACGGCGCCAATGGTGGAACGAACGGGACCATTGAATGGGTGGGCGTCACCAATGTCGTGGGCGGCCAACCCGTACCAGATAAGCTGATCGCGTCGAATACTTCGACACTCGTAGAGTGGAACATTCCATTTTCAGCGCAAGCGGCGTTCACCGGCGATGGCAATGTAGATCAGAGCGGAGCCAAAGGTGTGCTGGAGCAACTCATCCTTCGTGCAGAAGGCGGCACCGGCATTTATACAGTTTGGTTCGACGCTTTTAAAGTCATCACTGGAGCCAACAGTCTTGCTTACAGCCTCGACGCTGGCGCACCTGCTGGAGCGACGATCGGACGTCGTAACGGTAAATTCTCCTGGACTCCAACTTCGGGCCAGGTTGGCTTGTGGAATATCACGGTTCGTGTGACCGATGCTTTGGGTGGTCAGGATTTTGAAACGATCAAAGTCACGGTTACTGGCACGGGTAACAACGCTCCTGTCCTTGCCGCGATCGGCAGCAAGACGGTGAAAGAAGGCGTAGCCCTCGCATTCACAGCGACAGCGACCGATGTTGATGCTGGCCAAACCAAGACGTTCAGCCTCGATGCTGGTGCTCCGTCTGGCTCAAGCATCAATGGCTCCTCCGGCGCATTCACCTGGACGCCAACGGAAGCTCAAGGTGCTGGCAGTTATCCGATCACGGTTCGCGTGACCGACAACGGCTCACCAGCCTCGAACGACTTTGAAACAGTCACAGTGACCGTCAGCGAAGTGAACACGGCTCCTGTCCTGGCAACGATTGCACCGCAATCTGTCACCGAAGGTAGCCTGCTGACCGTGAACGCTTCCGCCACGGATGCTGATCTCCCGGCCAATACGCTGACTTACAGTTTGGAACCGGGCGCTCCTGCCGGGATGACGATCAACTCGGGCTCAGGTGTTATCTCCTGGACTCCTGGTGAATCCGATGGTCCAGACGATACGCAAGTAACAGTCAGGGCAACCGACAACGGTTCACCTGTATTGTCATCGACGAAGACCTTCACAGTGACAATCAACGAAGGAAACGCGGCTCCAGTGCTGACACTCGGCACAACGATGTCGACTGTTACTCCGATCGACGACTTCGAAGAGCAAGATGTGGAAGCTGCCAGCGGAAGCGTGCTCTTCCGTCCGCCGGTTTATTCCTCGACCACCGTTGCCTTCCTGGACGCAAGTCCAAACATGACGGAGATCTTGAATCAGACCAATTCGTATCCGGACGTCGACGTGAATACCAGCGCCCAGGTGCTGCACGCGAACTGGAGCTTCAAGACTGGCACGACGAATCCCTGGGTTCGCTTGACCACCTACACCACGACTGAGTACACCAACCTGTATGCCGATCCGAATCCGACGGTTGATTTCGGCCAACGCGTCAGCGTGAAGATCTGGTCTGATAAATCGATCAAGATCTGTCTCGGCCTCCGCGAAACCGGCACGACCACTCCGATCGGCTTCGATGGTGGAACCACTGGAACGATTGAATACGTCGGTGTGTCTGGCAAACAAGCCAATGGTTGCCCGATTCCGACTCATACTGTTACCGCCAGCAATTGGACGACGGTTGAATTCGATCTGCCGACCGAAGGCAAAGCTGTCTTCACTGGCGATGGCGTATTGACAGGCAGCAAAGGTACTCTTGAAAACATCTCCATCATTCCGAACGGCGGAATGGGTGTTTACAACGTCTACTTCGACGATCTCACCGCTGTCTCTGTCTCGACCAATCTCACGATTGATACTGGTGCTGCAATCACGGTCAACTGCAGTGCGACGGACTCCGATGTTCCCGCACAAGGCTTGACCTTCAGCCTCGGCGCCGGCGCTCCGACGAACGCCGTCATCAACGACATTACGGGCGTGTTCACCTGGACACCAAACCCGGATCAAAGCCCGAGCACGAACGCGATTCCGATCGTTGTCACTGACGACGGTACACCTGCGTTGAGCGACACGAAGAATCTCATCATCGTTGTTCGCAAGGTCAATACGCCGCCTCGTTTGGGTGGTGTTCCTGATCAAGCTGTGGAAATCAGCTCTGGCGACGTGATTAGCTTTACCGCAACTGGTGAAGATGACGACGTGCCAGCTGATACGCTCACGTTCAGCATGACCAGCGCGCCGGTGGGTGCCACACTGAATACGGCAACCGGGGATTTCAGCTGGACCTCGACTGGTGGTTCCAGCACGAACATCTTCACTATTCGTGTGACGGACAACGGCTCACCCGCACAGTGGGACGAGAAGTCTGTCACTATTCGCGTTACTCCGCCGAACACGGCTCCTGCGATCACCCTGAGCGCTGCGACCGTTACGGAAGCCTTCGCGACCTTTGAAACGTTCACGAACAGCACACCAAACGAATACGTGATGTTCAACAAGCCACTCAACTCGAGCACGACCACGAACTACATCGACAGCACTGCCACCAACTACACGACGGTTGTCACCAGCTTCCCTGCGGGCAACCCGAGTGGAAGTGCCAAGGTGATGAAGGTTGGCTGGTCGTTCAAGACGGGCCAGACGGATCAATGGGTCCGGTTGAATACGTTTAATGCAACCACGTTGCCGAACCCGACGATTGACTTCCGTCACACGCTGAAGTTCGACATCTACTCCACCAAGTCCATCAAGCTCGGTGTGGGTGTTCGCGAAACTGGTACGACCGCCGCCATCGGTGCGAATGGTGGCACGACGGGTACAATCGAATACGTCGGCTGCTCAACGAAGGTTGGCACGACGCCAATTCCTACGCGCACGATTCCGTCGAACACGTGGACTACGGTTGTATTTAATCTGCCAACCGAACCACTGCAGACGCTGACCGGCGACAGCATCCTGGCAGCTGCGCAAGGCACACTTGAACACCTGATCCTCTACGGAAACGGTGGGGCAGGGGCTTACACGGTTTATGTGGATAGCTTCCAGGTTGTTTACAACTACAGCCTCGGCAGCCAAATCAACATGAACACTGGCGCTACGCTGGCATTCACCGCTTCCGGCACGGATCCTGATCCAGGCGCTGGCTTGGGCTTCGGCCTCGGTGCTGATGATCCGGCAACCGCTGTCATGGATCCGACGACTGGCGCGTTCACCTGGACTCCAGATGCCAGCTTCGCCGGCATTACGAACTCCTTCACCGTCACGGTGGAAGATAGTCCGACCAATGGTGGCATTCCGAAGAGTGGCTCGCAGAGCTTCACCGTTGCCGTGGTTAGCGATCCAGTCGGCCCGCTGTCAGTGGCCGCTGATTCGACCTCGGTCAAGTGGGATTCTGTCGCTGGAAAGACCTACCAGGTTCAATCCAGGAAGAGCGACGGTTCGTGGAGCGACGTTGGAGCATCAGTAACAGCTACTGGCTCCTCCAGTTCAGCCTCAGTTTCAAGCAGCGCGGAATACCGCGTCATCGAAATCGCTGACGCTGGCGCAACTGAATAATCCGAAATTAAAACGCAATGCCTGCCCTCGGAAACGGGGGCAGGCATTTTTGCTGTGGCGAAGGGAAGATCGAAAACAAAAGTTTAACTTCTACTTGAGGGCGTTCTTCACCACATCATCATATTTGTCCGAGACAAAGGGCCGCTGCATCGTTCCATTTTCAAAAATGTCTTTGTAACCGACCAACCGAATTTTCCGCGACTGCAATGCGGCTTTGTAATCCGGATGGCACAACACATCGCCCTCAGCCTGACGATGCTTCGACATGTATTTTGGAGCGAACAAATTTAAATCGGTCATCGCCTGCATTTCCGCGTCGTCGGTCCCGATGTGGCACACCAATAAATAAAGTCCATTGTTGGTGATGGTCTCCAGATTCTTCAACGCCTGTGACAGTTTCAGTTCCGGCGCGACGGCATATACGTTCGGCACTTCCTGTTCACTGAAATAGCGCGAGATGCCGATGTGATATTCTTTCGCGATCTTTTCCATTTCCTGTTGAAACTCCAGCGTCGAAATTGCCGTGCTCATGTGATTATCAATGTAGGAAATTTTCAGGCCTTTCCGCTGTGCCAGGTCAATTTGCGCCCGAAGTTCTTTCGCCACCTCGCGGGTTTTGGGACGGTGCGAAAAAAACTCCTTGCGAGTCCCGTAAAATTTTCCAAACGGATCGACCAGGCTTGGCACCTGGTTGTATGGCGTCACCGGACCCCATTTATATTCCTTCCATTCTGAATTGAGGGCGAGATGAATGCCAACGCTGATCTCCGGATGTTGCTTTAAAATCTCCACGGCTTCATCGAGCCAGGGCGTAGTCACGATGACCGACGCGGAGGAAACCATCCCTTGTTCGGCCACCCGTTTAAAAGCCATGTTCACACCATGACAAAACCCGATATCGTCGGTGCGAATAATTAGCCGCCGTCCATCTGGTTGCGTCGGTGAATGTTGACCGCGGCCAACTCCCAGCATTCCGAAAATGAGAATTAAAACAGATGCAATTGCCTTGTGGGTCACGACGTCCTTATACAAACCAATGAAGAATTAGTCCATGAAACCACGGAAGATTCTGTCACTCTTCCTCACGACCGCAAAATAGTTGTCCTCAACCGCGTCCGCCGATCGTTGTATTAATGAAACGTTACTATTTAAATTATCACTGAACATTATGAGCACACAAAACAACCGGATCGTTCAACCCTACCTGTTCTTCAATGGCAAATGTGAGGAAGCAGTCGAATTCTACCGCAAAGCATTGGGCGCGGAGGTGGAGATGATGATGCGCTTTAAAGACAGTCCGGAACCGACACCGCCAGGCATGCTTCCAGCCGGTTTCGAAAATAAGATCATGCACTGCAGCCTCCGCATCGGCCAGACGACCGTCATGGCCTCGGACGGGTGTTCCGCAGGCGAAGTGAAATTCGAAGGCTTTTCCCTTTCCATCTCTGTCCCCAATGAAGCGGACGCCGATCGCGTCTTCGCCGCGCTGGCGGACGGCGGTAGGGTAGAAATGCCATTGACCAAGACCTTTTGGTCGCCTCGTTTCGGTATGGTGCAAGACCGTTTCGGCATCGGCTGGATGGTAATAGTCATGGCGGCATCTGGACAGAAGTAAGGAGGCAAGATCGGTTAAAGCAGCGAATCTCGGAATGTAGGTTGGGGGGCAAAAAACGCCAACGCGAAAGAGTTTGTCGGCAGCCGGATCGCGGTCTAGACTCGTCGCGAAACCATGGAACCCAACAACAACAAAACCATCCGGATTCATCGTCGTTCCAGATAAACTCATGGATTGCATACTTCGTTGCCTCTGATGCGGCCGGGCTTTTCGCATTCCTGAGATCGCAACAAAGGTGTGCATTGCATGTGAACGTAAGGCGATGTTCCCGAAGGCGCCCCAATGCTTCAACCGAACCACCACACCAATCAACCTATTGAAAACAAGCTCGGTGCGGATTTTTACCGGACGTTCTTCGATCTTTCGTTAGGCGGTATTCTGTTGGAGGACAAGTCGGGGACGATCCTGGAGGTCAATAAAGCGATCTGCACCTTATTTGGTTATTCCCGTGAAGAACTTTTGGGAAAGAACATCCGTATGCTGGTGCCGCTGCACCGTCACCACGAGATTGAAGGTCATATTGCCGAAATCCTGGCCGGGAAAACCTTGCAGCATGAAGTCGAGAATGTCGCCAAAGACGGCTCGTTGCGAAGGATTGAGGTGCGGGAAACGGCGATCTTATTAAGCGATGGCACCCAGGGAATTCTTATTGCCGCCGAAGATATGACGGAACGCCGGAAGGCCGAGAATCAACTGCGGATACTCGGCCACGCCATGGCGACAACGAATGAATTGATTTCCATCACCGACACGAACGATCGGTTCGTGTATGTGAATCGTGCGTCGCTGGACGCCTATGGTTACACGGAAGCCGAGCTTCTAGGCAGCACGCCCGCCGTGCTTTTCTCGGATCGAAACTCGCCGGAGCTGTTGGGCGAAATCCTCGCAGGCGCTCGCGGGAATGGTTGGAATGGAGAGGTTCTCGACCGCCGCAAAGACGGATCGGAGTTTTACGTCTACTTGAATGCATCGCCCGTGCGGGATGACAAAGGAAACATTCTCGGTTTAATGGGCGTGGCGCGCGATATCACTTCCCAGAAGCTCGCCGCGGCTGCTCTTGTCGAAAGTGAGGAACGATTCCGTGCGACGTTCGATCAGGCTGCAGTTGGCATCGCCCATATTGGCAGAGATGGAAAATTTCTCCGATTTAACCAGCAACTTTGCATTATGGTTGGTTATTCCGCGGCTGAATTGATCACGAAAACGTTCCAGGAAATTACTCACCCGGACGACTTGGACGCCTATGGGGCGGAAGTTCAGAAGTTATTTGCAGGGGCGACTTCTTCCTACACGATCGAGAAGCGCTGCATCCACAAGGAAGGCACGCCGATATGGATCTCCGTCACAGCATCGATCGTGCGTAATGAAGCGCAGGAGGTGCAATACCTGGTCGCAATCGTCGTTGATATCACGGAGCGCAAACGGGCGGAAGAAGCGCTTCGTGCTTCTGAAGAACGGTTCACGAAAGCATTTAAACTGAGCCCTGATCCCACTGTGATCAGTCGTATGGTCGATGGATCGATAATTGACGTGAATGCGGCGTGGGAAGCCTTGTATCAACATCGCCGTGAGGAAGCCATAGGTCGGACTTCGCTGGAGTTGAATCTCTACGCAAAGCCGCAGGACCGTGAACGGCTCGTCAGCCAGATTGAACAGCAAGGATTCGTCAGCGATTTCGAGGTCGACATTCTTCGTAAATCCGGGGAGTTACGTCACACCAGTGTTTCCATGGGAGACATCGTCATTGCTGGTGAAAAGTGTTTGCTCTCCATTCTGCGCGATCTGACTGACCGGAAAGCTGCGGAACGCCGGGCCTTGCGTTCGCAACGATTGGAATCGATTGGCACTCTGGCCGGCGGCATCGCGCACGATCTGAACAACGCCCTGGCTCCCGTTGTGATGGGCGTGAATCTGTTGAAAGACGAATATCCAGCCGAATCGGAGTTGCTGGATACCATTCATCGTAGTGCCAAGCGATCGGCCGAGATGGTGCGCCAGCTTTTGACATTTGCCAGAGGCGCCAATGGTGCGCGCGTTCCCCTCCAACCAGCTCAATTGGTGGAGGAGATGCAGAAAATAATCCAGGGAACATTCCCGAAAAATATTGAGTTCATCATCACGTGTGATGCGAACCTTCCCGTCGTGCTCGGTGACTCCACGCAGTTGCACCAGGTGTTGTTGAACCTGTGTGTGAATGCTCGCGACGCCATGCCCAACGGCGGAACAATCACATTGCAGGCTCAGGTCAAACAGATTGAGGCCGCGTTTGCGAGTTCCGTGCCGGACGCCAAACCGGGCAGTTACGTGGCGTTGGAGGTCCGTGACACCGGCACCGGGATTCCAACGGAAATCATTGACAGTATTTTCGATCCTTTCTTCACGACAAAAGGACATAAAGGAACGGGCCTTGGTCTCTCGACCGTGATAGGCATCGTGAAAGGGCATGGCGGATTCCTGCAGGTCAGTTCGGAGCCGGCGCGAGGTTCAATCTTTACCGCTTACCTGCCGGCCGACAGGGCGAAAGCAGAAATTGCGATCGCGGCCAACACGAAACCTGGATTCCGCGGGCGAGAGGAAATGATTCTGCTTGTCGATGACGAAGCGGCGGTCCGCGAAATCGGCGGTGCCATCTTACGCCGGCTGAACTTCAAGGTGATCACAGCGAGTGACGGTGCAGACGGTTTGAAACAAGTGGCAGCGCATCAAGCGGAGCTGCGCGCCGTTATTACCGATTTTCATATGCCGCACATGGATGGCTTGTCGTTCGTACGCGAGTTGCGAGGCTTGCTGCCGACGATTCCAATCATCGTTGCCACCGGGCGAATGGAGGAAAAAGCCTTGGAGGAGTTCAAAATGCTCGGCATAGCAGCGCATCTCGACAAACCATTTACGGAGCAGCAGTTGGCAGAAGAATTAAGACCCATCTTCTCAACTGTGTAAGCACACGGATTCCGTTGGAAACGTCAGCCTTAAGCTTTCTTCACGAAGCAGGCTTTCAGGCCGATGGACACGCCATCCATCTTGCAGTCGATCTCATGATCTCCGTCGACCAGGCGGATTGGTTTGGATTTCGTTCCACGTTTGAGTCCCTGGGATGATCCTTTCAACGGCAAATCCTTGATCAATGTCACGCAATCGCCATCGACGAGAACGGTGCCATTGGAATCCTTAACGATGCGCGCCGCTGCGGGTGCATCGGCTTGAGCTTCTTTCGGCCATTCGTGTCCGCAGGTGACGCATTCATAGCGGTCAGCATGATCCAAGACATCGGCCATTTCGCACATCGGACAGACGGGTTTGCTCATAAAGGGAGCAGGATAACTCCAGGCCATGCCACAACTCAATCGTGCACTTTGCCCTAACAATTTGGATCGTGTGCTGTTAGCTTTTTAAAAAGCAACATGCCAACACCAAATTATCAGTTCGAAAAGCGCCGGAAAGAGTTGGAAAAAAAGGCCAAGAAAGAAGAGAAGCGCAAGCGCAAGCTCGAGGCCGCGAATAATCCGCGCCCGGAAGAAAACGCAGAGCCCTCTACGGAGCCTTCTGAGCCCTCCACCGATTCCGCCCAGCCGGAGTAATTTTGCATTATCGGCCCGATGTGCGCGTGATGCGCACTTCGGGACGGTAAACAATTCGCACCAGGAGGTCTCCGCGCCCGCCGCGTGGCTTCGGCAATCCTTCATTGGCGAGCCGAATCACTTCACCCCGTCCGACGCCCTTTGGGATTTGCACGTGCAGTCGTTGACCGGTCGCGCCCACGACCATTTCTGTTCCGCCCTGTGCCGCGCGCTCCGCCTTGATGCGCAAGTCGCAACGGAGGTCCGCACCGCGAGTTTTAAACCGGAAGCCTGGCAGAACTTTCAGCCGGACCAAAACGAAGCCTCCCACAAATGGCTCCTCCCGAGGTAACCGGAAGCGAGTGCCCGGCGCCGTCTCGGGTGGAACAGTGAGCTGGTAAGTTTCTGGCCCGTTCGGATTCGCAGGATCGTTCACCCGCACGTCCAGGGTCGTACCGCGCAGAAATTCTTCGATCTGTAAATTCACGTCCTCGGAAATGTTCCGGTCAATTTTAGAACGGGGCGTAGCACTCTTTCTCTGCGTCTCGCGCTCTCGATCATAATCCTCACGACGTTCCACATCGCTCAGGATTTCATAAGCCGCATTTAGTTCCTGAGTGCGAGCCATGGCATCGGCTGATGTTTGGTTCACGTCGGGGTGAAATCGCTTGGCGAGGAGGCGATAAGCATCGCGGATCTGCGCAGGAGTGCATCGACGATCGAGGCCGAGCGTCGCGTAATGGTCGGGTTCAGAAGGTTGCAAGCGCGGGGATATTAACGAGTTCATGAACGCGCGACAAGTGCGTGGGTTCGTTCTGTGAGTGCGTATTCGAAGTGAGGCCAGATCAGAACGGAGCGCGGCTATGTCGCAGACTAGCCGCAGCAAGCCCCGAATTATTGTGACGCTTTGAACTCATTTTCTCGCGCTTATTGACTGCGAACCTGCTGCGCCTCGTCTGCGACACAGGCGCGTTCCTCAGCGTTTCGCCTTCCGGACGATGCGCCACCAAACCAGCATTGGCGCCACCCAGATCAGATTCATCCAGACGAGGTAACGTTCCAGAACAATCTGTCCATAGTGGAAAAAGGCGATGGGCTGAATGAATTCAGCGGCAACTTTATTGTTGGCTTCCAGCGCGTGTGCGATACCGCCCAGCGCAAACTCACGCGCAAATGCGGCGCCTCCCATCGCGGCATTCCATGCGATGGCACATCCGCCAAAAGCCTGCCATCCAAACGCCAGCCCGCCAAAGGACCAAATGCCCACACCTAATCCACCGAGCGCGAGGACTCCGAAGGCACATCCGCCGAACGGAATCAAACCAATGGCGCATCCGCCAATGCTGATAGGCGCAATCGCAATGCCGCCAAAGGCAAACAGCACACCGAAGGCACAATCGCCTGCCGCGATCCACGCCTTGACCGGTTTGGCTTGCGCCGCGAGTCCACCGCCAATCCGCAGATGGATGAACGGCAGTCCTAACAAAGTAAGTTTGCTGCGATACTCGCGCGACGGGGTAGCGGATAACGCCATTTCTTTCGGTCGCATTTCCGCGACAATCTTCTGCCGACGCTTCCAGGACCAGCGCATGAGAATAATTGTTGTGATCGCGTAGCAGACCGCTAGACCGCAAATGGAGAGCGTTACCAGCAGACCGCTGGTTTTAATAAACCGAAATCCAAAAAGCAAAACGGCACCGAACGACAAGAAGAACACGAGAATAAAAATCCCGATCCGACGATACATCGTTTTGATATGTTCCCGTTCGCGGTCTGAAGTGGCACCGTCGAGACTCATGCGATAGCCAATATAATTTCCGAAAATCGCCAACGGAAAGCTCAGGAACGCTCCAAGCAATCCCATCGCCCCGGCAGCAGTCGCGGTGGCACTTCCTTTAGCCGCTGTCGCCCCGATGGCCGCGGCATTCGCTGAAATTGCAAATGCGGGCAGCGCTGCGATAACTCCGAGGGTGAAACCGCGACCGGGATTGGAGGTTTTCAGTGCGCCCTCCACGAAGTTTGTTACTTCCTCCGCAAGAAGTTTCCGCCCACGCGATAACCGTTGCTTCACCGCGTCCTCGCTTAATTCAAGTTTCTCGGCGACACGTTGGATGGATTGTTCCTCCCGATAAAACAAGACAAGCGGTTCACGATACGTTTCGGGAATGCGTTCGAGCGAACGCCAGAGAATCGCCTGCTCTTCGTGGCTGATGGCCTGATCGGTTGGCAGCGGTTCAATGGCTGCCGTTTCGTGAAGATCGTCCAATGAGGTCGCCGCATGACTCGGTTCGCGACCTTGTCGTCGCAAGGCATTGTGGATGAGATTCCGGCTGATCCCGCAAAGCCAGGACCGTAGTTTCTCCGGTTCTCGCAACGCGCCGAGTTGTTTCCAGGCGGTGAGGAAAGTTTCCTGCGCGAGATCTTCGCTCTGGCTCAAGCTCCCCGTCGAACTATAAGCCAGCGAACAAATGAGCGATTGATAACGGCTGACGATCTGGGCGAACGCATCACGATTGCCCGCGACGCTCGCTGCCACCAGAGCGGCATCATTTGAATCCGCAGTCATGATTTGGGTTTTGAAAATCATATCGTATATACGTGGTGAAAACGAGTCCGGAGGTGACAGACAATCTGTTATTTGCTGTGGCAACCCGTGCAGGTGAGCGTTTTGGATTTTTCCGCAAGCAGTTTGGGGTCGTTGGTGGAGAGCCAGACGGTCGCGCGTTTGGCGTACACTGAATCAGGGAGGTCATTGGTTATACGCGTCAGGTAATCACGTGATTTCTTCGCGTCGCCCAGTCGATACCACCCATCGGCGAGGCCAAAGAGAAGTTCGCCTCGAGCGTGTACGGATAGTTTTGGGAAGTAGCGGTTCTGCAATCTTAGAACTTTTTCGTAGTCAGCCACGCCGGTTTTCAACATTTGCAGGCCTTCCTTCGGATCAGGTGTGTATCGCGCGGTTGGTAACAAGGTCGCTCCTCGTGGAATCAGGACGGAGACGTTCTCCGGTTCCAACGCCACGGCATCGTTCATTTGCTTGAGACCGCGCTTCCACAGCTGAATGCCTTCGGTGACGTCGCCGCTTTGGAAGGATTGTCCGGCCGAAGAGAGCAGGGCAGACCCGTGCCAGACCATGGCCTCCGCATGTTTTGGATTTTTTGCCAGGGTGTCCTGGCAAAGTTTCATCGCGCGGTTCAACGCGACTTTGTCTCCCGCCGCGCCGGCAAAGAAATCCTCGCGCACCAGATCATCGAATCGTTCCGGTGCGGCATCGGTTCCTTTGTCCGGTTGTGCCGAAGAGGTGCGGGCGGCGAAACAAGTGACCAAAGTGAGGGCCGCAACGAGAAGCGACTGTGTGTTCCTTTGAAAAAGCATATCGTGGCATAGGTGGTCCGATACGGGAGAAAGGTGACAAGAAATGTCAGCCTGCTTCAAACGGAAGATTTGTTACCATGGATGAACACGGACCAACACGGATATAGCGGGGGATTTAATGCAGCTTAGCCCTCTTCCGAATTTACTTCACCGGCACTAAATAAACGCGATCGACCCAAATCGATTTCACGCCCGGATTGCTCGCCGGTGAAACGTAGATATCACGGTCGCGGTTAAACTCCACCTCACCGACCAGATAGGATCGGTAATCTTTGTCTACGTCGCTCAACTTTGCTTTGAAATCAGCGGGATAACTCTTTCGCTGGTTATCATAAACGCCAGCGTGGAACGCGATTGAGTCTGGCGCTGCGGTGCCGGCCTTCTTCGCTCGAACGACGACATAAACGTTCCACTTGCCGGAGCGGACTTTGGCTGGAAGTGAACTGCCGGAAATCCGAAAGGCCCATTCGCTATGGTCGCCGGGCATCCACGCCGCCCGCTGGTCGGATGCCGTTTCGTCAGGAAGGATCTGCGCCAGCTTTCCGGGATTCGAGAGGGTGGCGACACTGTCCTGGAGATCGATGAAACGTTTTGCCTCCCGTTTTTTAAGCTCCGCCGGAGGTGCAGGGTTCTTCAATCGCGGCGGTGGTGGTGGCCCGAGCTGCTTCGCCGAATCTTCACCATACTCTTTCAAGAAATCATCCACGTTTAACCCGTGTTCGCTCAGCACCCGCACATGCGTCCACTCTTTGCCCTCCACGCCCTGGCAAACGGTGCGAAATTCGTCGGCCACTGCTTTGCGCGATTCCGGCAAAGGCCACGTCTCGTTGCGCTCCCAGCAATCATGTCGCAACCAGTTCCAATATTTGATGAACGCAAAGCGCACCGGCAGATGAGCGATGCGGACGCGCCAGAGTTTTTCAGGATCATTCGCGACCGCCTGTTCGGCTTTTCGCCACAATTGTTCGGCCTCGGTCAGCGTGGTGAACGACAAGTGGGACGGCAGTTCCTTGCGCAAATAGCAACCGAGGAAAAGTCCCTTCGACGAAGCGTGCACCAGTTCGAGATAACGATAGCTCGATTTGCCAGCCTCGGCACCGTAGTAGCCATTTAGAAACTCCTGAATCAATGCGCGATCATCCAGCTTTGGATTCCACATCAGTTGCGCGAGCACCCACGAACGCATCTCAGCCATTTCCGCGCCATGACCGGCATAAGCGCCTTCTTCGAAAATCCCTTTGACTCCATACTGCTGGAAAAAACGAATGTTCGGTCCGAGCACAAACCAATTCGGATGTGGCAGAACGTAGTTTTTGAAATCCGTCACGTAATCCCAGATGTAAAGGTGCGAACAGATGGCTGTCCATTTCCGGATGTCATCAGCGAAGGTGGCGTTGGAAGGATGATCCAGTGGTTCGCGAAAATTACATTCAATCGAACAGAGGCGAACGGTGACGTTACCACGTGGCTTCACACTCTTTGGCGGCTTGCGGGTGTATTGATAAGCGAATGTATCAACCAATACCTTCGGAAACTCCGGTTCGATGTGTTCGGCGATATAATTGACGAACGTAATCATCGTCCCCGCATGACTCGCTTCCGCGTCATCGAGAGTCTTACACTTCGGGCATTCGCAAAACTTGAAGCGGTCGTTCTGGGTAACAGAGATAATTTCACAGTCTGGACTCTCCTTGAGCGATTTCTTCACGCGCTCTACAACAAAATCGCGCAGCTGCGGATCGGTGAGGCAGAGTTGGCCATCGGAGGTCCGTTGGCCGTTGACCATGCTGAACCATTCGGGATGCTCCTTAAAATGTTTGTCCGGCGGAACGAGATTATTAAACGTATGCGCGAACCCTTTGTATTTAAT
>JAQGOU010000576.1 GCA_028293445.1 Verrucomicrobiales bacterium | reverse complement strand
CATCGGGATTTCTGCGACCGGGACAACGCTGGCATACGCGGGGGCAAGCCAAACGTTTCGCGGCCTGCGTTTTGGCCCGAGCGAGACTGCCGTCGTGGCCCGTCCAACGCTTCTCTATTCGCGGCAGGCGAACGATGTCGTTCTGAGCTGGAGTGGGAATTTCGTTTTGCAATCAGCCGCTGTAGCAAGTGGACCCTATACGACTGTTTCCGGTGCGCCTTCGCCGCACAGCGTGACGATCTCCAGCACGAACCAGTTCTTTCGTTTGAGCAATTAAGGTCGCTGACGACTTTAAATTCCGTCAGGTTCCGGTGAATTGACTCAAAGGTGTAAACCACAGTTGGCGACATGTATCGCTGATTAGCGTGTGAGGCTCTTCGGGTTGCTTTATCTGAGACATCATGGTTTCGTCTATCGTTCGTGCGCACGACGAGCAAGATGGGCTCGGCAAATCTATACAGAGGATCTACGATTCGTTCGCGCTTTAAGCTACTGTACGAAATCACTGTGATGACGTCCTCGATCAAATTGCTGTGAATCCTGCCGCGATCATTCTGATCCTGCTTGGATTCGTCGTCTGCGGCAGCGCCCTGGTTTGCACGGTTCGCTTGTATCTTTTTTCATGCGAGCTGACAAATCCTCGACCACTCCGTGCGAGCGTATTTCTGCTTGGTGGAACCGCCCTGATCACTGGTCTTCAATTTGTCTTTCCTGAAATCCTCTCCTCCCTCCGACGAAATGCAGAGGGACTGAGGGCGGGTGAATGGTGGCGGATCGTGACGCCGCTCTTTGTGCAATCGGGCGGTTGGGGCCATGCCTGCGTTAACGGAATTGCTGCCCTCATTTTTTGCCCTTTGGGAGAAAGGCTCTACGGCAAAGGAATGTTGGCCCTGTACTTCATTCCGGGATTAGTCGGTGAAATCGTTGGATATAGTTGGGTTCCCGACGGTGCAGGATCATCGCTTGGCATTTGCGGAGTCATGGGAGGTTTGCTCACGTTGGCATATTTGCACCGGCAACAGATCCCTGGACCGACGGGCATCTTTGTCATGGCTGGTCTCTGCGGGGCAATGATTCTAAGCTTACTCCGCGATCTTCATGGTCCTTCAATCCTCGCAGGGGCGTTGCTCGCAAGCATGATGCCTTCGAGACCGGGGCTCGTTCCAAAATTTACTGCACCAGGTAGGCAAACAACCAAAGTATGATCGCATCTTTAGCCACATTTATTGACTGGTGCTTCGTTCAGAAAGTCAGCATGCGAATGCCGTCTCATGACGGACGAAGGGCGCGGATGGAGGAAGCACTCCAATTCCTGCACGGGCCAGACTTTATTCCTGCGGAGAGCTGCCCGGCGCAAGTCGAATTTGATGCAAACAAATCGGGTGTGCACTTCCGATTCCCCACGCCACGACCGAGTGCGTTTGCGGATAATAATGTCGTTCATGGCCGGCTTTATCGTTGTGCAGAACGGTGGCAGGAACGTCCGGTGATCCTCCTGCTGCATGGAGGCAATATGATGTTCGGTGGCGGCACTGCCATCGGTTATCGTGACGCTGTACGGGTCGCTCGCTGTTGCAATCGAGCGGGATTCAACGCGGCGACGTTGGAAGCGCCTTACCACTATCAGCGTTATCCGCGTCAGCCTGCGGCATTGAACCTCGATTTTTTGCGGATGGCCGAATCGGCGGCGCAGGCAGTGGCCGAAATTCGCGCGATGACGGGGTGGCTGTTGACAGAGGGTTGTCCCGCCGTCGCGCTGTGGGGCGTTTCCATGGGCGCGGAAATGGCTGGCTTGACGGCGTGCCACGACACACGCCTCGCCTCTGTCGTTATGGCGGCGCCGGGCGTGCGCACGAATGCCACGATCGTGGAACAGATTCTCTGGCGTCGCGTTCGGGAGGAATTACAGAAGCTGCGTGCTACAGAGGAAAAGTTGGACATGACCCCGTTGGATCTCACCAGGGGCCAACCGGTCATCCCCAAGGAAAACATTTTGTTGATCGAAGCGATCTACGATCTGTTCACGCCGAAGGAACCGATCGAGGAGCTCTGGCAAGTGTGGGGACAGCCCGACATCTGGCGATTGCCCTACGGACACCTCACCTTCAGGTGCGAGCCGGGTTTGACGGGTCGCGTCCTGCGCTGGCTGGCGCCACGAATGAAAAAACCCACGGTCGCGACTACGTGAATTGGGACAGCACGGCTATCATTGGCCGCAGGCTTTGTTCACGCCTCCGGACTCATAATCTGTGTTTTTGGCGCTGCCTTCGTCGCCCGTCGCCAGGAATCGTACCACTCGGGTGGAATAAATTTTCGCGCGAAGACGTGGCGCAACGGGCCAAGTTTATAAACATCGCGTTGCAGATGCTCCTGCTCGCCCCAAAACTCGTCGGCCAGCTTTAGTTTTTCTGCGGTCCATGCGTTTTCTTTCGGCGTGCCGATGGCGCGGTCGAGGTGTTCAAGCTTAAGCTTGCTACGCCAATGTTCGAGTCGCCACGTAGGCGCGAGCCCGTGTGAAAGTTTTTCAAATTCTTCGGCTGCCGCCGGAAGTTTCACGTTTTTGCGCACGCCCCACGCGGCGAGCCAATCAGACCAGCGTTCTGCTTTGCTACCGGTGGCTGCGAAATATCGTTCCGCATAATTCTTCAGCGCGGCTTTGGCGTCGGGAAATTTCCCGCTGCTGATGCCGCCCAGGATTGCTTTGTTCGCATCCTCGAAAACGCCTTCGCTGTAGGCCTGAAAACCATCGGCTCCCTGCGCGGCGATGTCGCGCAATGTCGTTGGAATCCGCTCTGGCGCGACGGTCGCTCCCCACTTGGCGTAGATATCATCGAACTTCCGGATGTCCGCGTAACCGTTGTGAATAAAGGCGATCTTTTTACAACCGTTCGGCACGTCTACATCTTTGAATCGGGTCTGATCATATTCCAGATGGAGGGTCATTCCTTTCAGCCAGCCGGGGGCTTCCTTCGCAGCCCAATCGTTGAACAGCACGTGCTCTTCCGGCGTCCACCACCAGGAACAAAACCACGGTTCGATCTTCGGATGATATTTTTGCGCGATGGTCTGAATCTCTTTCGTTAGTCGCGCGAAGGTAAGAATCCACGGGTTGCACTTCGGACAATCGCAGCCGCCGTAATCGTAGGCGAACCCAGTCCACGCGCTGAATTGCAATCCGCTCTGCGCCAGATCGCGAAACCATGACTCCACATTCTCCAGGATGATCTTTCTTCCCGCGGGTTGGCTCGGACAGACCAATTGGCCAAAGATCTTCTTGTTCTTGGTCGCGGCAATCTCTGGACGAAGCTGATCGAGATAAACGTGATTGGCCGTCAGGATCAGATTCAGCTCCAGACCAAGTTCCTGCGCGGCGAGAAAGGCTTTTTTCTTGCGATCAAGTTGTTCCGTCGCCAAATCCCAAGTGGCATCGGAGGCGTAAGGATTGCGAACATCCGTGGTGGTGATCCAGTCGGAGTAACGGTTAAAGCCCCACCATTTCAGCTCCGCAAGATAGGCCTTCATTTCGCGAGGCCACATCGCTTCGTAAGAATTGCCAAAATGCGCGGGACAATAAATTTCGCGGATGGAAAAAGTATTCGATTTGGATGTCGCACCGGAAAGAGCAGGGGACTCCGCAAAAGCTCGGGACAACAAACTCGCTGAGGAAAAAAGTGAAGCTGCGGCAAAGCTGCCTTTCTTGATGGCGGAACGACGGGTCAGTGGCATGGGAAGAGTTAATGTGATTTGCCTGGGTTGTTCAATGGCGGACCAGCGGTTCGTGAGCCTTCGTTGCTCTCCCGCTCAACAAATCCGCTTCCATGAGTCGCGCCCGAAAAAAAATTAACTTAATTGTCCTAAGCTGCGTGGCTCGTTCGTCGTAGTTATAAGCGAGCGCGTTTGCCCGTGAATAACGGCCGACGGAAAACAATCAGGCAGATGAGCGGAACCATGAAAATTAAAGTCATGAAAGGCCCCAAGAGACTGGCGGCACAAAGTGTCACGCCGTTTCTCTGGTTCGACGGCCGGGCTGAAGAAGCCGCGACGTTTTACACATCGATCTTCGAAAACTCAAAGATCATCAGCGTATCGCCCATGCTGGCCACGTTTGAACTGGCCGGGCAAAGATTCATGGCGCTGAACGGAGGGCCTCGTTTCAAGTTCACCGAAGCCATTTCCTTCTTTGTGAGTTGTAAAACCCAGTTGGAAATCGATCATTTTTGGGAAAAGCTTTCCGTCGGTGGAGAGAAAAGCCGATGCGGTTGGCTCAAAGACAAATTCGGCGTGTCATGGCAGATCATTCCAACCATTCTTGGAGATCTGCTGAACGACGACGATGATGCAAGGTCGCAGCGGGCAATGCAGGCGATGTTAAAAATGAGGAAGCTCGACATAAAGAAACTCAAGGCCGCGGCTGCGGGCAAGTAAACGCTTTCACAACAATCACCCAGAGAAACCAATTCATATGATCAAAAAAATACTTATCGGACTCGTTGTTGTAATCGCCATTATCCTCATCGTCGCCGCGATGCGCCCTGCTGAATTCCAGGTCCAACGCAGCGCGACGCTGTCAGCCTCGCCCGCCGCGCTCTTCGAGCAGGTAAACGATCACCACAAGTTCGTCGTGTGGAATCCGTTCATGAAACTCGATCCCAACGTGAAGAACACCTTCAGCGGTCCCGATTCGGGCGTGGGCGCGGTTTGCAGTTGGGATGGAAATAATGACATCGGCGCCGGCAGTTGCACTATCACGGAAAGCAAGCCTGGCGAACTCGTGCGTTGCCGGATGGATTGGAAGCGTCCAATGGAAGGGGTGGCGACGGTGGATTTCACATTCAAACCCGTGGGCGACAAAACCGTCGTCACGTGGGCCATGTATGGCAAAAATGGTTACATGGGCAAACTCGTGAGCCTGTTTATGAACTGTGACAAAATGTGCGGTCCACAATTTGAGCAAGGGCTGGCGAGCCTCGGTCAAGTGGCTTCTGCGACTGCGGTTGCGTCCCCGAAATGATCCGGCGCTTCATCCTGAGTTCACTATGAATGAATCATCGAACGAATACCTCGTCCTCTCGCGCGGTCAATGGGACAAAGACACTTCACAAGCGGACATTGAAATCGCCATCGGCAAATTTTACGACTGGCTAACGCGATGCATTGACGGTGGTAAGATGAAGATGGGGAGCCGGCTCAGCCGCGATCGAGCGGTCGTTTCGAAATCTGGAATTGTTACCGACGGACCGTTTGGAGAGAGCAAGGAAGTCATCGGAGGTTATTGGATCATTGTGGCGCGGAATCTTGCCGAAGCCGCCGCGCTGGCTGCGCAAAATCCTTGCTTGCAGCACGGGTTAACCTTTGAGATCCGTCCCCTCGAAGCCGAGCGTGCCTCCGTCTACAAGCTGGCAAACGAAACGCCAGCGCCACGCGCAAAATGAAGAGTGAGGAGGGAGGGTTATTGTGCGGCGACGCCTCGACGCCTGTGGGAGAGTTCGCAAAGCCACAAAGATTTGTGGTCACAAAAAGATTGTTACCTTTCCTACATCGGCGGCATTTAGATGTAGATGCAGGAAATGGATGACATCGTTTTGTTGCAAGAATATGTCGAGCGCGATTCTCACGAGGCTTTCGCCACGATCGTAGCCCGGCACGTTAACAAAGTATATTCAGTCGCGTTGCGTCAGACACGCAAACGACATCAAGCTGAGGAAATCACCCACGCCGTCTTCGTTATTCTTGCCCAAAAAGCCCACCGTTTGAGCAGGCAAGTCGTTCTCTCCGGTTGGCTTTATCAGACCGCCCGTTTGACGGCGGTGACATTCATCCGCAGCGAAATCCGGCGGGCCCGTCGTGAAGAGGAGGCGTATATGCAAAATATTTCAGACGAAACCGACTCCGAAGCGTGGTCTCAAATCGCCCCGCTCCTCGATGCCGCGATGGATGGGTTGAATGAAGCAGATCGACACGCCGTAGTGCTACGTTTCTTTGACGGTAAGAGCATGAAAGAAGTTGGCGCTGCTCTCGGGGCGAACGAAAGCGCGGCGAAGATGCGGGTCAATCGCGCCGTGGAAAAATTGCGTCTGTTTTTCACGAGGCATGGTGTGGTTCTTTCCGCTGCGGTTCTGATGATGGCGATTTCAGCGAATTCGGTTCAGGCGGCACCCACGATGTTGGCCCAGGCAACCACCGTGATGGCGACGGCAAAAGGAGGCGCGATTTCCACTTCAACCGCAACTCTCATCAATGGAGCATTAAAAGTTATGGCATGGACAAAAGCAAAAACCGTTATGGCTGTCGGCATCGCAGTAATTCTCGTCAGCGGCACCACCGGCGTTGTGCTGTCGAAGACCTCGAAGCCGGGTGTCTTCGCGAAACAAAAGTCAGCCTCGGTTTCAAAGCAGCAGACAGTCGTCGATCGTGCTACCCCGAAGGGAACGATGCTCGTCATCGCCGACGCTATGGAAACAGGGGACGCGACAACATACATCGAGAGCTTCGTGTTCAACACGCGTGATGAGCTAAAGCTCAAGTCCACCATGGGAACGTTCATCGCTGCGACGGCAAGATTCAATCGTGCCATCAGCGATAAGTTCGGGGCCGAAGCAGCTCACGTTGTGTTTCCTTCGATGCCATTTGCATTTCCCACCAATGACATTATCAATCTGGCGGAGGAGAAGGTCAGCGGCGACACCGCAACGGTATCCCTGGGTGCAAAGGGTGGCCGGCCGGTTCAATTTACGAAGATAGACAGCGAGTGGAAGATGGCCGCCGATGGGTTCATTCATTTGAGCCCGGCGGTTATGAATGACCTTTATGCGCGTGTCATCAAGGCACTGGATCAGACCACGCCGGAAATCCCGTTAAACCAATTCAAAACCGCAATTGAAGCTGTGGACAAAATGAAGGAAAGGGCGCGTTAACTTGTGAGGCGGGCTTTTACCTTAATCGAATTGCTCGTTGTGATTGCGATCATTGGTATCCTCGCAGCCTTGCTGCTTCCTGCAGTCTCTCGCTCAAGTGCCAAAGCCAGGCGCACCCTTTGTCTGAGCAACCTGAAGCAGGTAAACCTAGGCCTGCGGATGTATGCAGAGGACAACGGCGATACTCTTCCGAATACGAATGCCGTGATATCAGCCTACAAAGGATTGGTGAAAACTTATGTCGGATTGGAAGCTCCCTCTTCGCCCAATGACGGGTTGTTCACATGTCCAGCCGACCGATTCACGGTGGATACAATTAATAATGTCGCCACGAGCGGGAGTATGCAGGAAAGCATTGCCTGGGATTATTCCAGCTATGGATTTAATGGTCTTAATCGGATGAGTGAATTTCTTCCCGGTGTTGCTGGTAAAAAACTCTCTTCCATTCACGACTCTGTTAAAACAGTTTTGTTAGCAGAACATTCAGCTTTCTTTGGCTTCTCCTGGCATGACTCCATGACGCCTCCAATATGCAATGACGCGCGTAGTGTCGCCAGTTTTGCAGACGGTCACGCCAACTACATTCGCGTCTATTGGAACGGGATTCCTGGCAAGTCCGATTCACCAATGTTTTACGACCCGCCAACTGGATACGATTACAAATGGAGTGGGGAGTAACTGGGATTTGCTGGCGATGGAACATTTGGACTGCTCCATCCCTTCGGCTCCATCGCTGCGCCGATGATCAGCAGTCAGAGTTTGAGCTTCCTCAGCAACGGGGTGTTCCAATTGAGTTTTACCAACGTAAACAATGTTGCATTCAGTGTGCTCACCTCAACGAATGTCAGATCATTAAGGCTCCCTTGCGGCTGCAAGTTGAAAATGCTCTACTCAGTTATGGCGCTTTCATACCCGACGATCATTCCCGGACTTCGCAGCCCTTTCGATCAGGTTAACGGTCTCGTCTATTTCGGACGGATGCTGGACAAGATCCGGCTTCACGCGGCAGGAAAATTACCTGAGGACTGGCAGGAGAGGCTGGGAATGGCGCAGGGAAGTTTCGACTGGCGCTGCTGTCAGTTTCTCCACATTGATTACGCGGCAATGGAAGCGGAAACGCTGAAAGGTAGCAGCGATGAACAGTTGCTCGCGTGGGCGTTCGCGAACGGACGTCAACCAAGCGAAGATGAAATCGAAGTATGGAATGCGTTCATGACCAAACGAGGTTGGCGCGATGCCGGAACGCAGCGACTCAATGAGCGCCTCGCAGAAATCGGACTGCCTCCCGGAACGGTGCAGACGATGTTTGAGTTCATCGATGTGGATGAAGGGCGGCTCAAAGTGGATGTTCGGTGAGGTTTACAGACCACTTGGAACAGTAGTAAACATCGTCGAGATAATGTGCTCTTCAGAAAACAGCTCCGACAATTTGTTCATCGGGCTACTGCGACGATTCCTGGTGAACACCGCTCTTGTCTGGCCGATGCTTGGACTCTACCTGCTGATCAACCACCATCAACCGGCGCCAACGATTGTGGTGCTGATGCCGACATGGGTTCCGTTTGCGCCTTCGTTCATGCCGGTCTATCTCGGATTGATGTTAATCACCTGGCTGCTGCCGGTGATGATTTTCGACCGCACGCGATTTCGCGCCAGTCTGCGGGCGAACTTGTGCGCATGGCTGCTCGTCATGCCGTGGTGGATTCTCACTCCAACGGTCATGTCGCGCCCACCGATCCCGGAAGGGTCGTGGGGCGAAACCTATCAGTGGCTTTGGGCCATGGACCATCCCTACAACGTGATGCCGTGCGCGCATGGCGTTGGGCCGGTCGTGGCGGCATGGTTTGTCGGTCGGGAACGTCCTTCCTGGCGATGGCCATTGGCTGCACTATTGTTGGCCACGCTCCCATCCATCTCGCTCGTATGGCAACATCGTCCTGTTGATATTCTGCTGGGAACAGTCGCCGCGGGTGTCGGCATTGCGGTGGCCGAATGGTTTTACCGGAGAGATATCATGCTTCATCGAAGTATGAACCCTGTGCCGGCCTGAACGCAGCGGCAACCGGCTTCAGGCTCCGTGGAATCCTTCCTGCGTGATGTTCACTTCGGTACCGCTGAAAGGCGGAAGCGATGAACAATTGCTCGCATGGGCTTTTGTAAATGGCCACCGGCCGACCAATGAGCAGATCGAAGTGTGGAATGGGTTCATGACCAAAACGCGGCTGGCGCGATGCGGGAATGCAGCGACTCAATGAGCGCCTCGCGGAAATCGGACTGCCCGTAGGTACCGTGCAGACGATGTTTGGATTCATCGATGTCGATGAAGGGCGGCTCAAGGGTGGACGCGCGATAAAATTCCCGCCTTCCTACTCAAGCAACCAGCCCAATCCGAAACTGATTGGGTCTGAAAGCAAATGCACCTGTGTTGGCTAACTTTACTTCTGGCCCACCAGTTTCCAGCCAGGTGCCGGTTGTCCCTGGTTTAGAAGCATTGAATTGATGATATTCGTTCCGTTCATCAACCACGTGAAGGTCAGGCCTGTGTATTGGCCGGCAAGTTTTTGCCACAGGATATCTTTGAAGCCATCACCATTCAGATCGGCCATTCCCACGACACGCCAGCCGTCGACGGTGGAGAGACTATTGTCGATCGTAACACTTGATGTGCGTTTCGTTCCGTTCATGAACCAAATTGCCAGACGGGTTCCGGAGCCTTGGTAGAGTATGTCGGTCTGTCCATTGTGGTCAAAGTCGCTGAACCCCGCTATGCGCCAGGAGGCATTAGCCTTTGGTAGTGAAACCGATCTGGTTACATTGATTCCGCCAGCGGAATTGGTCCCGCTTACCAGCCAGACAACCATATAACCAAGATCATGTTGGCAGACGATGTCTGCGTTTCCGTCCTGGTTCAAATCAGCCATGCCCATCACTTTCCAGGCCGCCGGTAACGACTTATTGTGCATCGCAGAACGGATTACATTTGTTCCTCGCATGAACCACGTATTCAAATGACCACTATTGTTCTGCCAGAGAATATCCATGAACCCGTCATGGTCGATGTCTGCCGTCGCTACAACGCGCCAACCCGCGGTGAACTGAGTAGAATCGTTCAACAATTGTGAGCTGACGATGGTTGTATTGTCCATTGACCAAAGGGCCAGGAAGCGGTTGGTGCTCTGCAACAAGAGATCAGACTTACCATCCAGATCAAAGTCGCCAAAGGTTGGAGAGGCATTGATGTCACCATAAATATCAAACAACCACTGCTGTTTCTCGGTCCAGGTGACAGAGGTGGTTGTCGGGCTATAAAGCGAGTCGGTCTGGGCGCCGATTGTTTTCACGCGATAGGTGTAACCGGTGCCGGGTTCGAGTGGACTGTCTGCAAAATAAGTTTGCGATGCCGGAACGACAGCAACCGTGATCCACCCGGGACTGGGACTGTGCTTGCGTTCGAGCACATAACCTGTGGCGTCCGGCGATTCCGACCAATAAACGGCGATTGAGGCGGATGAAGTTGCGCTTGAAATAATAAATGTGGGAGGCAGTGGCGTGGATGGCGTGAGTGAAGCATCGACAACCACCACATCATCCAATGCCCACGAATCATAGCCTTCCCCGCTGTGCGATTGCTGTCGCCAGCGCAACTGCGTTTGTGTGCTCAGCGCGCCTGCCGGGAGTGATACGGAAAAGGTTGTCCAATCACTCAGCGACGGATAAACAGTGTTCAAGGTCTGGATAGGCGTCCATGTCGTTCCGTGATCTTTTGTGTATTCGAGGACCACCTTTTCGCCACTTTCTGAATTGTTCCACAAAACATTTCCATCAACGGTTTCGTTTCCGGCGCGCATGACGAATTCAATTACTCCGCCGTGCGATGCGTCTATCGGGACTGTCGTCGCCTGTCGCACTTCCGATGAACTAAACCAAAGGGCATTATTGCCGCGGAAACCAATGTTGCCATTCGTTGCGACACCGCCGGTGATGCTGCTCCAAACTGCTGGATCAAGACTCGGATCAAAGTCGTCCTCAATCAGCCGGACAATGTCGTAGGGTATTGCGCTCACTTCAGGAGACCAGGGTGATTCACCGACACCGTTGAAAGCCTGTACGCGGAAAAAGTATTGCACCCCTTCGACCAGGTTTGAAACCACACATGATTTTACATTTGCGCCAGGCACGGCAACGCCACTCCACGAATTCGTATCCTCGGTTCGGCGTTGCACTGTGTAACCGGTCTCCCCGGAAACATCCCTCCATGTCAGAAGCGCAGAGTTTGCGGTCAGCACTTTCACGATGAGGTTGGATGGCGCGGATGGAGGCGTCGGTACTGCAACCGTGATGGTTCGCACAACCGAATAGTCTGACTCACCGGCAGCATTTGTCGCCTTGATTCGATAGGAGTAGGTGACGCCCGAGGTCACATTTGTGTCGGTATAAGCGATGACATCAGCAGAAAGCGTTACCAAGAGGGAGAACCCGTTCGTGCCGGTCCTGCGCTCCAGAATGAATCCGGTTTCATACGTTGGATTCGACCAACTGAGCGAAACCGACTCCGTCGTTGCGATTGGAACGTTAAGGGTTGGGATGGACGGAACAACACCAGGAGTGATTACAGTGACAATGCTGCTCCAATCCGAATTGGCGGCAGTGGCGTCCGCGTTGATCCGGAACTCATAAGCGCTCTGTGGGCTGAGTCCAGAAGCGGTGTATTGAGTCTCATTGCGGACAGGCGTTGCAATGTCCGTCCAGTTAGTCGTTCCGACCAAACGTCTTTGCAAGGTGAAGCTTTGTTCCAGAGATTGATCGGTCCACTCGAGCAGTGCGGAATCAGAGGTGATTGATCCGGCTGACAGCACGGGCGCCGGCATCGTGAAGGGAGCGGTGATTTTAAAACATTGGATGGAACTTCCCACCTGCGCAACCAGCTTCTCGGTTGACGAATTAAACGCGCTGATTCGCGTATCCGCAGGCATGCCGAGGAGGACGCGCTTCTGATCAACGTCGTAAATTTTGGTTTGCGAGAAAGCGTAATGTCCGTTCGTGGAGGTAGAATAGATTTCGTCAGCCATCGTCCATTGTTCCGCCAAACCAGCGTCGAAAGCCGATCCGTTCCAGAAAACACGGCTGCCATCTTCGGACAACACCACCGTCCTCGATCCATAATAGGAAAAGCTGGACACGCGTATGGATGCAAGCTCGGTAAAATGGTCTCCCACCAGGTCATACTTGTGAATTGCCGCCCCGGAAGAGTTATTGTCACCGTGATAGTAGTATCGGCCACTAGAGCCACTGGCACCGCCACCTTCCCGCACAAACGCTCTGGAGATATTTGTGCCGGCAACTGTGTCGAAAATGTTGATGTCGATCCATTGATCTTCTTCTTCCCAAATCAGGCGACCAGCCGTTCCAGCTGAGACACGAAAAATGTCATTTTCGCTATAGCCCATTCCACCATATGGAGAAAAGGCATACGCCCGCACCTGTTGAAAAGTAGTGAGGTCAATCGCCAGGAGCGATCCGGTCAACCAATTTGGAACGTAAATGCGATTATCCCCTTTGTGAATAGCAAGGTCGGTTACTGAAGAGCCCACTTTCGCCACCCGCTCGATTGATTCAGTTTCCGTATTTATTTCCAGGAGATAAGCCTGTGTTGGAATAGTCGAAGCATCCTCACTGACTGCATAGACGAAAACAGATCCAGGATCCGATCGCATCACAGTAAGACGCAAAGGTTCCACCTTCAGGGCCACGGGAATGGAAAAGAGGGCGTTCGTGCCGTCGCTGATCGTAATATTGGCGAGATGCAAACCGACACTGAGTTGTGACGCATTCAAAACCACTTCCACCGTCCCGGGAGTGATGCCGGCGTTTTGGAGAAAACTTACCCAGGGTTGATCCGTGCTGACACTCCACGCCATGCCGGAGCTTTCTGAATTGAGGTTAAATGACGTTTTGAAGTCTGCGTGACCTTGCACCGTTGCTGCGTTGATTGCACTGGTGCTGGAGGAGATGAGGGAAACGGTGAACTCCTTCACATCACCCTTTGTGATGTCGAATTGGCCTACTGCATCAACTCGCCAAAAATACTTTACGCCTGGAGTCAATGCTCCGAGCGAAATAGAAGGCTGGGTGACTGCGCCTAAAAACAAGGGGGACTTGGTATCCGCGCCTGCTACAAGTGTTTCCGACACTCCCAGGTAAACGTGATACAGATCAATTCCTGGCAACGGAGTCCATTGCAAGCGCTGCGGTGAGAGAGTGATTGATCCATCGGCCGGAATTACATCGCGGTTCAAAAATCCTGGTCCAATCAAATCCAGTAGATTGATTACTTTAATTTCGTAAGTGCTCGAATCGAAATAAATCAATCGTGAATAGTCGGAAGAGATAGTCTGCACCGGTGTACTGCGCGGCAAGTCTGCCAACTTGATGCCAGATGCGGTCTCATAAACAGCGGACTCTGTCGTCGCAATTTCTCCGCCGGGCGTGATTGAATAGACGGCGGTTGGAAACGTAAACTTCACGTCGGTTGCAGAGTTGGAACTCACTGCGTAACCTTTGATAAAGACTGTCTGGTTATCGCTACTGATCAGGACAGGGGTATCCAACGGATCGCGAGCAAACGTGGTGTTGTATTGGGAGCTGCCTGCGTCTGTGAAGGTAAGCAGGCCATTCGTGGCAACAGAAAACCTGGTAATATAGGAACCAGCGTATCCAGCCGACCATCCATATTGCATCCAGCCATACAACAACTTCTTATCACTGGTGAGTCCGATATCGCCCAATCCCTCTCCGGTCGCACCCTGACTGTACACAGTTTGTAGCACCTGCATCGTCGTCCGATTCAAAACCCGCAGCGCGGGAGCCCAGGCGCCGTCGGTATAATAAATAATATTTCCCGGGCCCACGGCAATGTCTGCGGTGGTATCGCTTTGTCCCCAGTTGTCGAAAGCCGATAAGGTCAATGTGTTCGTCAGCGCCAGACTGTTCAGGTTAATGACGGAAATCGTCTCGTCCACGCTGTTGATAACAAACATCTCCTGACCGTCGTCCGAAAACGCAAAGTCAGTCGGCTTCTTACCCGCCGTCACATTCCCAATGCAATTCGTCGTAATCGGATCAATCACAACCACAGAACCGAGGCCCAGCCCATTTTGCTGAATGCCGTACGTGCGAGACCGCCGCGGATCATCTTTTAATCTAGTTATATTCAGCAGAGCAACGTTGGCCTTCACAAACAAGGTGTTGGTGGTGTTCCAGGATGAAACCTTGATCGTCGCCGTATAAAGCTGATTGACGAGGTTGGAAGTTACGAAGGTTAAGACTAACTCGGAGTGGGCGGCATCTATCGTCGGCGAAACCCACGCTGAGTCAGAGGAAACGACCATGTCGTTCAGGTTTACAATGGGGGAGTTCGTTGTGACAGCAACCCTGATAGGCAGGTGATTAAACGACGGAGCTACTGAAATACCCACCTGGTTTGCTGCCAATGTGAATGTCTGGGCGTGAGCCGCCGTGAAAAAGCCGAGCAACGTACAGAGGATCGCCGTAGGAAGAAATGGTTGTTTGTGCATTTGTTGTTTGAGGACGCCTGGCCCATTGAATCATTTGCCTAATTCAATTCCAGCGTCCATGACGCGACCATTAGAGCTCGCAAAAAAATATATTCAAGCCGTAATCGATTTCGGGCCTCGATAATCCGGATCGTGCGGCAGCGTTCGGTTTTGCGGGTAATCGATGATGGAATGCCGTCGCCATTCCTGATTGATGGTCTCGCAGAAAAAATCCGAGAAAAATGTCCTGACCCGCTCTCCTTGTTCGTTGTGATGGTGAAACGTAATGAATAAATGAGTTCTGCCCAGGGCGCAGGCGTCTCGCCAGCACTCTTTGCATGAACAGAAAAATCTCGCGCGTTTGTCGAAAAAAAGGCAGAAAGCTAAAAATACTTATGAGCAAGATTCGAGTTCTTGTTGGGACCAAAAAAGGAGCCTTCATCTGCACGTCGGATGGCAAGCGCCAAAACTGGGAAATCAGCGGACCCCACTTCGCTGGCTGGGAAATGTATCACCTCAAAGGCTCACCAGCTGACCCCAATCGCATTTACGCCTCGCAATCGAGCGGATGGTTCGGGCAAATCATCCAGCGCTCCGACGACGGCGGCAAAACGTGGGAAACACCTGGCAGTGGTCCGGCCGAGCTTAAAGGACCGGAAGGTTTTCCGCGGGGCGAGAGTAACAAGTTCGTTTACGACGGTCTGGTCGGCACGCATAAATGGTACGACGGCACACAGCATCCATGGGAATTCAAACGCGTCTGGCATATTGAACCGTCACTCACCGATCCGGACACGGCTTACGCGGGTGTGGAAGATGCGGCGATTTTCAAGACAACGGATGGCGGCAAAACGTGGAAGGAACTGCCGGGGTTGCGCGCCGCAAAAGGAAATCTCTGGCAGCCGGGCGCAGGCGGCATGGCGGTACACACAATTCTCCTCGATCCGAAAAATGCCAACCGCATTTACGTCGCGATCTCCGCAGCCGGCGCCTTCCGCACCGATGACGGCGGTAAAATTTGGAAGCCGATCAATCGCGGATTGAAGTCGCCCTACGAATTACCTGACCCCGATGCGGAGGTTGGTCACTGTGTTCACCGCATTGCCATGCACCCGTCACGTCCCGACGTGTTGTTCATGCAAAAGCATTGGGATGTTTTGCGCAGCGACAACGCCGGTGATCAATGGACTGAAGTCAGCGGAAATCTGCCGAGCGACTTTGGTTTCCCGATCGACGTGCATGCGCATGAACCGGAAACCATTTACGTCGTCCCGATCAAGAGCGACTCCGAACATTATCCTCCTGACGGCAAGTTGCGCGTCTACCGCAGCAAGAGCGGCGGCAATGAATGGGAAGCGCTGACGAAAGGTCTGCCGCAAAAGGATTGCTACGTAAACGTCCTCCGTGATGCGATGGCAGTCGATTCCCTCGATTCCTGCGGCATTTATTTTGGCACGACCGGCGGGCAAGTCTACGTGTCAGCCGATAGTGGTGATACGTGGAACGCCATCGCGCGCGATTTCCCGCCGGTCTATTCGGTCGAAGTGCAAACCTTGCCGTGACGACAATGATTCACGTGGTGCTCCCATTTCATTTGCGCAACCTTGCGAAGGTGCAAGGGGATGTGCAGTTAGAAGTGGCAACTCCGGTGACGATCGGAGCTGTTCTTGATGCCGTCGAATCGCGCTATCCGGTCTT
>JAQGOU010000552.1 GCA_028293445.1 Verrucomicrobiales bacterium | reverse complement strand
AACGTGGTGGAAGCTGGTCTCGGAGGGAAACAGGTGGGCACGTTCATCGAGGGCAACCGGCGTTTTGATATCGTCGTGCGAATGCCGGACGAATCACGCAACAAGTTGGAACGAATCGGAAACCTGCCATTGCGGACGAGCGACGGCGGATTGATCTCGCTCGGCAAGGTGGCCGAAACTTCCATGCAGGAACAAGTCACGACGATTATTCGCGAATCGGGTCAGCGTCGGGCGGCTATCCTGGTAAACCTTGCCGGACGTGATGTGCAAAGCTGGGTGAACGAAGCGCAGCAGAAGATTGCGGCGGCGGTGAAACTACCGGACGGTTATTACATCGAGTTCGGCGGCCAATTCAAAAACCTGCAAGCAGCCCGGACGCGTCTGGCGGTGGTTGTGCCGCTGGTGCTGGTTTTGATCTTTGTGCTGGTATTCATGGCGTTCGGCAGCTTGCGGCAGGCGGTTGTCATCTACACCGGAATTCCACTGGCGATCACGGGCGGCGTCTTCGCTTTGGCGGTGCGCGGAATGCCGTTTAGCATCTCGGCTGCGGTCGGCTTCATTGCCCTCAGCGGTGTGGCAGTGCTCAACGGTGTGGTGATGATCAGCTACTTCAATTTCCTTCGCGAACAAGGACACGCCGTGCGCGAAGCGGTCTTTGAAGGAGCTTTGACACGGCTCCGTCCGGTGCTCATGACTGCACTGGTGGCCAGTCTTGGATTTGTGCCGATGGCTCTCGCCCATGGTGCCGGCGCTGAAGTGCAACGTCCGCTCGCGACGGTGGTCATTGGCGGAATCATTAGCTCGACTTTCCTCACACTGGTTCTGCTGCCAACGCTTTACGAGTGGGTTGAACGCAAAGACAAAAACAAAACAAAGGAAACAAAATGAAGAAATTAACGCAAATCCTCGCCCTGGCTGTGCTGACATTTGGCTTTAGCGCCCTGCATGCTGAAAAAGTCGTCGCCGGACCAAAAGGCGGCCGCATCCTCGAAAAGACCGAACCGAAAGCGGAATTCTTCGTCGAGAAAGACAAAACCGTCACGGTCACATTCTACGATGCAGCGATGAAGCCGATTGCCGCAGCGGACCAGAACGTCACGATCGTTGCTGACTCCAAAGAGGGTAAAGAGAAGATCCAATTGGAGAAAAAGGGCGATGTGCTTGTGAGTAAAACGCCTTTGCCGAATGTGGAGAATGGAAATGTGGTAGTGCAGTTCAAGCAGAACGCTGAGGCCAAGCCACAGAATCTGCGATTCAAAGTGAACACCTCGACTTGCGGTGAATGCAAGCGGGCTGAATATGCCTGCACCTGCGACGAGTAGTTCTCTGCACTTTACGGCTCGGGAGTCCTGTCTCGCTTAATTACGCTACTGGTAGAAACCGTCTAGTTGAGATTATTGCCATGGAGTCGTACCGTGGCTATCGGCTCTTCGATATCTGTTTCAACTGTTTGAGCAAGGCTTCGACCTGCGGATCCTCGGGAAGGAGTTTTAAACAGGTGGACACAACGAGAATCGCGTCGGACATGCGCTCTTCTTCAACCAGCAGCTGCACGTACCGATCTCCTGCACTGTCGTCCGTTGAGTCAACCAATCGCCGATCATCTCGCGGACGCGCGGGTGCCAATAGGCACGATCCTGTTGAATGACTTCCTCGGAAATCTCCGACAGCGGCTGGCGATTGAGTTTCATGATGAGCCCATGCGGTTCGAGATAGGGATACATCCAATCCAGGGGAAAACTTTCCTCGACGAAGATTTCGCGGTTGGTATTTTTGTCAACGATCATCTTCGCCATCAAACCGTTGATTTCCATGACGGCGATCTGCCCGGACGCCTGTATTCGACCGTTCTCGAGGCGCACGTTCTCGCCCTGCTTGAGCTGGTTCTTTTGCAAACGCTGGTGCGCATCAGAAAGATAATCCTGGAAAGCCTTGGCCGAATCTTCCTGCGACAACATTTTGATTTTCTGCCCGTACATGAAACGGAGGTAGTTGAGATACGAACCGTCCGCTAAAGCATTTTGCGTGACTGTGAAAAATGGATCGCCATCGACCTGAGACTTGCAGAATGTGGTGATCAGAAAACGGCCAGCATCGGTGCCGCCGAAGTAAATGCTGCCCGGTGGGATGGACTCAATGATATCATGCTCCCACATGCGAACGAATCTGGGTGCTCTTTCGACGACTTGTCCGCAGGCACCACCCGTTTCGACAACGAGTTGCCAGTAGGGAGCTTTTGCCAGGGTTTCATCGTGCATTGTTTTGCCGTCCCCGTTGCGTTTGAGAAGAAGTTTCCCGTAGAGGTTGGAGACGGTCTGCCATTTGCCAGCGCTGCCCGCACTGAAAAAGGCCTGCACGTCGGGTAACAGTTCCTGATTTTCTTTGGCAGCGAACGCTTTGGCCTGCTTTTCTTTCGCAACGAAGAAAGTCTGGAGACGATCGAACTGTTGTTTGCGAAGAGCATTGGTGTTTCCGTCTTCGGCGGCTTTTCCATTGAAAGCGGTCACGCCGAGCAGGCAAGCCAAGGCGAGCAGCACGGATCGAATTGGATTCAGCATATTATATCTTACCAGGTAGACACCAGTGAGGGTGGTGTTTGTATAGTGTTCCGGCACCAACAAGACTGGGATCATTACTCATCAAAGTTCCTAAGCAATCAAGAATGTTGAATCTGAATCTCTTTGGTGGAGGAGTTGGATTGGGTTCCGCGGCTGCTGCTGGCGCACGCACAGGGAGATAAATGGGCGGCGCGGCAGCGCCGACCCTACCATTGTGGTAGGGCTGAGCTGCCGCTCAGCCGTGACTAACACAAAGCCGCCTGGGAAACCGGGCGGCTCTTGTTTTTTTTTTGCGGCCGCGCTACGTGTTGATTATCAAACATTTAATTCGACGTTGTGAAGTCTCACGTTTACGGTGCTTCGCAGCCGAGTCAATTCAGGTTGAACCCGGAAGAGCTTCTTGATTCAGCATGACACTAATGAAAACCATTCTTTTGGTCGAAGACGACGAGAACGACGTCTACTTTATGAAGCAGGCGGCGACTAAGGTGAACATGAGAAATCCGATGCATGTCGCCTGTGATGGGCAAGAGGCACTGAATTATTTCAAGGGAGAAGGCAATTTCAAAGATCGAACGCAATTTGCGTTACCCAGCCTCGTGCTCCTGGATCTGAAGCTTCCCAGAGTGATGGGCATGGAGGTGCTGAAATGGATTCGTCAACAGCCTGAGTTCAAAACGCTTGCCGTCATCGTCATGACCTCTTCCGAGCTGCAGTCTGATATTAAAGCTGCGTATAGTTATGGCGCGACCTCTTACCTGGTCAAACCCGCATTACCCGCAGAGCTTTGCCAAATGCTCACGGGGATGAAGGCGCATTGGGAATGATTTGTCACCCGCAGTTCGAAAGAGAGAGGCAACGGAAACGCACCTAGGGCTTTAACTACCTCAAATGGGAGGTGTTCCTTACGGCATCAAGTAGGGTTCCCTCCGTTTACAAACCTACAAGATAACTCCACAGTATAGATCGATTAGCTCTCGTGAATTGACTTTAGGTCCCCGGGGGAAGCTCGAAATATTTTTATAAACCGACCAAATAACTTAATGAACGCACCAAATCATACGGGTCTCCCTGAAATCATCAAAAAGCACGAAACCGATTTGCTCGCCGATTGGCTGAAAGAACAAACGGCCCTGGCGACCCGCCAGCAGGTTTCCTTGAAAGAAGGCGAGCTGAAATCGCAATGCTCAGAATTTCTTCGGCTCTTGCGCAAAGGCACCCAGGGAAACAATCCCGATATTTCGACCCCGGAATGGGCGGAGATGCGCGAGCTCCTGACGTCGGTCTCCCGTTCCCGTGCGCAGCAAGGTTTTACTCCTACACAAACCGCCACGTTTGTTTTCTCGTTCAAGAAGTCCTTATTCATTCGTCTCCGCAAAGAATTCGCGAACAACGCCGATGCGCTCGCGGATGAAACCTGGACGGCTACCAATCTGCTGGATGAACTCGGCCTGTTCACCACTGAGATGTTTCAGAAGACGCGCGAAGAAGTCATTCTTCGCCAGCAACAAGGGTTGCTCGAGCTCTCCACGCCCGTCGTCATGCTCTGGGAAGGAATTCTTGCGCTCCCATTGATCGGCATCCTGGACAGCGCGCGCACCGAGCTCGTCATGCAATCGCTCTTGCAAAAAATCGTCGAGACTGGCGCTTCCGTGGCGATCATTGATATCACCGGCGTGCCCACGGTCGACACGCTCGTCGCACAGCATTTATTGAAAACCGTAACGGCGGCGCGCCTGATGGGTGCGGATTGTTTTATCAGCGGCATTCGCCCGCAGATTGCCCAAACGATTGTTCATCTCGGCGTGAATCTGGGCGACATCACCACGAAGGCTAATCTAAAGGACGCTTTGGCTCTCGCCATGAAACAATCCGGATTGACCGTGGTGAATACGAAGAAATTAAAAGAAATGGCTGCTTAAGATTTGAGAGGAAACAAACTTCTTCTGTCTTTCAAAACGTATGGAACGAATTCCGATCTTGCGCATGGGCGACTTTTTGCTCGTCACGATTCAAGTAGATATGCACGACCGCCTGGCGATGACGCTGCAGGATGACCTCACTCGGCAAATCGTCGCCTCAAATTCTCGCGGCGTGCTTATCGATATTTCGTCTTTGGAAATGATCGATTCATTCATCGGTCGCATGCTGTCGAACATTTCTTTGATGAGTAATGTGCTGGCCGCACAGACGGTGGTGGTAGGAATGCAGCCGGCTGTAGCCATTACACTGGTCGAGTTGGGCATGTCGATGCCCGGAGTTCGGACGGCCTTAAATGTTGAAAAGGGAATGATGCTTCTCCGCGAGTGTCTGGATTCAGACGACTCGGAGGTGGAAGATGATGCTTCTTAAGAGTGAAAGCCTTCCGATCGTGTCGGAACAGGACATTGTTCGTGCCCGACAAGTCGCGCGTCAATGGGCCATCGACTTGAACTTCAAATTGATCGACCAGACCAAATTCGTGACGGCCGTGAGTGAGTTGGCGCGAAATACTCTTATCTACGGTAGAGGCGGTTTTATGTTGCTGGAAGCGGTTGAAAAGGATTTGCGAAAGGGACTGCGTGCTGTATTTGAAGATCGAGGGCCAGGCATTCCAGATATTGAAGAGGCGCTTAAGGATGGTTTTAGCACGGGCAACAGCCTCGGACTGGGACTTCCGGGTGCCAAGCGGTTATCTAATGAATTTGAAATTATCTCCCAACCAGGCGAAGGAACTCGCGTCACTATCGCGAGGTGGACTTGAATTATAAATCCATTTGCCTGCCGGTCTCCGAAGCGAGCGCTGCCGGTGAAGCGCGTCGTGTCGCCATGGGCTTGGCCGAAGATCTCAAATTTCATTCGGTGAAAGTTGGCGAGGTGGGAATTATTGTCACGGAGTTGGCGAATAATCTTTGGCGCCACGCGGGCGAAGGAGAAATTGTTTTTCGCACGCTCAGTGCGCCCGGGCGATTGCCATCGGCGCGGCACATCATGGGCCTTGAAATTCTCTCGATTGATAAAGGTCCCGGCATGCCTGACGTGGAAAGATGTTTGCGCGATGGGTTTTCCTCGGGTGGCTCGGCTGGCATAGGCCTGGGGGCGATTTCGCGGCTTTCCTCCTTTTCCGAAATTTATACCCGGCCCCGACAAGGAACGGTTTCCATATCCCAAATTTGGGCGACGCCTCTTCCCAAAACATTTTTCTCCGCCGCCGAAATCGGGGCTGTTTGCCTTCAGATCAAAGGACAACAGGTTTGCGGAGATGCCTGGGCAGAGAAGACGACCGAGGCTGGTCAACAACTCCTTTTAGTCGATGGCCTGGGTCATGGACCGGGCGCGGCGCAGGCCTCAGATACTGCCGTGGAGGTTTTCCTGGAAAAAAACCTTCCCGCCAAGGAGATGATTGAGGCATTGCATCTGGCGCTTAAAACAAGCGTGGGCGCTGTCGTTGGTTTGGTGGAAATTACCCCAAGAGGGCGAACGTTCTCATTCATCGGCTTGGGAAATATTGCCGGTCGAGTCAGTAACGGCGAAGAGAGAAAGAGTCTTCTTTCCCACAATGGTACTGTCGGGGTCGCCTTGCACTCGGTTCGCCAGGAAAATTATCCCTGGCGCAACAATTCACTTTTGGTCATGCACACGGATGGCATCTCCGGTAAATGGGATCTCGAAAACTATCCCGGGCTCTCGAGTCGACATCCTTCGGTAATTGCCGGAGTCATCTATCGCGACTTTCGCCGGGATCGGGACGACGCGTCCGTCATTGTGATGCGTGAGCCTTCGGATTGACGGTTTAAGATGAGGACACGTTTGTTACATGTTGAACTTTGCTACGAGCACGACGTCGTGCTGTCGCGGCAACGCGCCCGTCAGGTCGCCGCGCTGGTCGGATTCAGTGCGCAGGATCAAGTACGGATCGCGACTTCGGTTTCAGAAATTGCGCGCAACACCTTTCGCTACGCGGGGCGAGGCAAAGTTGAATTTTTCCTTCAAACCGAGCCGAGACCAATCCTGCAAATGATTTTCAGCGATCATGGGCAGGGGATTCCTAATCTTTCGACCATTTTAGCGGGGAAATATGTTTCCCGCAGCGGCATGGGGCTCGGGATTGTTGGCACGAAAAAGCTGATGGACAAATTTGAGATTGAGACCGGCCCCAAAGGCACGACGGTATCGATGGGAAAATATATCGGGAGCGAATTGAATGAATTCAATAAGGAGTTTTTTTCGTACCTCACCGACGAACTTTCGCTGCAAACCTCCCAGGAGCCTTTCGTTGAGTTACAGCAACAAAACCAGGAGTTGCTCGGTGCCTTTAGTGAACTGGAGAAGCGCCAAAATGAACTCACACACCTGAACGTCGAACTCCAGGAAACAAAGAGACAACTCAATCTGCAAAACGAGCTGCTCGAAAGTCGCGTCTCGGAACGCACGGCCGAATTGAAAGACAGTCTGCAGGAGATGGAGAAGTTTTGTTATTCCATCGCCCATGATCTAAAGGCGCCGCTCCGGGCGATCAACGGGTTGACGATGGTCTTGCAACAAGAGTATGCCCCGGCGTTCGATGCGGAAGGTAAGAATTGCACGAACCGTATCGTGGAGGCGGCCACGCGCATGCACATTTTGATCGTGGACCTGCTCGACTACGGGCGACTCACGCACATGGATGTTGCGGTCACGCCGATCAGCCTGAACGATACCATCGCCAAAGCCGCGGAAGGTTTGCGCGAGGTCATTGTTTTGACCAAGGCCACGATTGAGGTGCAGAAAGAAATGCCGATCGTCATGGCTAATTCAGTTCTGTTGGATCAGGTGTTATCTAACCTGATTGAGAATGCGCTCAAATTTGTGCCCGCCGGCGTCGCCCCCTTCGTGAAGATCTGGGCAGAAGAACGAACTGTGAAATCTGAAGACGGGACTATCCGACCGAGCGTGCGGCTTTCCATCAAAGACAATGGCATCGGGGTGGATGTTTCGTATCATAAACGCATTTTCAAAGTGTTCGAACGATTGCACGGCGAACGTTCTGTTTACCCGGGAACTGGCATTGGCCTGGCTCTGGTGCAAAAAGCGGTTGAGCGGATGAACGGAATTTCCGGGGTCGAATCGACCCTCGGCCAAGGAAGTCTGTTTTGGATCGAGCTGCCAAAGCACTAACTCTGGGCTGATTCTCGGCCTCGCAATTCAACAATCGTTGCTCCCCAATGACCAAACTCTGCGCTCGCCTGGGAATAGGAAATTACTTCGGGCATTTTCGCAAGAAGGGCATGGACGGTCCGGCGTAGATTACCGATCCCTTTGCCATGAATGACGCGCACCCGGAGAATTCCACGTTTCTGACATTCGAGAAGGTAGTGCTGAACCAAATCCTTTACCTCTTTCGGCTTGAACCCGTGAAGATCAAGCACGCCGTCAATCGGATACTCGACCGGCTCATTTGAATCCGGAAATGTCTCGTTCACGATCTTTACAGTAACGCAAAGGGTCCCGAGTCGCTTCGTCGTTTGCAAATAGTGGCTAAACTTTTCTCAAAGGATTCATTTGCGACGTTTGTCTTACTTTATAAATGTGTCTGATCGACGTGAGACCGAAGAACCAGCCGAAGTCCCAAATGAATAACGGCTCCATAAATGTGCGTTTTGTCCGCGGCAGAATCCATTGTTGGTTTTTGAGTCTTGTCCTGGTCCTGATGTCCATCGGTTGCACAGAACTGCTCGGACAAGAGTCGGTTCGATTGGCGATCATCAGCAAGGAAGATGTCACTCGTCCCGCCGCCGACGTCCTGGCCGCAGAGTTGAGTCGAGGAACCCTCGTCATTCTGGAACGTGAACAAATTCAAAAAGTTCTCGTGGAACAGTCCCGCTCCCTTGGGGGACAACAAGACTATGTCAAAGCCGGAGAGATTCTGGGCGCCGACGGAATCATTATTCTCCAGATGCTGCAACGGGGGACGAATTCTGTTTTAAACGCCAGATTGATCGCCATTAAACCTGGGGTCGTTCTTGACGTGTTGCAAACGGAATTGCCGACGAAAGGGGTTAAAGAGTGGAGTTCGCTCATCGCGACACGTTTTTCGCCGTTCTGGCCAAAGCTGAAAGTCTTGCCGAAAGATGCTCTGCCCATCTCGGTGTTGCACCTCCGTTCTTCCTTAAAGATGCGTGATTCCGAACGTGTCGAACGTGAAATGACCTCGTTGCTGGTCGCGCGCCTTGTGTATGAACGTTCTTTCTTTGCCCTGGAACGCGAAAAGTTATCGGCTCTGGCGTGGGAAAAAGATTTGTCCGCGGGACAAAGTAATTTTTGGACAGGCGCTTATGTGCTCGACGGAGAAATTGCCGAGAACTCCACGAACAGTATTTCTTTGCGACTCCGGTTGGAATCCCCTGGCGGAGCGATCTCAAACGTGACGATCGACGGAACAAAAACCGGCATCGCGGCGGTTGTAGACCAAGCTGCGAAGGAGTTGGTTCGACTGCTCGGCAAGCCCGAGAATATCCAGTCCTGGCAGCCAGTGGAGGAGGGGAAGCGTTTCTTTGCCGAAGCGATGTCTGCCTCCCGGGCGGGCTTGGTTGATGAGGCGCTCGCCGCCGCGGAATCTGCGCACGCGCTGGGATATAAAGAGAAGGCTCTTCTCTATCATCTCGCGCGTTTGAATGCAGAGAGCGCTCTTACCACCTATTTCCAGCCGAACGAGGGTTTTAAGGTCAAAAAGGTTCGAGAGTCGGACGTCAATATAGATCATGCCGTGCGCAGTCTCGATTTGTTGCATGAATACCTTGAGCTTAAACACAATAGCGACCAGGACTGGCGAAATGGAATCCGATGGGAGGGCCTCGCCGGCAGTTTAGTTCTGACCTCTTCGCGCATCGTGCGCTGGGCCTGGGAGGAGGGTTTCTATGCATCGCATCGGGACGAAGTTGAATTGTTACGTGAACGACTCCGGGAAGCAGTCGCGTCTATTTTGCCGCGTGGAACGAACCTGACCGATTTCGACGCCGCTATGGCCGCTTACGCTCCTTATTGGTATGACAACCCGGTTGAAGTTTTTCAATGTTACCGGAAAGCATTGCGGTCTGATTACGGCGGTTACATTTATTCAATCGCATGGCTTCGTCACCATTTGACTGAAGCACGGGATAAACCCGCCACTTTTGGATCCCACGACAGCGCCTTACGAACACCATGGCTCATCGATTGGCGAAAAGACGGAATAGATCTGGATGAGACCTGGAAGAACTTTGTGAACGGGATGATCGCTTCGACCAATCTGAATGAGCACCTGGATGGACGCCTGCTCGATCTTTTTACCGCTCATGACCCAGCCACAAACAGCGGGGCTTTCAAACGTGCGGAGGAGTCACTCTGGAGTCATCGGCAGTTGATCATCACGAATCGATTCACCTTTGGAATCGCGGAACAGATCATTTATAGCCTTCCCCTCATTAACGATTTCTCCGTGCCGTTCTTTGAGTATTTTCTGCACGAAAGCACTCTCTTCAACGACGGTTATTTCAACACGATGTTTGCATGGCGTTTCGATGGCGGACAAAACCCCAAGAGCACTGAAAATGCGAAAAGAATCTTTGCGGCCATGCAAATTTACAAACGGCATCTTTGGCCGGACGCGCCGCC
>JAQGOU010000536.1 GCA_028293445.1 Verrucomicrobiales bacterium | reverse complement strand
CCACTCTCCGAAAAACCTTCGGCACGCTGAAACCCATTTTTCACTCTCCGAAAATAATTCCGCTAAAAGAATAAATGTTTTGCGGAGTCCGAAAAACTTTCCGCTAAAAAAATAAAACTTTTTAACTCTCCGAAAAACTTCCAGCAGAAAAATTAAGGTTTTGCAGGCTCCTAAAGAAGCTCCGCTAAAGAAATAAAAGTTTTTCACTCTCCGGAAAAGTTTCGGCGAAAAAGTTTTTTCTTTTTCACTCGGTGAAAAAATTTCCGCTTTTTAGCGGAATTTTTTTAGGAAAGTGCAAACAGGCTCGCGACAAGGACTTGGAGGTTTTGCTCAGTTTTGGACTGTGAAAAATTGGACTGGCGCAGGATTTCTTCCGATAACGTTATCGGGACTTCTTCGCCTCCCGGTTCGCCCTTGGAAAATTCGAGCGGAATTCTTGCCTAAAACCAGGGCTGATGGAGCGATTAGGAATGAAATCCGTCGCTCATTTTCAAACCTCTTTTTCATTCCACTCAAAACGTTGAGGAATCTTCTGGAATATTCCAGAACCTTTTCCAGCGTTCAAAATGCGCAAATGGGGGAGCAACACGTTTCAACACGTCGAGAGGTGCGGCTCTGGCAAAGGAGGAACCAGTTGTCGTAATTATTTATCCGCGACGAAGATCGTGTAAGCGCAACGCTTGGCGGTATCGAACAGTTTGGCGCGAACGATCTCCACATGGAATCCCACTTCGGTTAATCGATCCGCAAAGCCGTGATCCGGACAAGCCGACCAGATGGCCACGCGTCCGCCCGGTTTGAGCGAGGCAGAAATGCGTTCCAGTCCGCTGGACTCATACATCCGCGAATTTTCTTTCTGCACCATCGCGAACGGACCGTTGTCGATGTCCAGCAGGATGGCGTCGTATTTCGCACGACCTCCGCGGGCGATCACATGCCAGACATCTTCCACGAAGAGATGCACCCGTGGATCGTCCAGAAGCTTTCCATTTAAGCCGGAGAGAAACTCACGATTCCAGGCCACGACGGCTGGCATCAATTCGGCCACGTGCACCGAAACCTCGGGTCCACCATTCTCGAGGACACTTCTCAAAGTGAAGCCGAGTCCAAGACCGCCGATGAGCACACAAGGCTTGTCGTGATTCGCAACGTGTTTTGTCGCGAGGTCGCCCAACAGAATCTCAGAAGTGGCGACGGTCGAATTCATTAATTCCTTACCGTCGAGTCGAATGCAGAAATTGCCGTCATGCTCGTAAAGAACGAGGAGGGCTCCATCGGGCGTATTGGCTTCAGCGAGCTTTATGTTCGGTTTCATCAGGAATACTGGGCAGCCTGCGAGCTGCCGTTGATCATAATAGAAGACATTTCAAAAATAATGGCAGAGAAAAAATAGAAGATGCGGATTCGTGGTTAAAAAGATCACCAAGATTTTTTCCTCCTTCTACAATTGGCGATTGAATATTCAGCGGCGACTCCGCTTTAATAGAAGCCTCAAGAACTAATCCGATAAAACCTGAATTCGTTTTGCGGGTCGTTCGTCCATTTAATTGTCCTTAGTGATAAAAATAACTCCATTTTTGCTCGTGCTCGTCGTGGCAGCAGGTTGCGCCACGTCGAACAAGTCGTCTACGTCGAAAGACAAACCCGCGAAATCGCCTGCCCCGTCGACACCCAAAGGAGGGACGACAACGCAGCGTGCGCCGCTTGCTTCGCCGAAAGCCGACACGACCTCCAGGACCAACAAGCCGTCAGATGATTTCTTTTTCCCCAAGGTCAGTTCCACGCACGATATTGAAATCAAAGAGATTTTAAAATTGGCGGCGGCCAATCACTGGGAAGAAGCCGAAGTCAAAGCGGAGGAACTGGATAAAAAAGATCCCACGGATGCTTCGGTCATACGAGTCGTTGAATGGGTAAAAAAACAACGTCAGTCGCGGCGTGATGAAGCCTTGGAACACAGTATTCGCGCGATCGATTCCGAGAATCCCGTTTTCAATCCGACCCTGCCTGATTTGCTGAAGGACAAAGATCGTGGGTTGCCACCGCGCCACGACGTCAGAAAAGCAGTCGAACAAATCCAGGCGACGCCTTACATCCCGGAAACGTTTAACAAAACGAGACACGAAAAAAGCCGGTTGTTCGATTTGGAAGCGCCGGAAGGGTCCATGACCAAGCTGTTGGCCAAGCCGATTTCCGTTCACCTCGATAACGTGACGCTGGAATCGATCATCTTCAGCATCGGTCAGGCCGAAGGGATCAACTTCATTGCCGACAAATCGATCCCGGCGTTCAAGCAGACCTTGAGCGTCAACATGGACAAAGTGAAACTCTCGGAGTTTCTGCGGTATGTGTCGCGAAATCTCGATGTGCAATTCCAGGTGGGCGACGACCTGGTCTGGATCGTTGATGCGAAAGATCCCAAGCGAATGCTCGAGGAGACGCGGATTTATCATCTCAAGAACGGTTTTCTGATTCCGGCCCAGTTTGGTCCCACCGAGGTCGCCCGTGTGACGACCACCGCAGGCGCGGTCGTAACCACTTCAGAATCATTTCAAACGAAGAAGTTCGTCAATGATGGTGCTTCGGCTACCCCAGCCATCGAAGTCGCCATCAAACAGTTCTTCGCTGGTTCAAAATACCAGATCGATTACGAACGCAACCTCGTGGTCGCTCGCGGCACAGCGGATCAGTTGGAAACAATGGATAAACTGGTTGCGGCCTACGATAAGCCGATGCAGCAAGTGCTGATTGAAGCCCGGTTTATCACGATCAGCGAAGCGGCCTTCCTGCAACTGGGTGTGAACTGGGATGCGGGCGGGACGAAGAAAAGGCGCGACACGGTAGACTTCACCGGCCTGGGAAATTTCGGTGGAAACGAAATCGGCATCGGTGCCGGCATTCAGCAAACCACCACCAACAGCCTTTTCCGCTGGCCGAATTCCATCTCGCAATCTGAGCTGACCGCTACGTTGAACGCGTTACAACAATCCGGCGAAAGCCAAACGCTGAGCGCCCCTCGCCTGACGCTGGTGAACAATCTGCCGGCCATGATCAATGATGGGCAGGTCCAGTATTACTACGAAGAGTACCAGGTTAAACAAACGGTTTCACAATACCTGACCCAGTCTGACCTCGTTCCTTCCGGAAAACCGACGAAGATTACGGCGGGCGTTTCGCTCTACGTTCTCGCGAGCATTGGCGGCGATGGCAAAACCATTTTGCTGGCGCTGAATCCACAGGTGAACGAGGGAATCGTGATGCAGTCCCTGGGCACGATCGGCGCAGGCACCAACGCCAACGGAAGCGCTAATTCATTTACGTTGAAACTTCCGTCGTATCGAACACAGGAATTGGCGACGCGTGTGATGGTGAAATCTGGTGAGACGGTCGCAATGGGCGGCGTGCTGCAGCGCGAGCAGACAACCTTGGTCGAGTCGGTGCCGGTGTTAAGCAGAATTCCCATTCTCGGCGCGCTGTTTCGCAAGCATACTTCCGTGGATAAACCGCGTTACCTCTTGATCTTCGTCACGGCGACCCTCCTCTCCGATACCGGCGAGTTCATGGCTTACGATAAGGAAGAACCGAAAAAGTAACGTGGCCACGCTGTTACAATTTCCCTATTTGCCGGGGTTTCCACTCCACTCGGCGAGGCGCATCATCGTCATTGATGCGGGCAGTCATTCCATCAAAATTCTCCTGGTTGAAAAGCGTGGAAGCGCGGTTCGTGTCCTCCGCCGGGAACTGGTTAATGTGCAGGAGGAAAAGTTGCTTTCTCCCGAGGAGATCGAACATTTCCTGCAACCGATTCTCGAAAGCATGGGCGACGACCCGATCGCACTCGCATTGCCGCAGCATCTCCCTCTGTCGCAGATTCTTGATCTGTCCGCTGCCTCGGAAGGTGTAGCACAACTCATCGAAGCCGAAACTTTCAAGAACCGGGACCTGCGCGACAGCGCGATTGTTTACGACTGCGCGCGACTGCAACCGTTCGGCAAACATCAAAACTCGTTCTGGGTCACGCTCTGCAAGGAAGCGGACATCTTCCAACAAATTTCGCGGCTCTCACTTCACACGGAAGATATCTGTGAAATTGTTCCGAGCGCGAACGTCCTTGCCGTTGCTTTTCAAAGGAACAACTCGGCGGAACATGCCGTCCTTGTCGACATCGGCGCGAGCGGCACCCTCGCGACGTTGCTGCTAAATGGCCAGGTCGTGCACGCGGTTACCTTCCCGATTGGCGGGAATCTTTTCACCGAAACGATTGCCTCCAAGAAGGGCTGTTCCGTTGAAGCTGCGGAAACGCTCAAGCAGACGAAGAATCTCTTTTCGGGAACGGATGCGCTGCCGGCCCTGGTCTCGGTAGTCGATGGCTGGCGCAACGAACTGGAACGAGTGGTAACTGATTGGCTCCGGGAAAATCCGGAAATCAAAACACCTCTCGCTTCCTTTCGCGTGGTGCTGAGCGGCGGCGGAGCAACTCAGACCGGTCTGCGCGATTATTTAAACCGGGGCAGCGCATTGCAGTTCGCACCGTGGCCGCAGGAGAATGAGAATGCCCTGCCGGAACAATTTGTCATTGCTTACGGAACGGCTCTGCAAACGCTTGGCACAACTCCGCGACCTGCATCCCTGCTGCCGGCAGCACTTCGTTCGACCTGGAACCAGCAACGACTGCAACAACGATTTCTGCGCGTCGCCTTTTTCCTGCTGCTCATCACGTTCTTCGCGCTGGCGTTCGGAACCTGGCAGAAACTCTCTTTGATCCGGCAGAAACGGGAATTGCTCGCGCAAACCGCCATTGCGCTCAAAAAAGCTGAAACGATGGAGACTCTGGAGAATCGATTCACGGAAAAATATGAACGTCTCCGCCCGGTTTTGAGGCGCCAACAACAAACGCTTGATCTCCTGAATACATTGGCGCTCCTGGAACGTTCGCGCACGAATCGAAATCTTTGGTATGTCCTGTTCGCCGATCAGCAAAGTTATTTTGCCGGCAGAACCATCACGAGCCTTAAAGCATTGCCGTCGCATGATGCGCAGAAACCCAAGTCCGGTTTTATCGCGGAACTGTGTTTGAAGCAGGAAGGCGAAGCCATGCGCAGCACGCTCGGACAAGTGGTGGGAGAACTGAAACAATCTCCGCTCTTCAGCAGCGTCGACACGCTGCCCATTGATTTGCGCAAGGACCTCGCCAACCCAAAGGTCTTGATTCCCGATCGGCACTTCGCGTTGTCATTGGAATTGGCGGAAGACAAATTTCAACCGTCGTCACGAGCAAAAGAAATTGCCGTTACGAATTCACCCTCTGAGTCGACGTCGTCGTCACGACTCCAGGAACGCTCGAACGCAGCGGTCATGAATCATTTTTAGGTATGCTCAGCCCTCAACAAACACGACGCGCGCAAAAGATCAGCATCCTGATCGGGCTGGGGCTGGCCGCGTACTATTTCCTGGTATTTCATCCGCTCGCGCAACGGGCAGATGCCGCAGACGAACCGTTGCGGACAGCCTGGGAGAAATTGAGCAAAGCCCGCATTCACGGCAATGCAACGAAGCTGGACTTGAATGAGATGGATCGGCAGATCCGACAAGCCAAGGGAGCAGTCTCCGCTTTGGAACGGGCCGAACAAAGAGTGCAGGCCAGCGTCGCATCGGATTCTGCAGCCCGATTAAAGAACCGCGAACCCTTTCAGGTATTGGATTTTCAAATCGAGAAGTTGGTCCGCGTCGAGGAATT
>JAQGOU010000513.1 GCA_028293445.1 Verrucomicrobiales bacterium | reverse complement strand
GAGATACAATCCCAAGCCGGATGGTGCAAAAATGGAAGCCGAGTTGCGCGGCGCCACTGAGTTTGATAAGCGCAACGATTATTCGGTCGCTTTAATGTATCTCGGGCGCAGCCAGGAAGCGGTGACGCTTCTCGAAGGGTTGGAGAAGGAAAAACCCGGACAATATACTATCGCGGCAAATCTTGGCACCGCTTACGAACTCTCCGGTAACAATGCCCAAGCCTTACACTGGATCAGCGAAGGGATTCGTCGCGACGCGACTTCACATGAGGGCACGGAATGGCTTCATGTGAAAATCCTCGAAGCCAAGATCGCGCAGGAAAAAGATGCCGATTATTTCAAAAAACATTCCGTTTTAAATCTCAGCCCGGAAACCATCGAGAAGCAAAGCGACATGAAGATCGGCGACCAATCTGTCACCTTGCTGCAACTCAGGGACGCCCTGTTCTTTCAGTTGAAAGAACGGCTGCAATTTGTGAAGCAACCGGATCCAGCCGTCGCCAGTTTGTTTTTTGATTTTGCCGCCGTCGCAGCTGCGACGAATACCTTGGAATCGGCGACGATCCTGTTGGAGATGGCCCTGAAATTCGGATATCCGCCGGATCGGGTGCAACCGTTGCTCGAAGTTTACAAGCAACGCATTTCTGCACGCGAGGCAAAGGAGGAGGCAGTCGAGACGGAGGCGCGTGCGGCCGTGAAGGCAAACTGGCTGAAAGCGGCGATCCTGTGCATTCCGATCGTGGTAATTGTTGTTATTCTTTACCGGCAGGTCCGTCGGAAATTCTCCACGGCCGCTTGAAGTTTGCGCGAGTTCGGCGGAGTTGAAAAAGACCGTATCCCACGCGCCAGTTTTGGTCGGGATTGCGGACGCAAGCAAGCAACCGGAACGCATTCAGAGGTTATTGTCTCCAAACGGTCCGAAACTGGAGAAATTCCCTCACTTTCGGTCTCAAACCCTTCTCCTTCCTGTAACCCCGCTCATCTTTGCTCCAAAAACGTCCGACACTCTAAAAATCCATCCATTTTTGCGCTCAAAACCTCCGCCGCGCCATAAAAGTGCCGGGATTCGTCTCGAAAACGTCCCTTTTTCCAGAAATGCACCGGAAATCGCGTTCGAAAAAGTATCATCCTCTGTATTTTCACTCAGAAATGCTTCGTGGAGTGACCATCTTCTGTCTCGACGCTCAGTTTTGCTTCAAAAACATACCATCCGCGCAGAAGATGGTCATTTTTTACGCCAAAACGAGAGCATCTCGGAAGATGGTCACTTTTTAGGATCAAAAATGGGTCATCCTCTGGAGGAGCGGACGTTTTTACTCCAAAATCGGACCGTTTTCTAGAGGATGACAACTTTTTGAAGCAAAACTGAGTGGATTTCTAGAGGAGGGGGAGAATTTTACTCCATTTTTGAGTCCATTTCTGGAGCAGCGGAGGCACTTGGACCTAAAAACGACTCTCCGCCGGGAATGGAGGCTTTACCCCGAGATGAGTCATCTTTTCCGCAAAGGCCGAAAAACCGCGCCCAAGCATCTGGTGAGTTTGCCGTCCACCAAATTCCATTTTCCTTGGTTTGCTCTCACCGCAAATCGCATTACATTCCGCTGCCATGTCGAAGAAGCCCGCTCAAAAGTTCATTCGCCTCCGGGGTGTGCGGCACAATAATCTAAAGAACTTCGATATCGATTTCCCGCTCAACCAGCTGATTGTCGTCACCGGTTTGAGCGGTTCGGGGAAAAGTTCGCTCGCTTTCGATACTCTGTTTGCGGAAGGGCAGCGGCGCTACATCGAAACTTTCTCGCCGTACGCCCGGCAGTTCTTCGATCGCATGGACAAACCGCAGGTCGACAGCATCGAAGGCATTCCGCCGGCGATCGCGATTGAACAGCGGAACTCCGTGAAGACCACGCGCTCCACTGTCGGCACGATGACCGAAGTATGCGACTACGCGAAGGTCATCTGGGCCAATCTCGGGAAACTCTTTTGTAAAAAATGCGGCCAGTTGGTTCGTAAGGATTCGCCGCGCGATGTTTGGGAAACATTGCGAAATTCTCAGGCAGCAACGAAGAACTCGGAGATCCTGATTACGTTTCAAATCCCGTTGTCGGAGAAGTTGTCACTCGACGAATCGCTCGCCTTGATTGCCAAACAAGGTTACCAGCGGCTTCTCATCGGTCAGGAGGTTGTGCGACTGGATGAATCTGCGGAACAATTGCGCAAGCTCAAGCCGGTTTCACTCACAGTGGTGCAGGATCGTGCGAAGATACTGACTGAGGAGCGGAAGCGTTTTGTGGAGGCCTGCGAGCAGGCTTATCATTTCGGCAAAGGCAAGCTGACGGTCTGGGAGCTGGATCGTGCCGCGTCGGGCTTGATCTTCCACGCTCCGCGCTCGTTCTCCAATCGCTTTCATTGCTCCACGTGCGACATCGATTATCGGGAACCGTCACCGGCGCTATTCAGCTTCAATCATCCCGTCGGCGCGTGTCCCACGTGTCGTGGATTCGGACGGGTGATCACGATCGATTACAACATCGCCGTTCCCGATCGCAGCAAGACATTGGCGGAACTTGTGAAGCCGTGGCAAAGCGGGCAGGGGGCCGAGTGTCAGCAGGATCTGGCGAAGTTTTGTCGGGCGCGCAAAGTCCGCATGGACGTGCCGTTTCCTGAATTACCAGCCGACGTCCAAAAATGGGTGATCGATGGGGATCCCGGTTACGGCAGCGACGCCGCGCATCAATGGCCGAAAGCGTGGTACGGGGTGAAAGGTTATTTTCGCTGGCTTGAATCTAAAGCCTACAAGATGCATGTGCGCGTTTTGCTCGCGCGCTATCGTTCGTATCAGATGTGTCCGGATTGTCGCGGTGCGAGATTTCAACCGGAGACATTACTTTACAAACTTTCCGCCAACTCAAATGGCGGAATAACACTGGCGCAGTTTTATCAATACTCGATTCGTGATGCCCTGAGCTTTGCCGAAGTGCTGGGCCGCTCCCGCAAAGACAAAAAGGCGAATGATCCATTGTCGCTCGCGTTGCACGAAGTCTGTGCGCGACTGGGATATTTAAATGGAGTCGGCTTGGGATATCTCACGCTCGATCGCCCGACCCGCACGCTCTCCGGTGGAGAAACGGAACGAGTGAATCTGACGACCTGTCTTGGCTCGGGATTGGTTAACACGCTGTTCGTTCTCGATGAACCGAGTGTCGGCTTGCACCCGCGGGATACGGATCGGCTGATTCAAATTGTGCAACGGTTGCGCGATGCCGGGAACACGTTGGTCGTGGTGGAGCACGAGCCAAGTGTGATGCGATCTGCCGATCAGATTATCGATCTCGGTCCAGGTCACGGTGAGTCCGGTGGGCAATTAGTTTTCCAAGGGAGCTACAAAGATATTCTCAAGGCGAACTCTTTGACGGGTGAATATCTCAGTGGCAGAAAGAGAATCGAGATACCTGTTCGGCGGGAGGTTAATGGTAAGACGCCTCGCTTGATGCTTTCCAATGCCACTCTTCATAACCTTAAAAACGTCAGCGTCGACATTCCGCTCGGAACGTTTGTTTGCATCACGGGCGTGAGCGGTTCGGGGAAGACAACGCTCGTGCGGGAAATCCTGTTGCCAGCGCTGGAAGCGAAACTGCGCAGTTCCGAAGGAGGAGCTCAGAAATCGGAAGATAGCGCTGAGGAGAGCAGTGATGATGCGGAAACTCCTGACGCGCGGTTGGCCGCATTCGGTGTGTCTGGTCACGAACATCTGGGACGACTTGTCCTCGTGGATCAATCGCCGGCCGGTCGCAGGCCGCGCTCCAACCCAGCGGTTTACATCGGTGCGTTTGAAGATATTCGCGAATTGTTTGCGCTGACCGAAGTCGCCCGGCAACGCGGCATGAAGGCGAGCGCGTTCAGCTTTAATTCCGGCCAGGGTCAGTGCGAACGCTGTCGCGGCGCAGGCTTCGAGAAGATTGAAATGCAATTCCTGAGCGACGTCTTCATTCGTTGTCCTGAATGTAATGGACGCCGTTATCGGCCGCATGTCCTGGAGATCAAGCTCAGTGCACCGCTCGATCCGAAGAAGTCCTGGAGCATCGCCGACCTGCTCGAAGCGACGGTGGATGATGCGCTTTTGTTTCTGTCGGGGTTCGATTCGCGTCATGCTTCAAAAGCAAAAGAAAAGCTGCAGCTCTTGCAGGAGGTGGGTCTCGGCTATCTGCGTCTGGGTCAGCCAGTAAACACGCTCTCCGGCGGCGAAAGCCAGCGGCTCAAACTGGTCAGTCACCTGGCAGAGTTCGAAATCTCCAGTCCGAAGACCCAACGCAAAGAGACAACGCCAGACGCCGCCCCGAAGTCGACCCTTTTTCTCTTCGACGAGCCGACTACCGGTTTGCACTTCGAGGATGTCCGCGTTCTTCTCAAGGTATTCCAACGACTGGTCGACGCCGGACATTCTGTTGTTGTGATTGAGCACAACCTCGACGTAATCAAGTCCGCTGATTGGCTCATTGACCTCGGTCCGGACGCAGGTGATCGCGGCGGGCAAGTGGTGGTGACCGGTCCTCCTGAAACCGTTGCTCGATGCGCGGGCAGTCACACTGGTGTGGCCTTGAGAGGGCTTTTGTAGGCTGCGGTTTTTTACTGATCACTCTTCTAACATTCTCCTAGGCAGAAACAGTTTTTGTCCTAATTGAAGAAACACCTTCCTCACTCGACACTTTGTTAGAACCGGAGAAATCCGATAACCCAACAAAAGGAGTCGTATGAAAAAACTAATGAGTAGCTTCAGTATGGTTGCCGCCCTGGCAGCGATTGTTTCCGTGGCCACGTTCAGCGTCGGTTGTGCCGGCGATCGCACCCATCGCAGCACGGGCGCGTATCTGGATGACAAATCCATCGCCACAAAGGTAAAAGCCGACCTGATCGGTGATCCCGACGTCAAGGCCGCGCAAGTTAAAGTCAATGTATTCAAAGGAGACGTGCAGCTCAGCGGCTTCGTTGATAGCGACCTGCAAAAACAGAAGGCCGAACAAATCGCGCGTAACGTGAACGGCGTGAATTATGTGAGAAACGATTTGGTCGTTCGATCGGCCAATGAACCTGCCGGCAGTCAACGCCGCCTGGATGAGCCGTTGAACAAATAACCTCCAGGAAAAGGACATTTTATGACTCTAGGTACATTACTTATCATTCTGATGGTGCTGCTCTTGTTGGGAGTAATACCAACGTGGGGATACAGCTCGGCCTGGGGTTACGGTCCCAGTGGGGTTGTCGGAGCGATCATGGTGATTTTGATCATCCTGGTTCTCCTCGGAAGAATATGACGTTCGCCGCGCTAGCATGTCGCGGCTCGCGTTTGAAACGGCCGGTCACACCAAGGTTTGACCGGCCTGTTTTATTTATAGCCAAATGGAAATGAAACACCATTGGATCACAGGCAAAATGGTGCTACCTGTGTAGGGTGTTTCAAGAAGACGTGAGTATCGCCCAGGCCGAAGAAGTTATTTCGATTCAGGGGGCCCGTGAGCACAATCTAAAGAATCTTTCTGTCGAAATCCCGCGCGGCAAATTTGTCGTGATTACCGGGGTTAGCGGCTCGGGAAAAAGCACGCTCGCTTTCGACATCATTTTCGCCGAGGGACAACGCCGTTTTCTGGATTCCATGAATCTATACGCGCGCCAATTTGTCGAACAATTGCCCCGTCCGGACATCGACGTGATTACGGGCATTCCACCGACTGTCAGCATCGAACAGCGCAACTCAAGAGGCGGTGGCAAAAGCACGGTTGCGACGGTGACGGAGATTTATCATTTCCTACGACTGCTCTTCGCACGGATGGGGACGCAGTATTGTCCGAAGTGTGAGATTCCGGTCGAGGCACAGACGCGCGATCAGCTCGGGCGCGGTCTGCACAATGAAATGAAGCGGCGCGGCGAACTTCTCTTGCTTGCGCCGGTGGTAAAGAATCGAAAAGGTTTTCACACCGATGTCGCCGAATGGGCGGCGAAGCATGGTTATGCGGAGATTCGTGCCGACGGCAAAATCTACCCCACCAATAAAACCGTTCGTCTCGATCGATTCAAAGAACATGACGTAGAGATCGTGGTCGGTATTCTCGATGCGAAGTCGCTCCGGAAACGGCAGACGGAAACTTCTGGTCCGACCGCTCAGCAGCTGATCGACGAAACGCTCAAGCTCGGTAACGGGACGCTGTATGCGCTGGCGAACGACCGAAAGACTTCCATTCACTCGACGCATCGGGCTTGTCCAAGCTGCGGCGAATCCTTTTCCCCGCTCGATCCGAAAAACTTTTCCTATAATTCATCGCAAGGCTGGTGTCCGACCTGTCGTGGCTTCGGGGAGCTATTTTATTTGCCCGATGTGGAACGGGGCGCACGTGCAGATTCCATTGAGGAATCCTGGTTCGAATGGCAGGAAGGAAAACGGGAGCTTTGTCCCGACTGTCATGGCACCCGTTTGAATCCGGTGGCGCGAGCGGTCCGACTCGCAAATGCGACCTCGAAGTTTCAGATTCAAAAATCGAAACTGCCGCCGACGATCGTCGATGTGGGTAACGGCAGCGTGGAGCAGGCTTTGAAATTCTTTTCGTCTCTGAAACTGGCTGGACGCGAAGCGGAGATCGCACGCGACATTATTCCGGAGATCCGTGAACGGCTGAAGTTCCTCTGCGAGGTTGGTTTGAATTACCTGCAACTGGGGCGCAGCGCGACGACGCTCAGTGGCGGTGAAGCACAGCGTATCCGCCTCGCCGCACAACTCGGCTCCAACTTGAGCGGCGTGCTTTACGTTTTGGACGAACCGACGATCGGCCTCCACGCGCGTGACAATGAGCAACTTCTTGCTGCTTTGGAAATGCTGAAGCAACGCGGTAATTCGCTTATCGTAGTGGAGCACGATGAAGAAACCATGCGTCGCGCCGATCACGTGATTGATCTCGGTCCTGGCGCGGGCGTGAATGGAGGACAAATTGTTGCGGAGGGGACGCTCGCTGAATTACAGCAACACAAGAATTCAATTACCGGCAACTGCCTGCGTGAACATAAATGTTATCCGCATCGCGGACAGCGTCGCGAAATCAAGCGCAAGCATCCCTCGCTCGTCTTGAGCAAGGCCACGGTTCATAATTTAAAGAACGTGACCGTAGGCTTTCCGATGAACCGACTGATCGTTATCACCGGCGTGAGCGGTTCAGGAAAAAGCACCTTGATTCGCGAATGTCTTTTCCCGGCAATTCGCGCGAAGCTGGACAAAACAAAAGCGAAAGCTCTCGATCCACACGCAGGAAAGATCGTGGCAGGCTCGGAATTGTTCCACGCCGTCTATGAAGTGGACCAGGCGCCGATCGGGCGCACGCCGCGTTCCATTCCGGCGACCTATGTTGGGTTCTTCGATGATATCCGCAACCTGTTCGCCCAGATTCCTGAGGCGCGATTGCGTGGTTACACAGCGAGTCGTTTTTCCTTTAACAGCGCGCAAGGCCGCTGCCCCGAATGCCAGGGGGCCGGACAGATCAAATTGGAAATGAATTTCATGCCGGCGGCCTTCGTGCGCTGCGAGACGTGTGAAGGGTGTCGATTCAATCGCGAAACGCTCGACGTCGAATTGAATGGCAAAAATATCGCGCAAGTCCTGGAGTTGAGCGTCGCCGAGGCAATTGAATTTTTCTCAGCCTTCCAGAAAATCAAGCGCCCGCTGGAGGCACTCTCCGACACCGGCCTCGGTTATTTAAAACTTGGCCAGACCAGTCCGACCCTCAGCGGCGGCGAAGCTCAACGACTGAAACTCGTTTCGCATTTGCTCGCTGGTTTTAAACCGAAGCAACTTCTGCTCGATAAGCTTCAATCTGCGAGAGCAGAGAAGAATTCTCTCTTCATCCTCGAAGAGCCGACCATTGGCCTGCACATGGCGGACGTGCGGAAGTTGGTTGAGGTATTGCAACGCCTCGTTGATGCCGGGCATTCCGTCGTCGTAATTGAACACAATCTGGACTTAATCGCGGAAGCGGACTGGGTGATTGATATGGGCCCCGAAGGAGGCGAAGCCGGCGGAAAAGTTATTGTGGAAGGAACACCCGAACAGATCGCGGCGAACCGTCACTCGCACACCGGCCGTTTTCTCAGGCCTGTTCTTGCCAAGAAATAGAAA
>JAQGOU010000497.1 GCA_028293445.1 Verrucomicrobiales bacterium | reverse complement strand
AACTGTTACTGCGGTGAAGGGACAATATTTGGAAATCGTTTTCAATTTGTGGTGGAGCGGCAATGTTCTGCGAAAGGAACTGGAAAGAATTCTCATCAAGAATCTGGTTCTGGAGAATTTCGAAATGGAAATCGAGCCGCGGCACCTCGGGAAGCGGACCATCCTGGTGAATGCGCGACGGTTATCTGACAAGGAGAATTTGCCTCCATTGATTCTTGTGGCTGTCGAGGACATTACCGTCCGAAAACAAAGCGAAGAACAGCTGCGCCGGACCAACGAAGAGCTAGAGAAGCGGGTTCAAGTCCGGACTCATGCACTGCAGGAAAGCCACGGCCAGATGCAGTCGTTTTGCTACTCGATTGCGCATGATCTTCGTGCGCCTTTGCGGGCGATACAGGGTCTGACCAAGGCGATGGTGGATGATCATCTCCCGGATCTGGATCCGGAAGGCAAAGATTACGCGGACCGCATTGTTGCCGCTGCGCGACGGATGGATCAATTGATCAACGATTTGCTGGATTATGGACGCCTGACCACGGCGGAATTGCCCATTAAAGCGGTGGATACAGAACAAGTTTTTGAGAAGGTCCAGTTGATCTTAAGAGATGAACTCAAAGATAAGAAGGCCCAGATTGTAAAAGGGGAGAAGTTGCCCGTTGTTCGTGGCAACGGATTAATCGTTGAAGTGGCCTTTATCAATCTGATCTCAAATGCATTGAAGTTTGTCGCTCCGGGCGTGACTCCGCGAATTCGAATTTGGTCAGAGGAGTTGGACGGGTTTGCCCGCATTCATATTGAAGACAACGGAATCGGCATTGCTTCTGAGTATCGAAACAGGATTTTTAATGTGTTCGAGCGCTTACATTCGGACCAGAGGTATCCCGGTACTGGCATCGGACTCGCGATCGTGAAAAAAGGTATCGAACGCCTCGGCGGGCGCGTTGGTCTTGAATCGGAGCTGGATAAAGGAACCCGGTTTTGGATTGAACTTCCTCTCAGCAGTCCAGGTTCGTAAAACTGCGCGAACAAAACTGCCCCGTACAAAGCGCATTCATCTACACGTGGGCTGTCTTGAAAGGAATTCCGACCGAAGCTCCATGGAAGAGATGATCACGCAGGACTTTGCTGAATACTTGAATGAGGTCCGTATTACTATAAGGCTTCGTGATAAACTCCCTGGCGCCTGACTTCATGGCTCGTGTTCGATCCTCTTCCCGCCCGGAAGTCGTGAGAATGACAACTGGAATGTGCCCGAAAGTAATGTGTCCAGCCATGTAAGCCAGCACTTCAAATCCACTGGAAGCTTCTAGTTTCAGATCCGTGAACACCAGTTGAGGGATGGGATAGCGGTCGCGATTGCCATAACCCGATCTTCCCTCCATATAGATTTTGAATTCCGTGAACGAAACGACGAACATTGGATTGATTTCGAGGCGTGCCATCTTAATCGCCCGCTCGACAAGCCAGATGTCGTCGTGATCGTCCTCAACAAACAGAATGGGTTTCATTTCGTATTGTCGGTAACGGAAACGCCAGCGGTGATGGATGAGCGCCCAGATAACCAGTGTTGGAAGGCGGTAACGTATCGGATAACCGCCTCGCTGTCCTTACAAATCCGCAGCAAGGCAATAGTCCCTTTACCTGGACTGTTTCATAATTGCCGCCATGAACAAAAAAACTATCGCCAGCGCAAAGAGCCCAAACCAGTTCGGCTCCATGTAACAAAGAAAATTCATGGTTTAAATGTTCCAGCCAAAAGTCATTGATAACTTTTGGTCTCATTTTTTAAAAGTGGGCCAAGAGCGTTGTCGTCGCTGAGGGTTTTCACGGGAACCTGCCGGATTGACCGGTTGTCATGGCACAGGCATTGTGGCTTGCAGGAGTTTTCCTGCCGCCAGTCGGTGGGCCAATTAACCAGTGAAACAGCCGATTATCATCAACGGGAAAGTTCGTCTGAAGGATTTCGATTCCGCTTGTTTTGGCGGGCTCGACAAAGAGAAAACGAAACCAAAAACGATCGAATATGGCCAGCGCATCGGGGAGTTGCAGCAACTGCTTTATGCCAATGCCAAACGCTCGGTGTTGCTTTTGTTTCAGGGAATGGATGCCAGCGGTAAGGATGGTTCCGTTCGTCGCGTGCTGGAGTTTGTGAATCCAGCCGGGATCGAAACCGCAAATTTCAAAGTTCCTTCTGATGAAGAACGAGCGCATGACTTTCTCTGGCGGATCCACAAGGCGGTTCCACGCTATGGCAACATCGGCGTGTTCAACCGTTCACATTACGAAGCGGTGCTGGCGGAGCGCGTGCTGAAAATTGTTCCAAAGAAAGTCTGGTCAAAACGCTACGAGCAGATTGTGAACTTCGAAGAAATGCTCGTTGAAAACAATGTGGTGCTTCTCAAATTCTATTTGCACCTGGGCAAAGCCGAACAGGCGGAACGCTTTGAAGAACGTTTGGCTAATCCCAAAAAGAACTGGAAGTTTTCGCACGCAGACCTCAAGACCCGTCAACATTGGGACGATTACATCACGGCCTACGAAGACATGCTCAATGCCACCAGTCACAAAGTAGCGCGCTGGCATCTGATTCCAGCCGATCGGAATTGGTATCGCGACCATCTCATTGCCGAGACAGTCGTTTGCGCCATGGAAAGTTTAAAGATGAAATGGCCCGAGCCCAAAGAGGACCTTTCCAGGATCCGCATCATCTAACTGAGTGTCCGTTTGCTTCGGGTTAAACCTCGAGCAGCATGCGGGCAGGATTCTCAATGGTGTCTTTAATCCGACGCACGAAGGAGACCGCCTCTCGTCCATCGACAATGCGATGATCGTAGGTGAGCGCCAGATACATCATCGATCGAATTACCACCGCACCATTCAAAGCGATCGGCCTTTCCTGAATGCTGTGTAACCCGAGCACGCCGCTTTGTGGTGGATTGACAATCGGCGTGGAGAGCAGGGACCCATAGACGCCGCCATTGGTGATGGTGAAGGTGCCACCTTGCAGTTCTTCCGGCTTAAGAGTGTTCGCCTGCGCACGCTTGGCCAAATCGCCGATCGTGGTCTCTACTTCAGCGAAGCTGAGGGCTTCCGCATTGCGCAGAACGGGCACAACCAATCCTTTGCCACCACCAATCGCCACACCGATATCGAAATAATTTTTGTAAACGATCTCTTCGCCGCGAATTTCAGCGTTTATCGCGGGATATTGTTTCAGGGCGTCAATGCTGGCTTTGACGAAGAAGGACATGAATCCAAGCTTCACGCCATAGCGCTTTAAAAATGCTTCGCCGTGCTCCTTACGGAGTGCCATCACATTCGTCATGTCCACTTCGTTGAACGTCGTCAGAAGTGCGGCATTTCGCTGCGCTTCGACTAATCGGGTCGCGATCGTGCGGCGCAACTTGCTCATCCGCACAGTTTCCTCCTGGCGATTCGGAGCGGCCGCAGTTTTCGAACCTTCAACCCGGGCAGGAGAGGGGAGCGACTCCGCAGCCGATGGCGCATGATCTTCATGTTTCGCCAAACGACCGCCCGGCAACTTGGGGCGAGTGAGTTCGGGACCTTTAGGCGGTTCTGGTTTTGGAGCGGCGACCGACAACTGTGGTGTCGGCGCACTCGCCTTTGCTGCGGCAGGTTTCTCTTCCATCTTTACTTTGGGGGCTTCGGGACCGGGCACTGGGCCGTTTTGTTTTGCTTCCTTGGACGAAGGCTCAATCAGTGCGATCACTTCGCCGACCTTGGCAGTCTCGCCTTTGCGCTTCAGAATCTTCGTAATGTTTCCGGAAATCGGTGACGGCAATTCCACCGTGGCCTTTTCGGTTTCAATCACCGCCACGTTTTTATCTTTCTCAATGAAGTCGCCCTCCCGCGTCAGCCAGTCGCCGATCTCAACTTCTGTGATCGACTCACCGACTGACGGGACTTTCAATTCGATTGGCATAATGATTTTCCTTTGGATTGCGTGGAGATGTGTTCGGGCCGAATGCTTCGGTAACTAATTGTTCCTGTTCCTGTTTGTGGCTGTTGTGCGAACCGGTCGCTGGACTCGCCGATGAAGGTCGACCGACATAAGCAAATGGATGGCGTCCCAGAAGATTCTCTCCGAAGCGCGACAGCATGTAACGCCACGCACCCATATTTTCTGGTTCTTCCTGGACCCAATAGACCGGCGTGCCCGCGGGATACAGGGACAAAGCGTTCTCGAGGATTTCCTTGGGCAATGGATAAAGCTGTTCGATGCGCAGGATGGCAACATCATTGCGTTGCTGGTCTTCGCGAAACTTTTCCAATTCGTAGAAAAGTTTTCCACTGCACAATAGAATGCGGTCGGGGGTTTGCGTTTGAGCGGCGGCATCGGGAATGATTCGTTGGAAAGTTCCGTTTGCGAGTTCTTCCATGGAAGAAACAACCTTGGGATGGCGGAGCAAGCTTTTCGGTGACATCACGATCAGTGGTTTGCGCCAGCGGCGCACGACTTGCCGGCGGATCAGGTGAAAGAATTGGGCAGGGGTCGTTGGATAGACGATCTGCATATTATCTTCCGCCGCCAACGCGAGAAACCGTTCAAGACGAGCGCTTGAATGCTCAGGGCCTTGTCCTTCGAAACCGTGCGGCAATAACATCACGAGTCCGCTATAGCGCTTCCATTTCTTTTCGGCGCTGACGAGAAATTGGTCAATGATCACCTGGGCGACGTTTACGAAATCTCCGAACTGCGCTTCCCAGATCACGAGACTATCCGGCCATTCCATGCTGTAACCCAATTCGAAACCGAGCACAGATGTTTCCGAGAGCGGACTGTTATAGATGTTTACCGTCGCCTGTTTGTCAGAAACATTTTTCAACGGCATGTAAGTTTTGCCGTTCCGATAATCGTGCAGGACGGCGTGGCGATGACTGAACGTGCCGCGCTCGGCATCCTGCCCTGACATCCGAATGCCTGAACCTTCAGCGACAAGGGAAGCAAAGGCGAGCGCTTCCGCCGCCGCCCAATCGAGCGGTTGCTTGCCTGCAGCCATCCCTCGACGAGTCTCGAGAAGTTTTTTAATCTTCGGATGGGGCTGAAAATCTGCCGGGACTTTTGCTTGCGCTTCAAGCAATTCAACAAGTCGCTTTTGATCGACCCCGGTTTTTACTTCCGGAGCATTTGCCTCGGGGCCCCCGATGTAGTTTGACCAGACGCCGTTAATCGTTTCCTTCGGTGAGCGATAGGCAGCATGGCGTGAATCCGCGAGCTCCTGTTCGAGATGTTCCCGGCGATGCTCTGCAATTTGATCCGCCTCAGCCCTCGTGACTCCACCGAGCGTGAGCAAATGATCCAGATAACCTTCGCGCACCGTTTTGCGCTTCTCGATGACGTGGTAAAGCTCCGGCTGCGTAAAGGAAGGTTCGTCGCTCTCGTTGTGGCCGAGTCGACGGTAACCATAAACGTCGATGACAATGTCGGTCTTAAACTTGTGCCGGAAATCCATCGCGAGGCGAATCACCTGCGCCACAGCCTCCGGGTCTTCACCGTTCACGTGGTAAATCGGAATCTGCAACATCTTCGCGACATCGGTCGCATACATCGTCGAGCGGCTTTCATTCGGCGAGGTCGTAAACCCGATCTGGTTGTTCACAATAATGTGAAGGGTTCCGCCGACGCTGTAAGCATTGAGATTACTCAGGTTCAAGACTTCCTGGATAATTCCCTGTCCAGCAAACGCCGCGTCGCCGTGAATCAGGATCGCGAGATTGTGGGTACGCTCTTGATCAGCCGTGCGTTCCTGGTTTCCACGCGTGCGTCCCAGCACAATGGGATTTACGAATTCCAAATGGCTCGGATTAAAACAAAGCGACAAGTGAACCTGCTTGCCGGCAGCCGTCTTCCACTCGGTGCTGTGACCTAAATGATATTTTACGTCGCCACTGCCGCGGTAGCGCTCCGGTTCCATGTCCGCAAACTCCCGGAAAATTTGTTTAGGATGTTTGCCCATGATGTTCGCCAGCACGTTCAGACGGCCGCGATGCGCCATGCCGAGGACAATTTCCGTGACCCCTTGTTCCGCCGCTTTCTCAATCGCGAGGTCAAGCATGGGGATCAAACTTTCCGAGCCTTCGAGTGAAAAGCTTTTCGCGCCAATGAATTTCTTGCGGATGAACTCTTCGAAAATGACCGCATCACTGAGCCGGGTGAGAATGCGCAGTTGCTCGTCCCGCGTCAGCTGAATGTGGTTCTCGCTTGCTTCCATTCGCTCCTGCAACCAACGACGGATATTGATGTCGTCGATGTGCATGTATTCCACACCAATGGACCGCGCGTACGTGTTTTGGAGCTTCTGCAACACTTCGCGAACGGTGAGCGGTTCCAGGCCAAACGTTTCGTAAGTGAACTTCTGGTTTAGTTCATCTTCCGTAAAGTTGTAATAGGCGACGTCCAATTCGGGCGCGACTGGACGCTTCTGCCCGAGTGGATCGAGTTGCGCGATGGTGTGGCCGCGAAAGCGATACGCCCTGATAATTTGAATCACTCGATCCCGAAGACTCGTTGCGTGAACGGATCCAGGAAGGAAATCATCGGCAAAAGTGGAGACCACAGTCGGTGGGTGAAAAATGCTGCGCGATTTAAAAGAAGGCGCAGGGGGGCGAGGTTCGTCTTTCCATTCCTCGAAAATCCGTTGCCACTCCGGTGGAACGGAAGACGGCTCGTTCAAAAACTTTTCGTAAAGTTCTTCAACGAACTCCAGGTTGATATTGCTGAAATTAGTTTCGGTCATAATCGGACACGAATGTTCGAAGGCGTAGTTTGCCTTATCCAATATCCCTTTGGACAAGTAAAATACAATAGGGAAGCTCCTGTATTGGTATTGCTGATGTTGGGGGAGGCTCGAATTAGCTCAACTGCGCGTTATGTAAAAATTCTATTGTCCTTTTTTTAGGACGCGATATGTTTTGCGCGCATTTGGGCCAGCGTAGCTCAGTTGGTTAGAGCGTGGGACTCATAAGCCCGAGGTCGCAGGTTCGATTCCTGCCGCTGGCACCATCCAAATGCGCCGTAGTGTTAAATCCCTCAGTTTCGCAGCCTCGCTGCAATTCTTTCTCTCAATTCAAGCGTTTAGAAATGCGCATTGAAAGCGAATCCGAAAGTGACCGGGTCACCAGGTTGGCGGACCAATAAGTCAGGCTGGAATGCATTCCGCAGATCAAGAGCGTTCGCAGAATAGCGTTTGTCGAAAATATTTTTTGCGAAGAAGTAAATCTCGATGTTCTTCATTTCGTATCCGATTTGCGCATTCGCGAGCACAAACAATGGCTGGGGCGTGGTGTTGGCGTCATCGAGATAATAACGTCCGAAGCCATTCAATTCTCCACGAATGTAAAAATTGCACGGCAAACGATAAGTCGCCGAAGCGTTGGCCGTATATTCCGGGACGAAGCTGATGTTATTGCCATCAAAACGTGCGCCGGTGTTTGGATCACCGAATACATCGTAGGTCGCGTGCGTGTATGAAAGACCAACATTCAACTCGAGCGATTCAACCGGTTTCGCCATCAATTCAAGTTCCGCTCCATAGCTGGTCGCCCGTTCGGCATTGAGCAGGAATGATTGCGTCGGATTTAACGGGTTCAATCGGAACACATGGTAATCTTCCGTTTCAGTATAAAAGAGTGCGGCTTTCGTGCTGAGTTTGTCTTCGAGACAGGAGGATTTTGCGCCGACTTCAAATTGCCATGAGCTGGCCGAATTGAATTTTGCTTGGGATGGCTTGTCCACGGACGGATTAAAACCGCCGCTTTGATAACCCTCGGTGACGCTGGCATAAACTTCCGCCTTCGGTGTCAGGTGATAGGAAATGCCAACCTTCGGCTGTGCCGCCATGAAATCATCCTCAAGGCTTGAAGCAAACGTGGCAGGTGGAAACGTGACGACACGGCTGCGATCCATCTCGCGCTTGTCATAGGTCAACCGCACGCCCGCAGTGAGGTCCAGATTCTCGACAACGGTATACGTGGCTTGTCCAAAAGCGGCGTAGGTGTGTGCTTCCGTATGCGATTTGGTTGTCGCATTAATCGTGAACGGAAACGGCACTGCGATGAATGTGGAACTGCCCGAGCTGTTCTTCTGATCACCATGCAGAAAGAACAATCCTCCCAGCCATTTTAACTTGTCGGCGTCTTCCGGCGATTGCACGCGCAATTCCTGGCTCCATTGTTCCAGTTCAGGATTGGAAAAACCAATCGTGCTCACAAACGGCGAGGCTGAAAAATCGAAGTCTTGCGCCAGGTTTTGTTTCCAATCGCGATGAGACGTGACGGCCGTGATCCGAACGGCGCTGCTGTCATACGCAATCTTGAAAGATTGATTGTCGCTATCGGTATCGACGAATCCATCGAAATTGCGAGAGACGGAGAAAGGACTTTTATCCAACGTCGGATAATAGGTCGGAACAAAGCCATCTCTGAATTGTTCGCCGGTGGCGGTGAAGGTGAAAGTGAGTTCTTCCGTCGCCAGCCACTTCAATGAGGCGCGACCGCTAAGCGCCTCCCGGGTATCAGGATCAGTGTCGAGTGCGTTGTTGTGGACAAAGCCGTCGCGGCGGGAATATAAACCGGACAACGTCAAATAAAGTCTATTCGTCAGAATAGGAGCACTGATGCCGGCTTCGTAGATTTGGCTGTCGTAATTGCCATAACTCATTCCCGCGTGACCGTGCCAGGCGTTGTCCGGTTGACGAGTGACGATGTTCAGCACGCCGCCTGGTCCGCTGGCACCGAAGAGTGTGCCTTGCGAGCCGCGGACGAAATCGACGCGTTCGATATCGAACAAGGAAATGCCGCGTGAATTAAGATCAAAGTATGGAACGTCATCCACGTACATTCCGACCACTGGCTCGCCAATGCCGAAGTTGTTCTCGCGCAGGCCGCGAATCGAGAACTTTGGTGAACGATCGTTGTTCGCATCAAAGACAGTCAGGTTGGGGACCTTGGCCGTCAGATCGCGCGTCGTGACAATTTGTCCAGCGCGAAAAGTATTGCTGGAAATCGTCGAGGCGGCACTGGTCGCAACCTGTGGGATCGTCTCGGTAACGGCACCTTGCACCGTTACCGGTGATAATTGGTAAACATTTGTTTCCGCGCCCGTGATCTTGAGAATTGTGGCGGGTAGAAGGATGGCAAAAGCAACTGAATGAAGGTGTTTCATTGTTTTAAAAGCAGTTTCGGAACGACGCGGATAAAACCACAGTAAAGAAAAACGGCAAGACCTAATTGCTGTGACGCACAGGAAAAACTGGCGGCAAAATGCGGCGGCAGAGCAGGGGATCAGTGCTACTTTTGGAGAGGAGGTTCTTATGAGCGAATATAAAGGTAAACCAAGTGGAAAAGTCGCCAGCAACAAAAAGCAACCAGGTAAACAGGGTGATCTTAAAGAATTGGGACGGACCGCAGGAGCCCGGAAAAAACGACTGAGCTCAAAAGCGGGTGAATTTGCGGTGGCCGGTGGGCTTTCGAGAAGCAGGTAAATCGGAAAGGAATTATGAAACCGCGACACCAAGCCACCAACGCCAATCGTATCGCCAGTCAGGATGAAAGCGCCGCAGCGGAAAAATTCCAGGAAGATTTGATGCAGAGTCAGGAAGCGGAGTCTCACCATTTGGGACGAATATTTCGAACGAATGACGTGCTCGACCAGGAATTGGAGTACGTCTCGGATGGAATTGATGATTCTGGGAACGAATACGAGTTGTACCTCGGCCAAATCAGCCGGAGCCCCATCGTAAAGAGTATGCGGACCGGAAAATGTTACCTGCTGCCGTGGTCTGACCTGATCAATTTGGCCGAAGGCGCCGGGATTAACGAATAAGTGGCGTCACGGTCCAGGTTTCCGTGGCAGGCGGGAGAAATTATTCGCCGAAACCGTGACTGTTTCTGCTTTTGGAAGATTTTCCGGAGGCAATTCCATCATGTTTTTGGGTTTGGAAAATTATTCCACGACGATTCCATTACGTTTTTGCCTTCGGAAAATTTTCCAACGACCAAAACGTTACGTTTCTAGACCCGGAAAATTTTCCGGAGGCGAAAACGTTATGTTTCTGGGCTTGGAAAATTTTCCGACGCCGATTATGGAACGTTTTGGCCATGAAATAATTTTCCAAGAGCAAAAACAAAGCTGTTTCTCCCTTTGGAAAATTTTCCGACTCCAAAAACAAAGCTGTTTCTGGGTTTGGAAAATTTTTCCACGGCGAAAACGTAACGGTTTTTGCTTTTGGAAAATTTTCCAAGCGTAGCACGGCGCTGTTAGTCAGGTACTTATGAGAAATGACCTTTTTCGGACCGAAGGGGTGTCGATTTTTGACCATCTCCCTTTAAGCGAGCCGGATGTCGCCCGTTTTTCGATCCTGGGGCCAGATTCAGCTCTTCCGCCCGTGCGTTGAATCCTACTGACGTTCGGTCGATGCGTTCCCGCACTCCAACAAACGATTCCGGTGAAGAACCGTGACTGTCTTCGTCTGAAGCCCTCCTCACACCCGTCGTCCCGTGATGAGCGAGACGACAAACAGGATCAGGAACACGCCGAAGCAGATTTTCGCAATCATCGCGGCCGTTCCGGCAACAACTCCGAAGCCTAGGACTGCAGCGATGAGGGCGATGACCAGAAATGTGATTGACCAGCTTAACATGCTGCAACGTCGCCGGTGAGTGGCGGTGTTTCAATTAGGTAACAGGATGAACGAAGCCTAGGACGCGGTGGTAGACGGAAGTACCATGCTTTATGGCAAAGAAAAAGAGCGAGCCATTGCTGGCTCGCTCTTCGCGTTTAAACTTAACTGAAGACTATTCTTTTTCGTCTTCCTCGGCTGCGTCGAAGGCGTGTTGCAAAGCAACCAAATCTTCGCCGGGCTTGAGGCTGTCCAGAATCTTTTGTTCTTCTTTGAGCTGCTCTTCGCTGTAGCTCGCGGCTTTGATCGACAGACCGATACGGCGATCGGCGCGGTCAATCTTGATCACGCGTGCGTTCACGTCGTCACCGACCTTGAGCACGGTCTTGATCTTGTCCACGCGATCTTCGCTGACCTGCGAGATGTGCACGAGGCCATCGATGTCGTGTTGCAGTCCGACGAAAGCGCCGAAGCTCGCGAGCTTCGTAACTTTGCCCGCAACGAGATCACCGACTTTGTAATACTTGTCGATATTCTCCCACGGATCTTCGCTGAGCTGCTTGACGCCAAGCGCAATGCGTTGATTGGCTTTGTCGACTTCGAGAACAACCGCTTCCACGTCGTCGCCTTTTTTGAAGACTTCGGACGGATGATTGATCTTGCGGGTCCAGGAAATGTCGGAGACGTGAATCATACCATCGATGCCTTCTTCGAGTTCGAGGAAAGCGCCGTAGCTGGTGAGATTGCGAATCTTGCCTTTGACCTTCGTCTTGGCCGGATACTTCTCCACGGCTTGATCCCATGGATTGATTTCCAACTGGCGGATGCCGAGGGAAATCTTTTGTTCTTCACGATTGATGCCGAGCACAATCGCTTCGATTTCCTGACCCTGCTTGAGCACATCAGCGGGTTTCGCAATGCGCTTGGTCCAGGACAATTCGGTGACGTGCACGAGACCTTCGACACCGGGTTCGAGTTCGACAAACGCGCCGTAGGGCACGAGGTTGACGACTTTGCCCTTGAGCTTGGCGCCCAGCGGGTACTTGGTTTCGATCGTGTCCCAAGGATTGGCGAGCTTCTGCTTGAGGCCGAGGCTGACGCGTTCTTTTTCCTTGTTGATGTCGAGGACAACAACGTCGAGGTCCTGACCAACCTTCAGAATTTCCGAAGGATGACCGATGCGGCCCCAGCTCATATCGGTGATATGCAGCAAGCCGTCGATGCCGTTCAAGTCGATGAACGCACCGAAGTCAGTGATGTTCTTGACGGTGCCCTTGCGGACGTCGCCCGGAGTCATCTCGGCGAGGAGCTTGGAGCGTTTTTCATTGCGCTCAGCTTCGATCAATTCGCGGCGGGACAGAACGACGTTCTGGCGGTCGGAATTGATTTTAACAACTTTGAAATCGTAGGTGTTGCCGACGTACTGCTGAAGATTCTTCGGCGGAATGATATCGATCTGCGAAGCGGGCAAAAATGCTTCGACACCGATGTTGACGATGAGACCACCTTTGACGGCGGCGCGGACTTTACCTTTGACGGTGACGCCTTCATTGGCGGTCGCGAGGATTTTGTCCCAGTTACGTTTGAATTCAGCTTTTTCCTTGGACAAGATGACCATGCCATCTTTGTCTTCGAGCTTTTCAATCAGGACGTCGATTTCGTCGCCGACTTTGACGGTTTTGATATCGTCGAATTCGTTGGCCGGAATGGATCCTTCGGATTTGTAACCGATATCAACGAGGACTTCTTTGGGGCGTGTTTCGATAACGACGCCTTTAACAATTTCGCCTGGAGCAAAGCGTTGGGTGCTTTGCTTCATGGCTTCTTCCATGGTGAACATAATACTTTGAACGGACTCTAGCGGTGTTCGCATTTCGCGAACGGTTCTTTTCAAAAACTACCGGATAAGGGCAGCTTTTTTTCTGAAACGGGGAGCTTTTTGGCGGGAACCGCCTGAAGACTCCATTGCCTTAACTGACCACGTTGACAAGCAACAGAGGTTAAAGTTTAGGTTGTTGGTTTACTGCTCGTTTCTCAGCCTACATGAACGTCCGCACACGCGGGGTTCGGGCAGGGTGAAAATTACGTCCGAAACGGCTGAAGGCAAGCCTAAACTAACCGGAAAACGGATGGTTTTACCATCAGTCTTCCGACCAAAGCTCTTTACGAAGGCACGATTCTGATTGGTCCCACCGATTAGAAGCTATTCAACACTTCAATCAACTGGCGCAAACGACCGTAGTGCCGGCGATCAAAGCCGAACGCGATTCGCGCCAGGTCGACATAATCGTGATCGTCCCGTTCTTCAGGGGTCGCTTCGATGGTGTGAATCTTATCGCCCACGATGATGTCCGCGAAGTCTTCGTTAAGTCCTTCGATAGCGGATGCGGAAGGCGCATGCTTCAGGCGCATGACGTATTGATCCTTCACGAAACGCGCGGAGTGATAGTTGCGATAGAAGCGCGAAATAATCTTCACGGCTTCATCCGCGGAATCGGTGTACTGATAAAGATTCAGGTCATCCGGAGAAATCAATTCGCTGCGCAAAAGATGTTCGCGAATGTTTTTGTCCCACGTCTTCCAGTAAGTGCCACCGGGACGATCCATGAGCACGAGCGGCATGATGCGGCTCTTGCCGGTCTGCATCAACGTGAGCGCTTCGTAACCTTCGTCGAGCGTGCCGAAGCCGCCGGGGAAGAGCACGATTGCATCCGAGTGGCGCAGGAACGTCAGCTTGCGGGTAAAAAAGTATTTGAACGTGACGAGCTTCTTGTCGTGGTGAATGACAGGGTTGGCTTCCTGTTCCCACGGCAGGCGAATGTTTGCGCCGAAACTTTTCTCCAGGCCAGCACCTTCGTGTCCGGCTTGCATGATGCCGGGACCGGCCCCGGTGATGACCATGTAACCGGCTTCGGCAATCTTCTTCGCGAATTCAACGGCTTGTTGATATTCCTGCTTCGAAGGAAGCGTGCGGGCTGATCCGAAAATCGTGACCTTGCGATGCGCTTCGTAAGGGGCGAACAGGCGAAAGGCAAAACGTAATTCGCGCAAGGCGGTGCGAATGACTCTAACATCACCGCGATCTTTAACGTCGGTGAGGAGTTTGAGTCCGTTGTGAATGATATCTTCGACGAGATCTTCGTTGAAGCCGCCGCCTTTGTAGGCAATGAGGTCGTCGATGCGGCGCTTGAGTTCTGGATCAATTTGTTGTTTGTCCGACTTCTCTGCTTTGTCCATGCCAACGACAATATCGAAAGAAATGACGCACCGCAATCGGCTTCCGGCGCGATTCGGACGGACCGCGGCTGTGTCGAAGACCAGCCGCAGCGCGTTAATGGGACGGTGGTTGGACGATTTCGAGCGAGCGGGTTTTTAAAAGTGCTGCGGCTGGTCT
>JAQGOU010000466.1 GCA_028293445.1 Verrucomicrobiales bacterium | reverse complement strand
CCTGAAGAGTTTCGGTCGTCCAGTTCGTAAAATAGAAGGTGTGGTTGGCTGCTTCGTTACCCACGACACGGAACTCGTATTGTTTTTCACTCAGCTCGATCATTTCATGTTTGCGTGATGGCTGCGTGTCGAGAACGGAAAGCAGCGAGAGACCTGCAGGGATTAATCCGGCGCCAATATTCATAGTTTCCTTTTTGAGAAAAGTGGGACGGCGTCGTCCGAACGCCGTCCCATTTTGTTTTTTTATCAGGTAGGTAGGCAGCAATCGGTCAATTAATCCTGTAAAATCGCAATGGCCCAGGGCGAGATGATTGTCGGTGGCGGTGAAAAAATCTCTGCCAACATACAATCAAGCTGGTTGACGGGAATGCTCTTTGCATCATGTCAACGATACGCACGAGTCGCGGGTTTACTGGCCTGCTCTTCATATTTGTTTCAGAGACTCCCCTTTCACCCGCGCCAGGAAGTCTCGGATTGAATTTATTACCAACGCGGGCAACGCAGATGAGTTATTGCAGCAGTTGTGCCAAACAGAATTGTGGCGAAAACAAGAAGTTGCGAAACCTTACCGGGAACAGAAAACTCGTGCGCGTTTTGTATTGGGAGTTCTTGAAGAAGTGGCGGAGAGAGTGAGATTTGAACTCACGGTAGTGTTTAGCTACGCACGCTTTCCAGGCGTGTGCCTTAAACCACTCAGCCATCTCTCCGCTATTGATTAGCAAGGTCGGTAACCAATTTGGTTTGCTGCAAACCAAGGCGAAAATTAATCGCACGAGTTTGGGCGGGCGGCAAGTTAATAGTCGAGTCTTACAAGAATCCCAATCATCCCCCATAGCCGCGGCAAAAGCCTGCTGTCAATAAAGCTTCTGAAGAACCGTCGTTGCCAGTCTTCGAAGGGAAGACGGTCTTCGACAACTAAATGGTTTGCCCCTGGGATTTTTCGGGGGGGTGCAACGGCCGCTCGCTGTGTTTTGCCGAGGGTCCAGCAGCGGACATCGTGGGCAGATGAACTTTGAACGTAGTGCCTTTATTGACCGCGCTGATTGCTTCGATCCAGCCTTCGTGTTGCTGTGCGATGCCATAAACCGTCGCCAGGCCGAGCCCAGTTCCTTTCCCGACATCCTTGGTTGTAAAGAAAGGTTCAAACATCCGCTTCATCGTCGCGGCATCCATACCATGACCAGTATCTGTCACGGTCAAACAAACAAAGCTACCGGCGCGCCGGTCGGCGGAACCGACCACGTTGCTCTCGTCGACCAAATCCGATGGCTGCATATGCACGGCACTCGCCGAAATGGTGAGATTACCGCCACGGGGCATCGCGTCACGTGCGTTGACTACCAGGTTCATGATGATCTGTTCAACCATGGCCGGGTCAGCCCATGAACAGGGAAGATCCTGCTCCATGCGACATTGCAGTGAAATATTTTCGCTGAGGACGCGCCGTAACATGCTTTCCAGGCGCAGGATTGTTTCGCCCAGATCATGCGCCTGGCGACGCATCAACTGTTTGCGACTAAAGGCGAGCATTTGTTTTGTCAGGGTAGCAGCGCGTTCAGAGCTGTCTGCGATGTGTTGCAACGATTCTATCGTCGGCGCATCGTGATCACCTGTATCCAGAAGCAAACTGGTATGACCCTGGATGACGGTGAGGATGTTATTGAATTCATGCGCAACCCCCGCCGAAAGTTGTCCGACGACAGCCAATCGTTCCTGCCGTAAAATTGTTTCCTGACTTCGTCGAAGTAATTCGGCCGTTTCCTCCAATTCACGCGTCCGTTCCTTCACCTTGAGTTCCAACAGCTCGATCTGGTTTTTCTTTTGCTGGAGCAGTTGCCACTTTTCGGCCAGCGCACTGGCGAGCTGTTGCACCTCAATGTTGTCGAACGGCTTTTTGAGAATGAGCAAGTTGTCGGATTGCCCGAGTTTCCTGACCATGTCATCCCAGGAATATTCCGAGTAGGCTGTGCAGATGACAATTTGAATATCCGGGTCGACCTGCCACATGCGCGACACGGTTTCCACACCGTCCCAACCCGGAGGCATGCGCACATCGACAAAGGCCACCGGATAGCGAAGTCCATTTTTTAATCCACTTTCAACCATCGCCAGGCCCTCCTGCCCTTGATAAGCCGAATGAATTTCAAAGATCAACGGGTTCGTTCGTTCCCGTGACTCGCCGAAGATCGCAGCGTCCAAATCGTCGAGCGCCGCCGCCGTGGCGCTGCTCGGACAAAGGATCTTTCGAAAATCCTGGTGAATGGTTTGATTGTCGTCAATGACGAGAATGGGGCGGCTCACCTGTGAGTTCATGGTTGTGGTTCGATGGGGTTGTTAAGAGGCAGCTCGAGCGTAAACGCAGCACCGGTGCCGGGACCGTCGCTGTGAACATAAATAGAACCTTCCAGTTCTTTTGCGGATAAAGCGCTGCTGTGCAGACCAAAGCCATGGCCGCCGTCCCGGGTCGTGAAACCGTGTGAAAAAATGCGGGTCAAGTTTTCTGCCGGGACACCGATGCCATTATCAGAGACAATGATTTGAACCCATTGTGGATCCTTCATCTTCACCGTCACCTTCACTTTTTTGTCCGGTTTACCGCCTTCATCACACGCATACTTGGCATTGCGAATGAAGTTAACGAGAATCTGTAACACCTTATGCTTATCGGTGTGAACCACGGGGTTGGCCTGAAAATCTTTCTCCAGATTCACATCGTGCCGGGCGAGCGCAGCTGTGTTCATTTGCAGCGCATCATCTACGAGTTCCACGATGGGTTGCGCCTGAATCAGGCCAGACACCTTGGCGTAGCTTTGCTGCATGGCCACGATGTCCTTGATGTGATCCACGTTTTTTCGCACGGTCTCCAATTCCTTCAGCGTCATGGCCTGCTCTTCGGCAAGGTAATCGGAAAGCTTCCGCACATAGGAAGGGAGTTGCATGGCGCGCTCATCGGTGCTGAAAAAGTGACCAAGGTTCGAAGCGTTCTCTTCCAGAAGCTGCGCAATTTTCTTAACGTTCTGCTGCCGCGAATTTTGCAGCCGTTCCGAAACAAGATGGGCGGCAACGTTCACGCTATTGAGCACGTTGCCAACGTTATGAAGCACGCCGCTGGCGACCTCCGCCATGCCTGCCTTCCGTGAGGCCGTGATCAGTTGCCGGTTTAGAGCCTCCACCTGGAGAGCGCCTTTTTTTCGTTCCGTGATGTTACGCAAAATGGTTAGAAGCAGCCGGGGTTGATTAGGCAATTCCAAAAGCGAGTTGGACGTTTCGAACCACAGTTCCGTGCCGTTCCACAAGATGACATGTTCCTCAAGCCGACACTCGGTCGTGCGCGCTTCGAAACACTCGCGGTGCCGAAGCAAAGCGGCCTTGGCTGATTGTTCATCGTAAACGGCGGAGAGCGGGTGTGCCTCCAATTCGCTCTTCGACTTTGCTACCAGACGGCAGTAAGCCTCATTGACCATCAGGACTGTGCCTGCCCCATCCGTCAATCTCATGCCGTCCACGGATGCGTCCCAAACCAACCTGAATTGCAGTTCGGATTTACGGAATGCCTCGTCGGCCCAAATTCGTTGCAGAGCACCCGCGCATTGGTCCGCCAGAATTTGAAATGCCTTAACCTGTCGGGTGTCGTAAGCGTTTGGCGTATAACTCTGAATCGACATGATGCCGACTGGCCCCTCGCGATAGAGGATTGGCACAACGATAATGGACGCTGAAGGACGCGACTTATTTCCGAAAGGGACGGCTCCGGCAATTACCTGGGTGGGCGTTGCCCGTAAAATCAGTTCTCCCCCCTCACTCAGCACGCGACGGTGTAACTCACTCAACGGATGGAAGGGGCTGTTTCGATCCCGGATCTGACGACCATCGATGGTGTCGATGCTCACCGTGCTGTGCAGCATCCTGGTTTCAGTATTATAAAGTTTAACCCAGCAGGCGTCCCAACCGAATAAGTCCTGCGCGACATCGGCGATAATTTCCGCCGCAGCTTCAGCCGTCGTCGCCAGACTCAAGCCATGATGCATCTTGGCGAAGGCGAGGGCATTCAGCTCCGCTTCTTTGCGCTCCGTAATATCCAGAAGCACGCCGACTGATCCCGTTGGTTTGCCATCCGCTCCAATGTTCTGGACGGACACGTCCGAGATCCATCGAATTTTTCCATGACGAGTGGTGACCAGCATGTCGCATCCCCAGCGTTGCACTTCGCCCTGGCACACACGTCTGGCCGCGTCCTCACATTCCATCCCGGCCACATCCGCCAGCATGACTCGTTTCTTGACGATGTCCTTCCACATGTGCGGGACCATTTCCTGCGCTGTGTATCCGATCAGTTGCTGGATTCCTTCGTCCATGAAGGTGTAATTCCTGGTCTTATAATCGACCCCATAGGAGACAGCTCCGGCCGCACGAATCGCGCGACGATAAAGATCTTCGGTTCGACGCAGTTCGGCTTCGACGCTCTTGCGTCTACTCACGTTTCGAATCATTGCCTCGAAATAAAGCGGCGCACCATACTCACTTCTTTCCGTGTGGCCATTGATGGAGAACCAGAGGACACCTACCGTTCCGTGAAGCAATTCCGTTTCGAAATCTTTGACGATACCCGTTTTGCGGATGATTTTTTCGAATTCGCAATAATCTTCTGTGCGGCTGAACAGCTCCTTCAGTTCAGAAACCTCTGCGAGAAAATTGGTATAACCGAGCTGCGCTTCGAAGGCTTTGTTGACGGTGAGCATCCGCCCATCCGGTTTCATGCGGAAATGTCCAGCCACGGCATTGTTAAAGCTGGACCGGTATTTTTTTTCAACATCCAAACGCATCAACGCGCCGCATGAGATATCGGCCAATGATTGCAATGCGTCGAGGTCATCAGCCGTATAAGCGTGGGGCGTGTAACTTTGCAGGCTCAGCAGTCCAAGGACCCGCTTGCCAACCCGCACTGGAACAAACATCAAGGAAGCAGAACGGCGGCCTTTATCACCAAATGGAGCCAATGGCAGTTTTGCGTCGGTGACATCATCGCGCAGCACGAGCTTTGCACCTTTGGAAACGACCTCCCGAAAGTTCGGAGATGGTGTCACGTCGGAGCCGGGAGCGGCCACTTCGCGTCGCTCTCCGTCAACGAGGTCGATCATCAGGACCTTGGACAGAACATCCAGTTCCGGGACGTAGATATCAAAATTCAGTGCATCCCAGGCAAACAACTCCGCCGTTGTATCGCGAGTCAGTTCTGCCACAGCACGAAGGGTGGCCGCGCCATTCAACTTCTTGATGAAGTTCAACAGAGCCGCTGTGCCCACTTGAGCGCTGTTGGATTCTTTTGGTTTGGAACTCATCATCGGCGATAAACTTGCCGGCGCGAACGTTCTTCTTTTCCCCTCAATTGCTCAGCGCAAGAACGCGGATCGCTATGAGTACGGGCTAACACGCCTGTGGGGTAGCACATAGTCGGCCAGTCGGGGGTTCAGGGGAGAAGTCTGTCAGAATAAAAGAAAAACGGGAAGGATTAGTCCTACGCCTGCATCAAAAAAAGACAACACTGCATCAGGAAATAGCAGCACTTCATTTATCCAGCTTTGAACCGTCTTCCCGGTCCAACCTCAATTTTCAAAATTAACAGGTTTCCAGGCCCGAACTCAGCCGATCTGAGTCATTCTTTCTCCTAATCCAAGACACAGGCATCAACGTTCGCCATCGGTATTTTAGAAGCTTAAAAAACCGTTGCGATTATTCGCGGCGTCAATTTAGAAGCTAAAACGCCGTTCGGAATATTCCTGACGCTTTTTTAGAAGCCAAAACCCCGCCTGGAATAATTCTGACGGAATTTTAGAAGCTAAAACCTCGTCCGGAATAATCCCGACGGGATTCTAGAAGCTAAGACTTGGTCCGGAAAATTCCGGACGGGAATTTAGAAGCTAAAACTCCGTCAGGAATATTCCTGACGCCAATTTAGAAGCTAAAACGCCATCCGGAATAATTCCGACGCCAATTTAGAAGCTAAAACGTGGTCCGGAATAATTCTGACGGGATTTTAGAAGCTAAAACTTCGTCCGGAATATTCCGGACGT
>JAQGOU010000454.1 GCA_028293445.1 Verrucomicrobiales bacterium | reverse complement strand
CACCGATTCAGGCAAACACTCCGGTTGGCCCAATTCCGGGTGCAACATGGCATTCGGTTCGCCTTCAATGACCAGGCACAGGACGCGGTCTTCGCGGTCCCACGCTTTAAACATGCGAATCTCCTGGTCAACCCACTTCGACTGAACCGCACGCGGGGAACAAATAACGATCAGGTAAAGGGAATCGCGCAACGCCCGTTCAATGCTCTCGGTCAAGTTGGAAGAACCGGGCAACTCCTCGCGATCCCGGAAGATGGGAAAAGCGCGCTTGGGAATCTCGATGCCGTTCCGCCCCTGTTTACCCACTAATCGTTTCGGTACACGATAAGTCTCCAGTTTCCGATGTAACCACGTCGCCCACTTTTCATCGGAATGACTGTAGCAGATGAACGCCCAGTATTTAAACGGCTCTGGCGTACGTTCTGGTTTTTCGGAACTCATCCTTTGCTCGACGTCGCGAACAGTTATTACGCCATGAAGCAAAACCGAAGTCAAAACTTGGTTTCAATCTCGTGGCTTGTTACGGACGAAATTCCCTGTACAATCGCGCAGTTGGAACCGGGATGAGTTTGCCCATTTACAATCCAAATCCGCTCGATACCTCTCAAATCGTATTGCCGGAGGATCTTTCGAAGCTGACCGATTTACTCGCCGAAAACGCACACGAAGTCTGGGCTCGCGAACGCACCGCCCAAGGTTGGAAATGGGGCCCCCAGCGCGATGATGCCCGGAAAGAGCATCCGAACCTTGTTCCTTATCGGCAACTGGTCGAAGAAGAAAAGCGCTTCGACCGGGATACGGCCGTCGAGACCGTCAAGGCGATCTATTCCATGGGTTATGGGCGGCGTGCCGGTTCCATTGACACAAACTTCGTTCTTTCCAACACGAATCGCAAAATCGTTTCCGAATTGCGCAAGCCTAAGCTAGCCGTGCCGGAGTTGCGCCGCCTGTGGGAAGATCGCGTCCCGATGGTTTGGCGCAATGTTGAAATTTATCGTCGGGCTGTCGATGCCGCGCTGAAGCTCGGCGAATCCTTCCTCGCCTTCGACATTGCTGCAGAAGGCCTCGAAAACTTCAAAGGCGACCTTCGCCTCACTCAACTCCAGGCGTTGGCTCTCGCGAGAACGGGTGCGACCCGTCGTGCAAACGAACTCCTCGAGCAGCTCCGACTCTCCGGTCATCAGGACGAAGAAACGCTCGGCATCCTGGCCCGCACGCACAAAGATTTCTGGCTGATTTCCACCGATGCGAAAGAGAAAACCCATCACCTCAAGATGAGTTTTTCGTTGTATGCCGAAGCCTATCGACGGAACCACGGCTATTACTCCGGCGTCAATGCCGCCGCTACCGCCCTGCTCGCCGGACAAAAGGACATCGCGTATCAACTCGCGCATGCCGTCGCTGAGCTTTGCCGAAGCACACTGGAAACTCTCGATGTCGAATCCGAGGAACGCTATTGGTTGCAGGCGACGCTCGCCGAGTCGTATCTGATCCAGGGCAACCTCTTGATGGCGGAACGGTTTTATAAAAACGCCAGCGACTTCGGTGGCCAACATTGGGTGGTTCTCAACCGCACACGATCCCAGGCCCGACTCCTCCTGGAAGCCGTCGGCAAACGTCCAAACGTTCTGGATAATTGTTTCAAGCTGCCGCGCATTGTCGTCTGCTCCGGCCACATGTTCGATCGAATCGGTCGAGCACAACCGCGCTTTCCGCACGCACTTGAAGAACGCGTCCGTCAGGAAATCCGACGCAAGCTCGCGCAGATGGAGGCACAGGTTGGTTTTTCCTCACTGGCCTGCGGCACTGATATGCTGTTTGCCGAAGCACTGCTTGAACGGGGCGGCGAGGTAAACATTGTTCTCCCGTTCAGCAAAAGTGATTTCAAAAAAGCGAGCGTCGACTTCCTTCCGGATACCACGCTCGCCGAACGTTTTGAATCGATTCTCGCGAATGCCGCCACCGTCACTGTTCTCAATGAATTCGGCGAAGCGAAGGACGGAGCCGCCTACGAATACTGCAACCAGGCGCTGAAAGGTCTCGCCCTCTTGAAAGGCCAGTTCCTTGGCATCGACGTCATGCCGCTTGCCATCTGGGATGGGCGCAAAGGTGACGGACGTGGCGGCACACAGAATTTCGTGGAGTATTGGGAAAAGCGCGGCAGCAAAGTGGAGATTGTTTACCTGCAACAGATTTTAACCGAGGAAAAGATCGTTACCACCGAGGTGCCCCCGCCGCCGGTTGCCAGCCCTGAACTCCCCAAGCCCGAAGCCTCACGCGTCCATGATGTCCTCGAGCAGGAAGTCAAAGCGATGTTGTTCGCCGACATTGTTGGCTATACGAAGCTCTCTGAAATTCAGGTTCCTTCGTTCGTCCATCATTTCATGGGCAAGCTCGCCGCGCTCATGGACTCGATGAAGAATCCACCCATTGTGAAGAACACCTGGGGCGACGCCATTTATTGCGTGTTCGATCATGTTTCGCACGCGGGACTCTTTGCCCTGGCCTTGCGCGAAATGGTTCATAGTACCAATTGGGCCGAACTGAATCTCCCCGCCGATTTGAACATCCGCATCGCGCTTCATGCCGGTCCGGTTTATCCCTGTTTCGATCCTGTCTTGCGGCGACTGACCTTTCTCGGTTCTCACGTCAATCGCACCGCGCGCATCGAACCGATCGTGGAAGAAGGCCAGGTCTACGTCAGCCAGGCGTTTGCGGCGTTATCCGCAGCCGAAGCGGTGAAAGAATACGTCTGCGATTACGTCGGCACTAAGCAGCTCGCCAAAAAGTTTGGCGCGACCCCCGTCTTCCTCGTTCGCCGCGGGGTATAGTTCGTCCACGATTCCTGGAAAAATAAAAAACCGGCGCACGTTTCCGCGCGCCGGCTTGTGTTACTTCGCTGTTCTCCGTTCTTAGTGCGTCACGATGGTAACGGTGTCGGAGCGTTGACCTTCGCCACCGTCGTTGACAGCCGACACCTGGATGTCGATCGACGCGTTGGCTGGCAACGCTTCGAGTGTGCAGTCAGGATCATCCGGCGAGGCAACCAGCACGTAGTCTGCATCCACACCAACGATACGCTGGAACACGTGATAGAACTTCGCGCGGGCCGGAGCATTCCATTTCAATGCGCCTGCGTTGGGACCGATCAACGTCGCCATCAGACCATCCACGGGTTCCGGCGTCTGCTCCGCACCCGGCATGTTCAGACCGAACGCTTTCCAGCGCGGATCGAGCGGACTCAGCACCTGCGCGCATTCATCCATCGTGCCACGGATTCTCGTCACGAGCGCCTCGAACGCCGCGTCGCGTGCCGCCAACAGTTCGCCAACCGTGGCTTCCTGCGTGATCACGGCGGCTTGGGCGTCGGCGAGTGCGTCGCCGATGATTTGCAGTTGCGCCGCCGTGATGTTACGCACTGGGATCTCCAGCGTTGGGTTCGCCGTGAGGAACAAACCCTGCGTGTTCAACAGGACGATCAGATCGTCCACGCTGGCCGGGATCTCCAATGAACCGACGTGACCGGTCACATCCCAGGCTTGTGTATATTCTGTGCCGAAGATCGGCTTCAGAACATCACGGACGAACATCGCCAGGGCGCGCCCCGCCAGACGGGCTGTTTCCATTGCCGCGCGCAGTCCACGCAATACCCCTCGACCCGTCTCACAGTTTTGACGCGCCCTCTCGGCGGCGGTCACCTGTGCGGTGATGAGCGGTTCAGTATTGTGTGGCATCGCTGCCGGACCCAGGAGCGCCGAACCAACTGCCAATTTCTTGGCGGTGGCGACCTGGCCATTCATGTTTTTTGCTATCGGATTTTGCATATGTTTTACTTTCTCTTTCTGTTTCCAGTCTTCCGACTGAAAACGGTTTTACTGACTACTGTCTTTCACTGCTTCACGAAGCACATCGCTGTCGGCCCAGGCGTTTTGCCTGTAACCCGCGACTGGAAGGAGATTTCTAGCCTCAATCCGGTCTTCGCCTGTCCTCCGGAACGACTCGCGTCCCATCGAACGGGAAACAGCTTTCCACAAAACGAAAAAGAGTTTTAGGTCACGGAATGGGCCCATTCCGTGACCTCCCCGTGAACACCTTGATTCTATTGGGTTTTTTTGCTCGAAAATATTTTGAAAATCGGAGGATTTTGGCGGTAAAAGTGCACTCAAAAAGCACCCAAATCGGGGCTCGGAATGCTAGTCCGGGTCATTTTTCGTCATTTAACCCGTTTCTCCACCCAATCTTTATCCGCCACCCGGCAGAAGCCCATAATCGTCCGAATTCCACCCTTTTCCCGGTTTCCATACCCGAAAAAGGGCAAAAACCGAAAATCTGGAGGTTTTTAAGGCTTTAAAAACTCGCCGCCAAATCGCGGCAACTTTTTAGAGCCTTTTAAAATCCGCCGGAACGCTGGATGGCCTTCTAAAAGCCTTTTGGAACCTGCCGCCGAATTCCGGCAAGTTTTTAAAGCCTTAAAAAAGTTGCCGCGATTTGGCGGAGACTTTTAAAAGGCTCTTTTTACCCTCCGGAATTCGGGATGGCCTCTTAAAAGGCTTTAAAAAGTTGCCGCAGTTTGGCGGAAGGTTTTTTAAGGCTCTAAAAACTCTCCGCGATATTCCGGCAGATTTTTAAAGCGTCCGAAAACCTTCCAATTTTCGGTTTTGGACCGGAAAGACAGAACCGTTCAGGCTGAAATGGGCGAAGAACGAACCCTGCGCAGTTAATAGACCGGCACAAGATAGCATTCCTCGAAGTCGAGGCCGGGAAGATCCAACTTCGCCTCCAACTCCCAGTAAACGGCGCGGTGGGTAAGAAGGCTGGTCGAGGGGAGCTTTGCCGGAGGCTCGAAATGAAGTTCACTTTCTTCGTTGCGGGTGAATGTGGCCGGTTCGTTCAGAAACCAGGTCCCACGCCAGACTTCCTCCTGCACGAGGAACTGTCCGCGGTTCTTTCCGCTGCCTCGCTGTTCGAACCATTCCTCCACGCAGCGCAACGTAAAGGAACCTTTGTTGGCGTGGACGATTCCGGAAGGCGCTTTCCAGCGAATGTTTATGGGCGTGGTGAGTCGATAGGGAAACTGGATAAACTCAATGCGCGAATTGCCAAACTTCAGTGCGCGTCCGACGGCCAACACACCTTGATACCACCCATATATCAACAGCAGGTCGAACAAACCGACGACTGCTTTGACCAGGAGCGGACCGCCCGCCATAAACGCCCAATAGTTGAAGAAGGAAAGAAATAGGGTCATAAATCCGCATCCAAGGATTCCTTTGATCACGGGTTTCCAACGAGACGCTTTGAACCCGTGTGGATCCCAGGAATAATCCTGTAAAGCCGGATTTTCAGGATGTTGCCTCGCGGCCGAGCGGCTATTTTGTTTCGCGCAATACTGGCTCCAAGCCATGCTCCATACCGTGAGTCCGCCACAACTACACAAGATCCCCACTCCGGTCAGCGGCAAGGAAGGCACATGCACGCTGAGATTATTAACATGAAGAATATTGGTGCCGATCAGAATGATGGCGGTGCCGACTGCGACGAAGACGCTGCCAAAAAGCAACGCTCCGACAGTGGACATGCCACTTTGCGCGCCGCGCCGTTTCAGTTGACCTGACAAGCGTCGGCGCGTGGTGGACGTGCTGTAAGCCTGTAGTTGCATTCGTGCGCGGAATCAAAACCGGCTTACGCCACCACGCGCGCTTCGCCTTTGCCCTTCACCACTTCGCCGATGATCCAGGCGGTCTGCTTTTGCGCGCGGATGAATTTCAGGATGGTGTCGGCTTTGTCGGCGGAGACGATCAACGTCATGCCGATGCCCATGTTGAAGACTTCGTAGAGCTCGGCTTCGTCCACGCCGCCTTTTTGCTCGATGATCTTGAAGATCGGCAGCATGTCCCAGGAGTTCTTGCGGATGACGACGTCGCAATTCTTCGGGAGCACGCGCGGGATGTTGTCGATGAAACCGCCGCCGGTGATGTGGGCGATGCCTTTGACGACGCGTGTCTGCGCGGGATTAAATTTCTTGAGCAGCTTCTGCACGAGAGGTCCGTAGCTGACGTGGACCTTCAACAACTCGTCGCCAATCGTGTTGCCGAGTTCGGCGACGCGCGTGGTTGGTTTCATTTTGAGTTGTTCGAAGAAGATTTTGCGACCGAGCGAATAACCGTTGGTGTGCAGGCCGCTCGATTGCAGTCCGATCACCACATCGCCGCGACGAATCGATTTGCCATCGAGCATCTTCGCTTTTTCCACCACGCCGACGATCGTGCCGCTGACGTCGTATTCGCCCGGTTGATAGAACCCGGGCATCTGTGCCGTCTCACCGCCGATGAGGGAACAGTTATTTTCTGCGCAGGCGCGGGCGAACCCTTTGATGATCTCGGTGAAAACGTGTGGCTCGAGTTTGCCAGTGCCGAGATAATCGAGAAAGAAAAGCGGCTCCGCTCCGAGCACCGCGATATCATTTACGCAATGATTCACGAGATCAGCGCCAATGGTGTCGTGGCGATCCATGGCGAAGGCGATCTTCAACTTCGTGCCGACGCCATCCGCGCTCGAGACGAGAACGGGTTGCTTATATTTTTTGACGTCGAGCGCGAACAATCCGCCGAACCCGCCGACTTTACCGAGCACTTCGCGACGATGCGTGGAGGCGAGCAATTGCGGGAGGGTTGATTTAACTTTGTTGCCGAGTTCGATGTCCACCCCTGCGGCGGCGTAAGCTTTTTGTTTCATTTAGGAAATAAATCAGAGTTTCGGCGTATCAATTATCCACTGGGCGACGCGCCCGGCGCACGCAAGGTGAGAATCTGATAAGTAGATAACTTTGAATCAACGAAATTATTCGGGCAACGGACGTCCTTTTGTTTCCGGCGCGAGCCAGATAATTCCCATGCCGACAATGTAGATGAGCGAAATCGTTGCGCCCGCCTTGGCATAACTGCCGTTGTAATGTTGCATGAGCGAGCCCATCTGCAGCACGCCGACCGCCGCTAGAATTCGACCGAAATTGTAACTGAGCCCCTGGCCGGTGGCCCGGACGCGTGTTGGAAACAACTCCGGCAGATAAAGCGGAGTCCAGCCGTAGAAGGCGGCGGTGATGGCACCCGTGAAAAAAACCGTGACAAGAAACAGGGCGTTAAACTCGTGCAGAAAACGAAAGAGATACGCGCAGATGCCGAGCGATCCAAGACAGAGAAGGAAATAAGCGGGGCGTCTTCCCATCTTTCCCGCCAGCAGAGAACCGCCGAAACATCCGAACATGGCGCCCACTGCGGCGGCGATCTGGGTGTAGGCCTTTGCCTTCGGCATGGTTGAACCGGCCATTTGATCTGCCCAGAGCGGCAGCCATTGCACCGATCCCCAGGTGCCGATGAGCGCCACGGAAGCGAGAGCGATGCCGATGAGAGTTGCCTTCCGAAGGCGTGCGGAGAAAATTTCTTTGAGCGGACTGGAGGAATCTTTCTTCGCCGCTTCTTTCCAGCGCTCCGACTCCGGAACGAAAAAATTGATAAAGATACTCAACACCGCGGGCGCGGCACCGGCGAGCATTACCCAACGCCAGGAATCGACTGTGACTTTAAATTTAATCCCCAGAAGCGCGATGAGGACGTAACCCGCGTTGCCGGCGGCACCGATCAGACCGGCCAACAGAGGCCGTTTATTCTGTGGCCAACATTCCATGACGAGGGCGACCCCGAGCGCCCATTCGCCACCCATGCCGAGGGCCGAAAGGAAACGGAAAATTCCCAGATGAGCCGGGACCGTTGCGAAATAACATAAGCCGCTGAAAATGGAATAGGTCAGAACACTTAACGTCATCGCACGCACTCGTCCCACCCGATCGCCCAGCCAACCAAAAATAAATCCGCCGAACGCGGCACCCACAAGAAATAAGGCGGTGATATAACCCATCCACTGACCGATCAGTTTGTCATCGGTGACGTGCAGCAAATCCTGCAACGCTGGCCTTGCGACGAGCGGGAAGATTCCCATTTCCAGACCGTCAAACATCCAGCCGAGAAACGCGGCGATGAGGACAAGCCATTTTCCGCGCGAGAGATTAAGAGACGAAGTTGCCGTGGAGTTTTTAACTTCGCTTTGGAGCATGAGATTTTATCTCATGAAGGAGCGGGTGAGAACAAGTTGATTCACCCCGTGTGGACAAAGAAAAACGGCGGTCTTGCGACCGCCGTCATGAATTTAAGTTCGTCTGCGGATTACGCGCGGAAATCGGTGATCGTTTCGATGCGATATTGTTTCTTCGTGCCCTCCAGCTCGAATTCTACTTCTTCGCCCGGCTTCTTGTTGAACAAGGCTTGGGCGAGCGGAGTGAGATAGCTGACAATATTTTTGTCCGGATCCGAATCCCACGCACCAAGAAGGATAAAGGTTTCCTTCGCCTTGGCCTGTAAATCGGTTACGACCACTTTCGTGCCGATGCCGACGACGTCCGTCTTCGGGTTCGCGAAATCACTGCCGCGCGCGCGATCCAGGTCGCGCTCCAATTCGACTTTCCGGCCCATGAGAAACTTCTGCATTTCCTTGGCCGCTTTGTATTCATGATTCTCGCGCAAATCCCCATAGCTGCGCGCAATCGCGATTTCTTTCGAGTTGGCGGGGATCGTTTTGTGCACGAGTTCGTTGTACTCGAGTCTACGGCGTTCAAGGCTCTCCCAGGAAACGACGTGCGTTGCTTCTTGTTTGCTCGCTTCACCGCCGGAGATCAACACTTGCACGGCTGGATAACTCTTCACGATACGCGCAAGGAGAGAGCGCTTGTCCATGTCGTCGAACGATAAAGACAGCTGCAGCGTGCGCGTGACGTCCTTGATTATTTCCAGATCCGCCGATCCGAGCAAATCGGTGATGAGAGCCTGATCGTCGAGAATGAAATCGCGCAGTTTGTTGGAGCGCTTTTCATTGAACTGATCGCGTTCCATGGCGGTGAGCATCGCGCGGAAGACTTCAGGCCCGAGAATATCGGCGTAGTCGTCGGAACGTTCCTTCGCCAGCCAGAGCAATAAATCGGTGTTGGCCTGATGGTGGGAGACGAGGCGGCCAACGGTTTCTTTCAGCTGAGCAAGTTTCCCGCCCTGGATCAAGATGTGGACGAATTCCGTGGCGAGCTTGTTAGAGACATTATTAATCGTGGCCAACAACGCTTCATGCCACAAAGCCGGGTTCGCATCTTTGAATGAAACCAAAGCGCGGCGATGTTTCACCGCAGGCAGTTGTTCGAGCAACTGGCCGAAGCGGTTGGATTCCTGTGTCCACAAGGATTTAGTGGTGACTTCATTTTCACCTGCCGGCAAACCGGCGCCTTCGCGCAAGTCGTCGCGAACAAAAATAGCTTCGAGCGTGACGGAAGGCTGCGTGCGCAGATGCGTCGCGATTTCCGAATTCAACAATTGCACCACTTCCTTGGCGGCGGCTTGCTTGTCGGTGAGGTCGCTTAAGCTTCTCTGAATATCGACGGCTGCGATGGTGCGGGCTTTCAAACCTTTGGCGGCGCGAAATTCAGCCATCAAACGATCCTGCAGCGACGTCTCTTTGGCTTGATAGGTAATCGGATCGGATTTCTTGACTGGCAACTGGAAGTGGCCGCTCTTCTTCATTTCGTGCTTGGCGACGTCCCACCATTTTTTCCAGTCGTCCTGGATAACGTCCGGCACGAGCACTTGTTGGATTTGATCGATCGTGGCGTGGCCACCGAAACTTTCGAGCACGAGCTTGATCAAATCGAGATGATGCAGCGCGGCCATCTGGCGCAACGAATTCGGGTCGGCGATTTTGCGCGCGAGGATGTGTTCCTTGGGAATCGGCTTGAGAGATTCCGCGGCAAAGCCGAGGTCCATGTTGTGGCCGGCTTTCCCGGGGAAATCGATGGTGAAGCGGGAAAAGACAATATCGACCGTTTTGATTTGTCCGAAGCCCCAGCTCTTGTGGGTGCAAAATCGGTTTTCTGCGAGCATGACCAGCGGATCAATATGTTTGCTCTGCAGTTTTCCGGCGGCGGCCAATTTTTCGAACTCTTCTCTCATAGTTTTACCTTAATTGCGTTTCGCGACGAGATCACGCGCATAAATTGCGGGATCAACAGACGCATGCTGACTAGTACCTTAATTCTCGCGTCCTCTAGTGGCAGTGTCATTATTATTTTGTGGCTGTTCAAAAACCAAGAGAAATTGCCGCCCGCATTTTATTGCGTCGGCTGGAAGGTGAAGACTTTGTTGAGAATATTCTCGACGATGAGTTGGCGCGAGCAAATTTATCGCCGCCCGATCGCGGGCTTTGCCAGGAGATTGTCTATGGCGTTGTGCGTTGGCAGGCCACGCTGGATTGGTTAATTGCGCGCAAGACGCAGAAGCGCGCGCAACATGCCCCGCTCCATATTCTCCTGCAACTTGGCCTCTACCAAATGCTCTGGCTCGAGCGGATTCCCGATCACGCCGCGGTGCATGAGACGGTAGAATTGGGAAGAAAAATGGGGTTCAACTCGCAATCCGGATTTTTAAATGCGGTTCTCCGCGCCTATACCCGCGAAAAAGAGGCGACGAAAACCCTGCTGCAGGAGATGAAGGTGAAGGATCCTGCGATCGGTTATTCGCAGCCTCAATGGTTGGTCGAGAAATGGAAAACGCGCTTTGGTGTGGAGAAAACGTCGCAACTTTTGGAATGGAATAATACGCCGCCCAAGACCTACGCCCGGGTTAATTCGCTGAAAACAAATGCTGAAGACCTCGCGCGTCAATGGACGGATGAAGGGGTGAAGTTTATCGCACGCGACTTTCCCTGGACCGAGGCAAAGCTGGTTTTTGAACTGGAATCCCATCCCTCCATTGCGACGCTGCCGAGTTTTCAACAGGGCTTTTTTTATATTCAAGACCCCAGCACGCTCCTTTCTGTTTATGAATTGAATCCGCAACGGGAGGAAACAGTTCTCGATTTTTGCGCCGCGCCCGGCGGGAAAACGACATTCATCGCGCAGTTGATGCAGAATCGCGGTAAGATCGTGGCGCAGGATGTTCGGGCTCGGCTTGGATTAATTCGTGAGAATTATATCCGCCTCGGCGTGGTGTGCGCTGACGCTGTGGCGGTGCCGGAGACTTTTAATGGTTCCGATTCACCGACGGCTTCACGCCAGTTTGACCGGATTCTCGTGGATTCACCTTGTTCCAATACGGGAGTGCTGCGGCGTCGGGTTGATTTGCGCTGGCGGTTGCGACGAGACGAAATGGTGCGCTTGCGCGAAACACAGCTGCAGATCCTCAGGCAATCAGCAGCGCGACTCAAATCGGGCGGCACGCTGGTGTACAGCACCTGCAGCCTGGAGCCGGAAGAAAACAGTGGAGTCGTGAAGGCGTTCCTCAGCGAACATCCGCAATTCAATTTAGAACGGGAACGCGAGCTCCTGCCGTTTGACGACGGCGTGGACGGCGCTTACGTCGCTAAATTAATACTAGCGAAGTAAATCGCTCTATCTGGCTCGAACGCGCAACCCGATCTTTTCAGGCGTATTGGCGAAAGACACCTTCCCATCTTTGCCGGACGAGCCGATGAACGGATCATTGGTGATCAGTAAATTGCCGTCGATATCGAGGTGATCGGCGAGTTCCGCCAGATGTGCGGCTGCGGTGATCAGCACGCTCGATTCAATCATGCAGCCGATCATTGTTTTCATCCCTGCCTTGCGCGCAACGGTGAGCGCTTCAAAGGCTGGAGTGATTCCGCCGGTTTTCACCAGCTTCACATTCACACCGTGAAAACATTGCGAAACGACCGAGATATCTTTGGCATTATGATACGATTCATCGCCGTAAAGTGGCAGGGGAGAACGTTCTTTAAGCCAGATCATATCCTGGATCGGGGTTGAGGCGGGCATCGGTTGCTCAACGTATTCAACGTGTTTATCCTGAGCGAACCATTCGATATTCTTGAGGGCTTCCTCTTTCGTCTTCCAACCTTCGTTGCCGTCGACGCGCACGGTTTTTGTCGGTGCAGCATCGCGCAACGCTTTCATGTTCTCGCGGTCGTCGGGGCTGCCCACTTTTAATTTCAGGACAGGATAATTGACTGCTTCGAGGACCTTTTTGCGGATGATGTCCGGCGCGTCGATGCCGATGGTGAAGGACGTGATGTGTTTGTTCTCGGTGAAACCAAGGCCGAGCCAGTCATAAACCGCTTTGCCGGCGCGTTTCGCTACCGCATCCACGAGCGCAATGTTGATCGCATTTTTCGCAGAGTAATTGCCTCCGGCGATAGTTTCGAGGTACGCCATGCTGCCGGGAATATCGTCGAAGGAGAGTTTATTGGCGTCAACCTTGTGAAGAAATTCATTCACGGTTGCCGCGCTTTCTTTATAGCGCGCCGGTGGCGAAGACTCTCCGATGCCGCTCAGGCCGGTGTTGTCGGACAGTTCGACCAGGTAAACCAGACCAGAGCGTCTGCCTGTCGCCGTTCCGTTTTTGACATCCGAGGCGATGGCCCAGGGGTTTGCGAGAATCAATTCGGCGGTCCAGATCTTAATCTTCATGCGAAAACCGCGGAGAGTAGAAACTTTACTACTCAGGGGCAAGCTAAGATTCTTAACACTATGCGGCGGTTTTCGGCCGAAAAAGAAAACTGGCCTGACAACTTGCGTCGTCAGGCCAGCTCGTTTGAATTTTGGTGCTCTTACAGGACTGGAACTGAATCGAAGAACAGTCCATTGATCACCGCGTTCGGTCCACCGGTGCGGGTCACGCGAACCTTCACATTTCCGCTGACATTCCAGACCAGGTAACGTCCACCGCTGAAGCCGGAAACGCTTTGGCTGTTCAGGACCGCGCCCGTAGTCGCATCGAGAATCTCGATGGTCTCAGCGCGACCGAGATTGTCCCAGTCATAGGCGTAAACCGCGAGTTGATGCGCTTTGCCGTCGGTGGCCTTGACGTTCACTGTGTAACTCGTCGGTGTATACCAGCAAGCTGCGATACGAGCCGTCGTGCTTGAGACCTTCAACGGCGAACCTGCGTTCGAATCCGGATTCTTCCAGATCCAACCGGTGGCGCCAGTCGTCGTCACGGTTGCGTAAGTCGGAGCTTTTGTCACATCGCCGACGATCGTATAGCCTTCGGCGCCATAAACGCTCTTCCAGTTTCCGCGTGTCGTCGTATCCGCTTTCACGAACTTCGCTGAGTTTCCGAGAACCACAGGCTTGTTCACCGTGAAGGACACGCTGGCGACAGAACTGGCCGTCATTCCAGAAGCGAACGCTGCGGCTTTCACCGTTGCGGACGCCGTCAAAGTGAAGGCGCCTGTGTAAGCCGTCGAAGTGCTCGTCGGCGTGCTGCCGTCGATCGTGTAACGAATGGTTGCTGCGGACGTCGTGGTTGCGAGCGAGACCGTAACAGAATTCGTAAACGTGCCGCCATTGGGCGAGATCGTCGGAGTGGCAACTACTGCCGGAGGAGGAGTCGTTACGGCGATCGAAATGGCCGATGACGTTGTGCTCAGACCGAGTGTGTCCGTGGCTTTTGCCGTGACCGAGTAATTACCGGCCGCAACATTGTTCCACACCAACGTGTAAGGAGCCGTTGTCACTGTTCCGAGGCTGGTTGTGCCCTGGAAGAATTCCACTTTGGCAATGCCATCCGCATCCGTCGCATTCGCCGTGAGCGTCACGGTTGCTGGAGCAATGAAGCTCGCGCCATTTGCTGCAATGCTGACAACCGGAGCCGTGTTGGTCACCACAACGGGAGGAGTGTTCGTGGTGGTCGGCGGTGTGTTGGTTGTCGAAACAGACGATGCTGGATCGAAGAACAAGCCCTGGATCACAGCGTTGTTGCTGGCCGTGCGCGTGATGCGAATCTTTACGTGACCGCTCACATTCCAGACCAAATAGTGACCGGTAGCGAAGCTGGAAATCGCTTTGGAATGGAGAACCACTCCCGAAACAGCATCCAGCACGTCCACGGTTTGAGCGCGACCGATCTTGTCCCAATCCGCGCAATACAAAGCCATTCGATGCGTCTTGCCATCAGTGATGTTTACGTCCGTATACATCGTGTCAGCCGTGTACCAGCACGCCGCGACACGGGTGCTTGAAGCAACGGTTTGCAATGAATTCGGATTGCTGTCGGAATAACTCCAAACCCATTCCGATTTGCCAATCGGTGTCAGATTCACGTAGCTCGGGTACTGGGTCTGGTCACCAACGACGGTGTAGCCTTCCTTGCCGTAAACATTCTTCCAGTCGCCGATCGTGGTCGTGTCAGTTTGAATAAACTGCACGGAGTTACCGGACAGAACGACGTTTGTATCTGCGGGCGGAACCGGCGGTGTAGTCACCGTGGTCACCACGAGGTTCGCGCTCGTCACAGCACTGCTCGTGCTGCTCGCGATCGCAATTGCTTTAACCGTCGCACTGCTCGTCAACGTGAACGCAGAAGAATACTGCGTCGAAGTCGAAGTCGGCGTGCTGCCATCGGTGGTATAACGAATTGTTGCGCCGGTCGTCGTGGTTGCGAGTGAGACCGAAACAAAGTTCGTGAACGTTCCACCGTTAGGCGCGATCGTCGGAGCGGCGACCACCACTGGAGGCGGGGTCGGGTCGGGTGTTGTCGGCGGAGTGCTGGTGCCGATGTGTTTCACCGTCACTTCATCCACCCAGCCGTCGAAGTTGCCAAGTGTCAATGTAGCCGTGCCGCTGTTCAGCCAGTTGGCCAAATCGCCACTGGCCATCGAAGCCACCGTATTGCCATCGACCTTCACTGAGTAACCAGTCTTGTCGATCATCATCACGAGGTGATGCCACACGTTTTTCGTGAGGGCGTTCGCCACTGTTGTGCCGCGGACATCCCAGCTGTTGCCACCGCGGAAGACCGGGCCTGCATACATATCTTCGTTGAGTTCCAGACTGGAATTCCAGTTGTTCACTAACGAGATCAAATGACTGTTGGCAACGTTGTAACCCTTGTAAGCATTGATATAAACCATCGCATCGAGAACGATCGCGGTCGTATCACTCGCGCAAACGGCGGACTCAGCGAACGTGACTGTCGCCTGATCGCCTAGAGCCTGCACATGGAGATTGGCGCCCGTGCGGGTGGACATCCAACCCAGGTTGCTGCCGTCGAATGCCGCGCCGCCAGCGACGGTCAAGGCTTTCTGTTTACCAGTCGCGTCGATGTAAGTGTTGTCCAGGTGATACAAGGCGGCTTGATCGTTGGCCACGCCGATCGGAGTCGATTGATTACTGTTCGGCGGTGTGTTCACAGCCGTAGTCGCATTGAATTCAGTCTTCGCAAATACGCGACGACCGTCAGGCAAGAGCGCTTCGGCTTCCACCCATTGCGGTCCGGTATTGATCGCAGAGAAAACAAATTGCTGAGCCGCCGTCGGGTCTTGATCGCGAGCTTCCCACGTGATCAGCGCTTTGCTCAGGTCAATTCCGGGCGCAGACAAGGTCGCGGTGACCGTTTGTTGCGCAGGAACCGTCGAAGGTAATCCAGAGATCGTTCCGAGAACCGGCTTCCACGCTTGAGTCTTCACTGAAGTTTGCGCCATGAGGAACGCCATCGATGCCAGGCTGTGCGCCTGCTGAGGATTCACCATTTCCTGCGATGTATTAAAGGCATCAATCCACTGCTCGTAAGGAGCGTAAGGAGCGGTGCTCGCGCCGTCGGCGGGATAACAGACCGTGCGCATCGTGTTTCCATATTGCCAATTGTAAGGCGCACCAGCCCAGATGTTGCCGATCGGAATACCGCTCGGAGGCAACACGCGACGATCGTTCATCGCGTATTGGTTTACCGTTTCACGTTGGCGCTTCCAACCGATGCCGGTCAGGAATCCAACGTTGTTCGGATTGCAACCCGCTTCGAAGTTCATGTTCGCCACGAGCGTATCGAGATACGACTGCTTGGCGCTGACTTGATAAGCCGTCGCGACGTCGAACGTCTGGTCGACGGAGAAGAACCAACCAGCCGAACGATACGGCTTGTTCGGTGTTGGGAAACTGCTGCCGTAAGAGTTGTCTTGCGAGAACTTCACCTGATCATCACCGGCGGCGATGATTTCAGCTTCGCACTTGGCGAGGAACGCTGCATCGAGCTGACTGCTCGTCATACGACCGCTCTTCACCGCGAAGGCATAACTACGAATCGCACAGCCGTAACCTTCAAACATGCGCCACCACGTCCAGCGACGGGTGTTCGGATCGGCGGGGTCGAAATGCGCCTTTAATTCGTTGTGATAAGTAGCGTCACCAGTCGCGAGGTACAATTCCGTCGCGAGCCAGGTCACTTCGTCCTTGTCACCAAACTCGTTACCGTAATGGGTAATCTTCTGGTAAGCGCCATCGCGACCATACTTGCTCCAGGCAGTCTGGAGGAAGGTCCACGCGAGTTTCGCTTTGGCGAGATACGCCGCCGCTTGTGTCGGATAATATTTCTTGAACGTCGGAGAGGACGCCGCTTGCGCGAGTGCCGCAGCGCCGGCCGCCGTCACTGAAGTCGTCTTCGGGAACACCACTTGTGAATCGCCGAGGTCGGTGCCTTGCAGGGAAACGTTATCTTCGTATTCACGATTGCGCGGATAAACGAGGAAGTAAAAACCACCGTCGGTGTCCTGCAGGTTCGCCAGGAAATCCAGTTCCCACTTCGCTTCCTGCAATACGTCAGGAATGGCATCGCCACTTTCTGGCAAGCCCATATTGTCCAGGCTCTGAACGCCGGGGAATGCGTCGACCGCAAACACCAACGCGTGCGCCAGCTGCGCCACGTTGATCGTGTATTTGCTGTAATCGCCGGCGTCATGGTGACCACCGCGTAAATTAATCGGGTTCTTGTTCACGAACGGATACAAGCTGGAGTTGAGATCCTTCAACTGCGGAACGCCCGCTGCCTGGCTATTGGCATAATCACCCGTCATGTTCGCCAGTTCTGCATTCACAGCGCTGAACGTCATGTCAGGAACCACCACCGCGGGAACATGGCATGCGCCCTTTTCGTGGCGCGTATAAGGATAAACGTTGTCGTGACCGCAACGCTGATGGTAAAGACCGAGCGCATAGCTACGGGCAAACAACCCAGCGATACCGTCATCGATCATGAACGCAAGGGACGCACCCATTCCGGGCACCTGCAAACGATATTCACCCGGCGTCTTGAACGCGGTGAAGTCAGCTTCGTAAACCTGTTGGTAAGGGGTCGGCGCATAAGAATAACCAACGTCCTTGCGCAGAGCGAGCGTTCCAGAGAAAGCTGTCGCTCCACTGTTCGCATCAACGATTTTAAAACCACCTGCCGTCGGCACCGTCAATTCGCCCTTGTTGCCGAGATAATAACCGACCATCGCCTTCTTGGCGTAGTTGGGCATGTAACCTTCCTGGTTCACATGGATCGCAGGATTGTAACGCAACGGGTCCGTCAATGTGGTGTATGTTTTATCACTGGTCCAAAGCTTTCCGCTCGGATTCTTCACAACCACCGTCTGGCCATCAGCAATCGGGGAAGCGAGTTGGAGATAGAGATAATTACCGATATGCAGTTCATACCAGTTCAGCGGCGCATAAATCGGACGGCGTTTGAAACCGACGGATTGCACGCTGATCGATGCGCCATTGGCGGTCACCGCAAACTCAGAAGTCGCGGGAGCCGACAAATTGCCACTCCCATCGACAAAGTTCCAATCCGACAACGTTGCTGGATCCTTCGCCTTGGTGTTGATGAAAGACACTTCAAGCAACGTCGGGGTCAGGACACGGACACCGTAGTCACCGATGGCGGGCATGCGCATCGGGTTAACATCTGTGAGTGCTCCCGCGCGACCGAGCGCGCAGAGAGCAAAGAGACAGACTCCAAGCGCGAACAAACGCTTTAGAATCCACAACCGATTTGTATTTTTTTGTTCTAACATAAAAAGCATAAGTGCCGGGGTCGAGGCCACGGCGGTGACTTTCGTCATTTTGGGATTTTGCTGCCGTACCGGGACTACCCCTGATTCGGTTTTGGTTCGCCTCCTAAGCAAACCGTGCAAGATTCACTGATACTTTTAGCAGTGGTGGTGCCAATAAGGGAAGCCTGAAGAAAGATTTTCGGATTTGTTTCAATAAAACCGATAAAGTGCCTCGTTCATGGAAAAAGCGTCCACATTGCGGTTCTGAAAGACCTCCGAGCCTCGGTCTGTGTCTCAGAAATTTTCGCAAGTGTCTTGGAAATGCGGTTTTCCATGCAGAAAATGGCCGGAATAATCTTGACGCATTTCTCAATAATTGGACGGAGACGTCGACTCGGCGCCAGGAACCGGATGCGTTTCCAGGAGAAATGGAACGCTGGCGAACCAGCAACCGGACATCATCCTTTGCAGCAACTGAAAATCAGGAGCGGCGAACACGCTTTGGACCTAAGTTAAGTCAGGAGGTTTTATGAAGAGATTTCTATTAGTTCCCCTATCCCTCGCCCTGCTTTCCGGTTGTGCCAGTTACTTCACGGAACGTCCCGTAACGGACACGGGCGATGTGGTGTATGAACCCGCCGGCGCCCAGGTGGATCCGAATCCCAATTGGGATGTCAATGCGCGCGACATTCGGCAGCACCCCTACTCTGCCACGTGGCGTTCGCCGTGGACCGTGTATGGGACCTCGGTGCAAACCAGCACCGAATCAGAGAAAAATACGGGTTACCACATTCGCAGCCAGGACGACCTGCCTTGATTTGTCGAACCCTAAGGGATCGCGCCGCGGCGAACTGTCCTGGCGCGATCCCGCTTCGTTTTCCCTTTCAGCAGCGAATTCCCGGTTCTTTTTTCAGGTTTTGTGCAAAGCAGTTTCCCCAAATTGGCGTTTATGCTAGAGGTGATTCATGCCTGAAACGGTGGAGCCATTAACGCTGCCGCATATTGACGAAGAGACCGCGACGAAAGAAACGGATGCGCCCGGTTATCTCGTGATCTGTTGGGATGACCCGGTCAATTTAATGGATTATGTGACGCACGTTTTCCAAAAGGTTTTCGGCTGGCCGAAAGAAAAAGCCGAAATTCACATGAAGCAGGTTCACACTCAGGGCAAAAGCCTGCTCGTGCGCGAAGGTTTTGAAAAAGCCGAGCATTACGTCCATCAACTCCAGGGCTACGCCTTGCAGGCGACGATGGAGCGTGACGAGTGAAATTGCTTTCTTCCAAAAAGGACACTCTGGTTTTCGAGTTCACGACGAAGGAAAAGGAACTCTTTCTCGCGGCCATTAGTTTCTATCCGCTCCTGAACCCCGATTATCATCGCCTCAGCAAAACGGTGGACGAAAAGAACGCCGCCGAGCAGCAGCTCTTGCGCGACGCCATGGAAGAGCAACGCCGCGACCACAAGAAACAATTGGAAGAGTTCATCGACAGCATCGATTGGGAAGGTGAGAACGGAAAGAAATTCCAGATCTCGTTAAGCACGGAGCGAATCGACTGGCTCTTGCGCGTCTTGAATGATGTTCGCGTCGGGGCCTGGGATATTGTCGGACGCCCCAACCACGAACAACGCGACAAGATTAATCTGCAGTCGAAGAATTCCCATTATTACGGCGTCATGGAGTTAAGTGGTTTTTTCCAGACCGCCTTCCTGCATGCACTCGAGCGCGCCTCTTAGTGGAATTTGTCCGGAAAAAGCCATGGATGAACCCAGCGCGGTGGAACCGCATCCCAACGGATCGCGGCTGTGTCCCGCTTAGCGGGACCAGCCGCAGACGCCAACCAAAGATTTGGTTTTTATTGCCAAGGAACGCTTTTGAAAAAATTGAAAGCGAAGGTTTGGTCGA
>JAQGOU010000439.1 GCA_028293445.1 Verrucomicrobiales bacterium | reverse complement strand
GCAGCCTTTACCTCCAAGGATCCAGTCGTGCGCACGGCTTTGGACCTGGCTCAGGCTGGTAAATTTACGGAAGCGGAAGCGTCGCTCCTCTCTAATGATGACCTCGCCGATCCTGAGGCACTTCGTGCTCGACAGGAAACATTCGACATCCTCCACCGCGTGCGCGTGGAATATTCTTTGGACGCGGAGGGATTGCTCATCAAGGTGAGGAAGTCTATTCCCGATGCCACGGCGGCAGAGGTGCAACGCTGGGCCGACGAGAGCGCCGCACGATTCCGGATGATTGATGGAAAGAAACTCTTTTTTCGTCGCGAACCGCAGAACATCTTTATTTTCTCCAGCGAGGCAAAGAGTCGTCGGAACAAGGCCGGCAACGAACCTTCAGATTCCAAGTGGAAACTGACGGATCATCTGAAAGAGATCGTGAAAGAAGCCGAGAAGACGGGGCACGTCGAGGTTCTGCCGATTCACCATCGCGTCACTTACAGTGTTACGATTCGTCCCAATACACCTGGCGTGAAACGCGGTTCCACCGTGCGCGTGTGGCTGCCCTACCCGCAGGAATATCGGCAACAGCGTGCAGTGAAGCTGATCAGCGCTTCACCCGAATCAGCCCTTATCGCTCCGAACGTGATCGACGGAACTCCGCTTCGCGGCGCCGCACAACGGACCCTTTATGTCGAACGGCGGGTCACTGATCCTTCCGAGCTGATGGAGTTTAAAGAGGTCTTTGAATATAACTCCTTCGCCTACTACCCGAAACTGGAGGAAGCAAAAGTGCAGTCATTGCCAGCGGGTTGGAACGTTGATTTGGGAGAGCGCCTGCCACATATTGTCTTCACCCCCGAAATCCGCAAGACCGTAAAAGAGATTGTCGGCAAGGAAACCAACGCCCTGGTCAAGGCTCGCAAAATCTTTCGTTGGGTCAGCGCCAACATCCCGTGGAACGCCGAAGATGAATATTGCATCATTCCTTCGTTCGCGGTCAAAGCGATGACGGCCAGGCGCGGCGATTGCGGTCTCCAGAATACGGTTTTCATTACCATGTGTCGCATCGCCGGAATTCCCGCGCGCTGGCAAAGCGGTTGGGAAACCAAACCTTCAAAATGGGGCAATCACGATTGGGCTGAGTTCTACATTGCTCCGTGGGGATGGTTGCCAGGGGACGCTTCCTACGGTGTGCAGAAGTCCGACGATCCAAAAATCGCCGACTTTTATTGCGGCCACCAGGACAGTTATCGCTGGATTGTGAACCTCGATTGGGGTCATGAGTTATTTCCGCCAAAACAGTCACTGCGTTCCGAACCCGCCGACTTCCAGGTGGGTGAAGTCGAGGTCGATGGAAAGAACCTCTACTTCGATCAGTGGGATCACGACATGAAAGTCGAACGCACCCCGGAGTAATCGAACGAAGTTGGATTCTTTCGTGCGCCGAGATATTTCACCACGGCATCCGTGCGGCAGTTGACATGTAATTTGTCATAGATGCGCCGGATATAAGTATAGAGCGTGCCCATGCTGATGCCCAACTCTCCGGAAATTTGTTTGTAAGTCATTTCGGCGCTGATCCAAAGCGTTTTGTCGGCATCTTCGAATAGTTGCAAGACGTTGCTTATTTTCGACGCGAAGCTCGGCTTGGAAAGCTTTCCGTCCTGCAAACAAACCAATCCGTGGTCACGCGTGCCAATCCAGAGGTTTTTGTCGCTGGTCACCCGCAAGGCGCTGATGGCGGCGGTGGCCAGTTCAGGAAACCCCGACGGATGAAAAACGGCGAACTTTAAGCCATCGAAACGAGCCAGTCCTTGTTCCGTCCCAACCCAAAGCCATCCGCCCGCCGTCTGGGCAATGGCCTGAAACAAAACTATGCCGAAGCCCCGCGTCCCGTTGCCAAAGCCGCCTCGTATATTCGACCGGTTCGTCCGCGAAGAGAGCGAAGAGAGCGAAGAGAGCGAAGAGAGCGAAGGGAGGAAACCCGAGCAACCAAAGTAGCCAACAGAGTTTGAGCACGACAGGTTTCACGGGTTGGAACGATTGTCATGCATCCGACCTGCCCTGTCTGCGCAAAAATGAACCGGTGCCGCAAAACGTCGAGGAACCGCGATTTTCTCTGCAACTCGTAGCAAATCAAGCTCCTGCAACAAGGTACACCGCGTTGTACGCCAAAAACCTGGCGTCGGAAACCGGGGTACAACGCGAAGTACGTGAAAATTCCGTCACGAAAATTCCCGGTACAAGCATTTTCCAGGAAAAATTATTCCGCAAAAAGAGGGTACAAGCGTTGTACGCCAGTTTCCGGTTCCCCGGAACTCCCGTACAAGCCTTATGGACCGAAGTTACGTGCAAGGAAAGGAGGGTACAACGAAAAAGTATAACTTTTGGAAAGAAAAATGACGTACAACGCGTTGTACCTCACTTCCGGGGAGTTCAGAAAGAGGGTACAAGGCTTGTACGCTCTTCCCGGGGAACCAAATTTCCTGGAAAATGCTTGTACCGGGAATTTTCGGAACGGTTTTTAGGCGTACAACGCGTTGTACCCCGATTTCGGATTGCGGAAAATTGGCGTACAACGCTTGTACGGGAGTTTCTGGGAGCAGAAAATTGGTCCAAGAGGCTTGTACCCTCTTTTTCGGGCGTCCTTTTTTGCTCCAGAGCCGTTGTACCCGAGTTTCGGCCTACATCGTCAGGCTGGATAGCTTCACCTGCAAAATTGAATTGTGGTTTCAGGTAAGCCCTGCCTAGAGTCGCTCCGTGGAAACAACCAGAGGTGTCAGCGCCGGAACATTGCGCTGGATGCAATTCGTCCTTCCGATTTTTCTTTTTGCCGCGTGCGGTCGTGAGAAGTCGCCCGACCCGAAAATATCCAACCAATCTGTCACAAACGAGAACGGGGAAGCACTCCAGGAATGGCGGACGAAACGAGCAATGGCGCAAGCAAAGGCAGACGCGGAAGCCTCCCAACCGAAACCAGCCAACACAAACGCCATTGATCCGGTGAAAGCAACGCAATCACTGAACTCCTTTTCCGACCGGCTGAAGGCGATCGTCGGAGATTCCCTCCAGAATGCGAAAGAGATTCGCGCCAAAGCGGAAGGTGGCGATGCTGCGGCGCAGACCGAACTTGCGGCCAGTCTCGCCCAGCAAGGGGATTATGCAGGCGCCATGGAATGGTATTTAAAAGCAGCTCAGCAAGGGGATTCCAAAGCCGAACACGCGCTCGGGGTAATGTACATTGTCGGCCAGGGCGCGACGGTGGATTACGCCGAAGCGGTGAAATGGTTCACCCTCGCTGCAAACAAGGGAGACGTCGATTCGCAATACAGCCTCGGCGTGCGTTATGCCAAGGGCGATCACGTGCAGCAGAATTTCACGGAAGCAGTGAAATGGTTTTCCATGGCCGCGAACCAGGGCCAACCAGATGCACAAGTGAGTTTGAGCCGACGTTATGCCGCTGGCGAGGGAGTGCAGAAAGATGTGGTGGAAGCCTACAAGTGGGCCGTCGTCGCCGGAGACTATTGGTCTGCTTCCAGTGTGCGCGAGCCGCTGGCAAAAACCATGACTCCGGAGCAAATTGCCGAAGCGGAAAAGCGCGCGGAGGCATTTAAACCGGTGAACACGTCCAAACCGCATTGATCCATTTCCATTGGTAACCCATGAATACAAAGACGATTCTCATCGGCTCGCTGATATGCAATCTGGGACTGGCAGGAGCGGCGTTCTGTATTTTCAAAAAGCCCCAGGCCGCCGCCCTTTCTCCAGGACCCTCCAGTGGCAAGGAATCAGCGGCAAGCAACGATAAGGGCCTGGCTGCTTCCATTCCCGTTCGCGAGTTCTCATCTACGAACACGGATTCTTCCGAGGAGTTCGCGTGGCAGAAGCTGCAAGCCAAAGATTTTCGAACTTACATTGATAATCTTCGGACGGTCGATTGCCCGGAAGAAACCATTCGCGACGTCATCACCGCGGAAGTGAACAAACTTTACGCGAAGCGCCTCCGCAACATTCACCAGAGCAGCCAGACTGAACACAAATATTGGCAGTCGGGGCGAAACAATCCCTTTGACGCGAAAAAGTATTACGAACAACAGAAACAAGTGCGCGCGATCGAAAAGGAAAAGAGCGCCCTGTTGGTGCAGTTGCTCGGTGTTGATCCTAATGAAGAACTGAAAAAGGAGAATTCACAGGTCGATTATTGGGAGCGCAATCTACAGTTCCTTTCCGAGGAGAAGCGAGAGCAGGTCACAGAAATCCAGATGAAGTTCACGCAGAAGGAGCAGGAGATATATGGCAACGGCGGTATGATTGATGACGAAGATCAGAAAAAAATCCGCGAACTCTATAAGGAGCGTCTGGCTGAACTTGCGACCGTGCTCACGCCGGGAGAATTGGCCGAATATGATATCCGCGCTTCGCAGGTCTCGATGCAACTGCGCCACGACCTTGAATACTTCAATCCGAACGAAGATGAGTTTCGAAAGATTTTTGCCATCCGAAAAGAGCGCCAGGAGGACCTCGCTTACAGCTATGACCCGGACGACAAGACCGGGCAAAAACGAAGAGAAATGGCCGTGAAGCAGACCGACGAACAGATCAAGGCGTTACTCGGCGACGATCGCTTCAATCTATATAAACGCGCTCCGGATTGGAATTACCGCGAACTGGTCAAGCTGGTGGACCGTCAGGAATTGCCGCGCGAAAACGTGGACAAAGTCTACGACATGAAAAAAGAGACGGAGGACACGGCGAACAAATTGCGGACGAACAGCGAATACACGCAGGCGCAGAAGACGGAGATGCTGAAAAAAATGCGCGCAGACGCAGAAAAGGCAATCACCGACGCCCTCGGAGAAAAAGGCTGGAAGAAGTACAATGAGCGTCAGGGCTGGTGGCTCAACAGCATCGCTCCGCAGGAAAGGAAAACGCCATGAGAAGGCTCTTATTGGTTTCACTCATTCTGAATCTCGCGCTTGTGGCGGCGGTAGGATATCGCTTTAGGAGTAGTTCACCTTCGGTCCGCGCACCGGAGGAACCGCAGGTTGTAAAGCCCGTTGCCAGACAGACCAAGCCTGCGGCGGAAAAATTTCTTCCAGAAAAAACCAAGAGCGATGCGCCTGCAAAGCCCGCCTTCAATTGGCGCAACGTTGAATCGCCGGATTACAAAATCTATATCGCCAACTTGCGGGGCCTTCATTGCCCGGAATCGACGATCGCGGATATTATTATTGCGGATGTGAGTAAATACTTCCGCAACAAACTGGCCCCGTTCCGCAAAGATACTGACACAACTTACAAATTCTGGTTGGCAGATAATGGCTACAACCGCCGGGATCCCGCGTACGAGAAACTTCGCGTCGAGACGGAAAGGGAGAAGAACAAGTTATTGAAAGAACTTCTCGGCAGGAGCTACAAGGAAGAGCTCGCCAAGGCAAATGGATGGCAGATTGAATCCAACGATTCGTTTTCCCAAAGCCTGTCGAAGGAGAAGAAGGATCAAATGGCCGACATCACAGAAAAGTTCAGCGAGATGAGAAGCGAAATTTACCAAAGATCCCGCGGCGGACAGGACGACGAAGATCGACAGGCATTGACCAAGATCGCGCAGGAACAAACTGCCGCACTGGCCAAGATCTTCACGCCGGAAGAACTGTTCGAGTATCAACTTCGCTTTTCTGAGACGGCGCAAAACGCAAAATGGAACGACCTCCAGGGACTCGACACCACGGAAGAGGAGTTTCGCGCGATTATGAAATCTAAAATGGCTTTGGAAAATCCGGAATTGGTCTCCGGTCAAAAGCCTAGCGCCGAAGAACGCTCCCGGTTGCTCAAAGAAACGGTTGAGAATTTAAAGACAACACTCGGCGAAGATCGCTACAAAGATTATACCCTCAATCAAAACTGGGAGTATCGGAACCTGAAAAACATTGTGGAGAAGAACGGTGGAAACAAGGAAATTGCGCGCCAGGTTTATGCACTGAAAGACGACCTTCAGAAAGCGGTGAACCAGGTGCGCAATGACAGGTCACTCACGAGGGAGCAGCGAGATGAAAAGTTGCTCGCGATCAAAGCGGAAACAGACAAGACATTGACCGACGCCTTGGGGGCGCGCGGTTACAAGGCATTGAAACGAAACTCACAGTGGATTCAAGAGATTGCGCGCGGCATTCAGACAAAGTAACGCGAGCTGATTTTTTGAAGAGGCTTCTCTACCGTCTTGAGTCGGTCTTTGCGAGCGCTCTATCGCGCGTCCAGTGCCCGACGAGTCGTCCGAGGTGCCCGAGCCAGGTCATTCGTTCGTCGGAATAAAGCAAAGCCCGCGAGCGGAACTCTTGCACCAATTTGTAGCGGCACCATTTCGCCCAGAAGACGCCGTTGGCGATGGAGATCACGAGCCACACAAAGGCCGCGAGGTAAAAGTTCATTTGGTTCACCCCCACCCGCAGAAAGAAGAAGCCAAAGATCAACGAGGGTAGAAGCTGGATTTTGACAAACGACTCACCTGAACCTTGTCCAGGGCGTTTGGCAGACATTCCCTCCCACATGCCGGTCCAACCAATCGCCCACAAATCAAACAGGAGCATTCCATTCACAAGGAACATCGCGATGGCAAAAACCATTCTTCCTGATTGGCCGAAATAGGTTTCCGGGGGTTGCATCAGACCGACGCCCAGCAGGAGCGCGTTCACTATGAATACGTAGATCAATGGCTTCAGGACGATGCGACGTATTGCGAGCCATTGGCCCCATAGAATTTCTTCAACGGAAAGTGGTGTCGTCGCCAGAATCATTTCCAATTCGCTGCTCCGCCGCAATCGGTTGAAATGCCGGCTGGCCTCGCTGCTGGCGGTGCCTTTCAAAATCACGGCGAAACAAATGGATGCGATAAAAAGCTCCGGTTTACCCGGCTCGAATTTCCCGCTATGGATCATCAACGTCACCCCCAGCAAAATCAGAGACACAATGCCCACTCCGATCCGGAGAGTGATTTGGTGAAACCGTTCGCGGCTGACCAGCCAGAGAAACGGATTCACATCGAGGAGCTGTCGGCGCAAAGCGACGCGAAACTGCGTATTGCCGTACCTCAGTTGCCCCCACCAGGCCCGCCATGATCCTCGACTCGCTCCAACGCCCTTTTCCTGCCAGCAATGTGGCAGAATCCAACTACCCAGACCTAGAAAGCCCCACGCAGTCAGATGAGAAACCATCAGCGGAAGCCAGAAGGATGAAGGGACAATGGCGGTTGGTGTAAGGATCCCAACCGATTGCGCATTCGCGAACGCCCCGCGCGGACTGAGCAGAGCCAAAGACCGCAGCAGCGTGCTTCCGGGGATTTGTGACGGCACATATCGCAGCAGCGGCAGTATGAACACGATGCCGCACACCAAAAAAGAGACTGCGCCCGCAGCCTTCTTCGCATCTTTGTATTGGGTTGAAACGAGCAGCGCCAGAGCGTGGGAATAAAAAAGCACATTCACCAGGGCGAGGGTCGTTTGAAAAAATTCCAACGCCGTAACGCCTCCGAGCAGCAAGGGAATCGCCAGGACAGGAAAGGTGGCCAGCAACTGATAAAAGGAGAGCAACGACGTGGCACTTAGTTTGCCGAGCATGATGTCATAACCTTTCAAATTCGTGAGAAACAACAGGCCAAGAGTTCCTTCACGTTTTTCGAGGCTGATCGCATCCGCACTGGCAAGGCCTGAAAACATAGCGAAGAAGGACAGGATCTGCGCGAGACTGAAAAAGACCAGGTGCGAGGCGATGAGCCTTGATCCGACTCTGCTCTGCAGGTAAAGCATCGCGGCGCAAAAAATTCCGGTGATAAAAACCAGGGCCATTCGACCCCAATACGTTTTCCAATTCCGCGCTGCAACGCGCAACTCACGTTCAACGATGGGGAGGAACGTCATACAAATAGATCACTGAATAATGTTGTTTGCCATGTGCGCGAGAGTGATAAAGCTGGTTAAGCCCTACCTCTTCTCTGCGGGCGATGATAGACGATTCAAGAAGTGTGTCGATGTTCCCCTCTGCTCCTCATCGTGAGAATGAACCGACCAAGGAGGCGCTCTCCATCGTAAACGTTGAACAATCGTCCTCTTTCCCGCAGATTCGGCGCGTCATGTCGGTTGCACAGAATAAAAATGCGCGAAGTTTCATCGTCCTTGCCCTGGGATTGTTATTCCTTTTGTTCTGGGGTCTTGGATATCGCGGCTTGAACGATCCGGATGAAGGACGTTACGCCAATATCGCGCTGAATTTCCTTAAACCCGGAGCTGACCTTTGGGAACCACGCATGTCCGGCTATGCGCATTATGACAAGCCGCCCTTGATCTACTGGACGACGGCGTTCAGCTTTAAAGTTTTCGGACACAACGAAACGGCCGCCCGGTTGCCGTCGGTGTTCGGCGCGGTGCTGGCGTTGATTGGACTGGGATGGACTGCCACTCGTCTCTACGGCAAAGAAGTGGCGTGGTGGGCAATCTTCATTTGCGGAACCTTTGGACAGTTCTGGTTGCTGGCTCGATTTCTTACGCCGGACATGTTGCTCACCGGATGGTGCACGCTCGCGATCGGGGCCTGGGCGGAATCCCGCCATCGGAAGGGAGATTGGCGGTTCTGGCTGTTATCGCTTCTCTTTTGGACGCTTGCCTGGTGGACAAAAGCCACCCCTGCGCTCATTCCGTTGCTGGGGCTCACCTTCGCCGTATTGCTGGCGAGGGATTCCGCAGGGAAGAACGCACTCCACCCCTTATTCCTTTTGGTCGGGATCGTGGTGCTTGGGTCAATCTGGTATGTGCGGATGATTCATCAACAGGGTGAGTTGGTTGATTTCTTCTTCATTCGAGAAATGAAAGGCCGCATCACCGGGCACATCGAAGGCCGCAAAGGACCGATCTACTATTACGCAGCACTCTGCTTCGTTGCGTGGCTGCCGTGGTGGCCGATGGTCATTCGCGCGGTGATTGCAAAATGGAAAGCCAACCAACTTAAACAAACCGATCTCAGGTCCGCGCTCGGCATCGAGGGCTGGATCGTAATTGTGGGAACCCTCGTGTTCTCGTGCATCTCTTCGAAGCTACCGGCCTACACACTTCCGCTTGCACCGTGGGCCGCGCTCTTCTTTGCGCGCTGCATTCTCAAGCTGAAGCAATTGATCCCGCAAAAGAACTTCAATCGTTGGGCTGCGGTAAGCACGGGTGCGATTGTCGTCATTTACATCTCCGCAGCGTTGGTGCTCCCTAAATTCGAATCGAGATTGCGCTTCAACTCGAGCATGCGGGAAACCGCTGAAGTCCTCAAACAAAAGCAGGGCGAGGTCGTTTACATGGATCGCTATTGGCCGGGGATGGAATTTTATTGGAGCCCGAAAACTTTTTACGTGGTGCAGGATGATTATCTGTTCACGGCGAAGTTTC
>JAQGOU010000402.1 GCA_028293445.1 Verrucomicrobiales bacterium | reverse complement strand
CTGGCGAACTGGATGATTTCGCGCGATAACCCCCTGACTGCTCGAGTCTTCGTGAATCGCTGGTGGAAATTATATTTTGGCACCGGTCTTTCCAAAGTTCTCGATGACATCGGCTCGCAAGGGGAATGGCCGACGCATCCGGAACTATTGGATTATCTCGCGCTCGATTTCATGAACAGCGGCTGGGACGTGAAACACATTCTCAAAACGATGGTGACTTCCAGCACTTATAAACAATCGTCGCTCGTCTCAGAAAAATTGCGGGAAATTGATCCGTTCAATCGCTTGCTCGCCCGGCAATCGCGGTTTCGTCTTGATGCGGAAATGGTGCGCGACAACGCGCTGTCGATCAGCGGACTTCTTTCTCCAACAATGTATGGACGGAGCACCAAACCGTATCAGCCCGCCGGTTATTATTCGCAGTTGAATTTCCCGAAACGGGAATACGAGGCGGATCATGGCGACAACCAATATCGTCGCGGCGTCTACACGCATTGGCAGCGCACCTTCCTGCATCCGATGCTGATGGCCTTCGACGCGCCGAGTCGCGAAGAGTGCACCGCAGAACGTCCCCGCTCGAACACACCACTGCAATCGTTGACGCTCCTGAATGATCCGACCTTTGTCGAAGCCGCGCGCGTCTTCGCACAGAAGATCATTCAGCAAGGGGGCACAGATACTCACGCGAAGCTAAATTGGGCTTACGAGCACGCACTCTCCCGTGAGCCAATGAAAGAGGAAGTCGCGGCGCTGACAGCACTGCTGACGAAGCATCTGGAAACTTATAAGGCAGACAAGGATTCTGCGGCGCAACTTTTGACCCTGGGCGATGCGCCGGCTGATAAAACAATTGATCCGACCGAATTAGCCGCGTGGACTTCTGTCTCCCGCACCATTCTGAATCTTCACGAAACGATCACCCGATTCTAATATGAATTCCTTTCACGACTATCAGCTGCAACAAACGCGCCGCACCTTTTTCCGACGCAGCGCGATGGGCGTCGGCGGCCTGGCGCTGGGCTCTTTGTTGAGTCCGCTGGCCGCGTTCGCCAAACAGAATCAAAAGATCGCCCCGGACAAATGGACCGGCGTGGTGAATCCGTTGCACTTTCCGGCGCGGGCCAAGCGCGTGATTTTTCTTTGCATGGCCGGTGGGCCGTCGCATTTGGAAACGTTGGATTACAAGCCGAAGCTCGCAGAGTTACACGGGCAGCCAATGCCGGAATCGTTCACGAAAGGACAGCCGATCGCTCAATTGCAGGGACAGAAGCTCAATTGTTTCGGGCCGCAATATCCCTTCGTCTCCTGTGGCAAGTCCGGACAAATGATTTCGTCGGCGTTTCCGCACATCGGCACGATCGCGGATGACATTTGCATCATTCGCTCGATGCACACCGAACAGATCAATCACGATCCAGCGCATACGTTCATGAACACCGGCACGTCCATCTCTGGACGTCCGAGCATGGGTTCGTGGCTGACGTATGGCTTGGGAAGTGACTGCGAGAACCTGCCCGGGTTCGTTGTGCTGGCCTCATCGGGCGGTGGACAGGATCAACCGATCTCTTCGCGTCAATGGCACAGCGGTTTTTTGCCCAGCCGTTTTCAAGGAGTTCATTTCCATTCGAAAGGCGATCCGGTTCTCTACATCAAGAATCCCTCTGGAATTTCTCCGGCGACCCAACGCGACGTGATTGATACGGCCAACTTGTTGAATCGAAGACTTAACGACTCAATCGATGATCCGGAAATCGCCACGCGCATCAGCCAATATGAAATGGCGTTCAAGATGCAATCGAGCGTCCCGGGGTTGATGGATATTTCCGACGAACCGCAAAGTGTGCTCGACATGTACGGCACCAAAGGTGGCGACGGAACCTTTGCGGCAAATTGTTTACTGGCCCGACGATTGGCCGAACGCGGCGTGCGTTTCATCCAACTGTATCACCGTGGCTGGGATCATCATGGCGGAATCAAAAACGGAATCGCAACGACCTCTGGTCTCGTGGATAAAGCCTCCGCCGCGCTGGTCACGGATTTGAAACGCCGCGGGATGCTGGAAGATACGCTCGTCGTATGGGGCGGCGAATTCGGTCGCACGCCGATGGCGCAAGGCGATGGCCGCGACCATCACATTCGCGGCTTTTCACTATGGATGGCTGGGGCAGGAATCAAAGGTGGCACAAGCTACGGCAACACCGATGAACTGGGATACAACGCCGTGGAGAATCCCGTTCACGTGCATGATTTCCACGCAACGATGCTGCATCTGCTTGGAGTCGATCACAAGAGATTGACCTATCGCTTTCAAGGGCGCGACTTTCGTCTGACCGATGTAAGTGGAGAAGTGGTGCAGGCGATAATCAGTTAGCAGGCTGTTGAAAAACTCTCTTTTCGCGTAGGAGACGAGATAACGAGTCTCAAATTTCCTCGGTTTTCTGCAGAGAAGTTAGAGACTCGTCACCTCGTCTCCTACATTTTTCAACAGGCAGTGAGGGACTCGCTGTCGCTTTTCTGGGGCAAGGGCCAGGTGAGGTTGGGCTCGCACGATTGACCGCCCAACGCAGGATCGTTTCACAACGGATTCCGTAACCACGACGCGGTTTATCCCGTCGAGACACGGGTAGTTATCAAATCATGAATCGCGTTAATTTTCTCCTTCGCTCGGTTACACTCGCTGCCGCTTTCGTTTTTTCAGCGCAGATCCACTCCGCACCCAAGTCGCAGTCCGATAGCATTGTCGTGCTGATCAGCGTTGATGGACTTGCGGCCTATTATTTTGAGGATCCCAAAGCCGAGATGCCGAACATTCGCGCTCTCGCGAAGGCAGGCGCACGGGCGAGTTCCATGAAAGCCGTCACCCCAACGGTCACGTGGCCAAATCATACAACGCTCGTCACGGGAGTTATGCCGGCACGCCACGGAGTGGTCGGCAACAATTTTTACGATCGCAAGACGAAGAAAAATGTGACGCTCATTTTTGATCCTGTTTACGACAAAGAAGAAATTATCAAGGTGCCGACCATTTATGATGCGGCAAAAGCAAGTGGTATGCAGACTGCAGCCGTCAATTGGCCGGCCTCCCGCAACGCGCCGACACTCGACTGGACTATACCGGAAGTTCGCATTCAGGAAACGTATTTCAAATACGTGAAGCCATCGTTCCTCGAAGAATGCAACAAGAACGGGATCTCACTCATGGAAGAAATTTTTCCCGGGAACGTGAGAGACACCGGTGCGAAATCGGATGAAGCGTATACACGAGTGGTGAACATGGTGATCAACAAACATCGCCCGCAATTGGCTTTGTTCCACATCGGCAACGTGGATCACGTCGAACATGAACAGGGTCCGAAGTCCAAGGAGGCTTATGCTGCGATCAAAGTAGCCGATGCCGAGGTCGGTGCCATCTGGAAGGAACTGCAACGCGATTTTCCCGGTAAAGCCACACTTCTCGTCGTCTCCGATCACGGGTTCTCACCGATCAAAAGTATGATCTTGCCGAATGTCGTCTTACGTCAGGCAGGCTTAATTGAAGTCGACAAGAAAAAGATCACGCGTGAGTCCGTGCATCTGGTGACACAAGGCGGCGCGGCGATGTTGTACGTGATGGACGAAAAGAATCGAAAGAGCGTCATTGAGAAAGTTCAGAAGGCGTTTCACAACGTGAAAGGCGTTGCGAAGGTTGTGGGACCAGACCAATTAAAGGATTACGGCGTTGCCATTCCGAAGGACGACCCCAATGCCCCCGATATGATTCTCTTCGCCAAACTCGGTTATAGCTTTGGTGACACAGCAGCCGGGGAATTGCCGTTCAACGAAAAGCCGGAACGTTTTGGCAGTCATGGTCATGACCCTGCAATACCGGAATTGCACGCGACGTTCGTGGCTTGGGGAGCGGGCATCAAGGCAGGCGCACAACTCGGTGAGATTGAAAATATCGACGTCGCCCCGACAATGGCGAAGCTGCTGAAAATTCCCTTCCCGTCCGCCGATGGAAAACCGTTGTCGGCGATCCTGGCCGATTGATATGGCTGACGT
>JAQGOU010000372.1 GCA_028293445.1 Verrucomicrobiales bacterium | reverse complement strand
TGCCATATCTGGTTCTTCAAATGCATGCCGACGCGCATTGGCCTCGTGCTGGACATGACCGCTCGCAATCTCGAGCGCGTGATCTATTACGAAGATTACATGGTGATTGATCCGGCTTCGACCCCGCTCAAATTGCATCAGTTGCTGAGCGAGAACGAATATCGTGAAGCAAAGGAAACCTACGGTGCAGATGCCTTTGTCGCCAAGATGGGCGCAGAAGCTGTCCGTGAAGGTTTGGCGAACGTCGATTTGCAAAAAGGAATCGACGCGCTGCAGATCGCGATGACGGAAACGAAGAGCAAACAGATCCGTAAAAAAATGGCCAAGCGCATCAAACTGCTCGGCGCATTTCTCGGAAACAAAGTTCGTCCGGAATGGATGATCCTCACTGTGCTCCCAGTCATTCCGCCGGACTTGCGTCCGTTGGTACCGCTCGAAGGTGGCCGTTTCGCAACGTCCGATCTGAACGATCTCTATCGCCGGGTCATTAACCGCAATAACCGTTTGAAAAACTTGCTCGGCCTCAAGACGCCGGAAGTTATTATCCGCAACGAAAAACGCATGTTGCAGGAAGCCGTTGACGCATTGTTTGACAATGGTCGTCACGGTCGTGCGGTCACGGGTGCAGGCAATCGCTCCCTGAAATCTCTGTCCGACATGCTCAAAGGCAAGAGCGGACGTTTTCGTCAGAACTTGCTCGGTAAACGTGTCGATTACTCAGGCCGTTCCGTCATCGTCATCGGACCAGAATTGAAACTGCATCAGTGCGGTTTGCCGAAGAAGATGGCTCTCGTCTTGTTCGAACCGTTCATCATTCGTCGCCTGAAGGAACTCGGTTACGTTCATACCGTTCGTTCTGCGAAGAAGATGATTGAACGTCAGTCGCCTGAAGTGTGGGACATCCTGGAAGAAGTGACGAAAGGTCACCCAGTCCTGCTCAACCGCGCTCCGACCCTGCATCGTCTGTCGATCCAGGCGTTTGAACCTGTGCTCATTGAAGGCGAAGCGATTCGTATTCATCCGCTGGTTTGTACCGCTTATAACGCTGACTTCGATGGTGACCAGATGGCTGTGCACGTGCCGCTGTCGGTTGAAGCTCAGATGGAATGTCGTCTCCTCATGATGGCTCCGCTGAACATCTTCAGTCCGTCCAGTGGTAAACCGATCATGACACCAACACAGGACATTACCCTGGGTTGCTACTACATCACTGCCGAACCTCGCGCCCACAAAAAAGAGGGTGCGCACATGCCGTTATTCGGCACGAAGAGCGAAGCAATTTTCGCCTTCCACGACGGTGCGTTGAAGACTCATTCCCGGGTTCGTCTGGCGAATCCCGATCGCGGTAGCAAAACGCCTTACGGTAACTCGGACGCAAAGATCCTCGAAACGACCATCGGTCGCATTCTGTTCAGCGAAATCTGGCCTGAAGAAATGGGCTTCCCGAACATTGTTGTCGGCAAGTCCCAACTCGGGGTCATGATTTGGAATTGTTATAAGACCTGCGGTCAGGACAAAACAGTTGCCACGCTCGACCGTTTGAAAGAAATCGGCTTCCGCGAAGCAACTCGCGCCGGTGTTTCCATCGGTATCGATGACATGATCATCCCGAAGGAAAAGGACCAGGAAATCGCTAACGCTCAGAAGCAGATCTCGGAAGTGGAAAAACAATATCGCAAGGGTATCATTACGCCGGGCGAACGTTACAACAAGATCGTTGACATCTGGACGCATGCGACTGACCAGATCGCTGGCGTTATGCTCAAGACGCTGGAATTGAACCAGGCCAAAAAGGAATACAATCCGATTTCGCTCATGGTGGACTCTGGCGCTCGTGGTAACAAGCAGCAGGTCCGTCAGCTCGCCGGTTTGCGCGGTTTGATGGCGAAACCAAGCGGTGATATTATCGAAAAACCGATTCTCGCGAACTTCCGTGAAGGTCTGACGGTATTGGAATACTTCATCTCTACTCACGGTGCGCGTAAAGGTCTGGCCGATACGGCTCTGAAGACCGCTGACTCGGGTTACATGACCCGTAAGTTGGTGGACGTTTCTCAAGACGTCATCATTCGTCAGGAAGATTGCGGCACGACCAACGGTATTTGGGTCGGCGCGATTTACGAAGGCGAAGACGAAGTCGTGAAACTCAGTGAACGTCTCGTCGGCCGTGTTGCGGCTGAAGATATTCTTGATCCACACGATTCAAAACACGTGTTGTCGAAGGCCAACGAAGAAGTCGACGAAATCCGTGCGAAGGCTGTCGATAACTCCGGTGTTGAAAAAGTGAAGATTCGTTCCGTGCTGACTTGCGAAAGCAAATTCGGTATCTGCATGAATTGTTACGGACGCAACCTGGCGACCGGCCTGCGCGTGAAGCTCGGCGAAGCGGTCGGCATTGTTGCCGCTCAATCCATTGGCGAACCGGGCACTCAGCTCACAATGCGTACGTTCCATATCGGTGGAACTGCAGCCGCTGTGTTCAAACAGCCGCAAATCAAATCGAAGCTCGAAGGTACTCTTCGTTACAACGATCTCCGTATCGTGCAACTCGAAGATGGAAACAACATCGTTCTGAACAAGAACGGTACCGTCTCCATTCTCGATGACACCGGTCGTGAAATTGAAACGCACAACGTCGTCATCGGCGCTGTTATCTCAATCGCTGACGGAGCCAAGGTGAAGAAGGGTGACACCTTCGTGCAGTGGGATCCGTATAACGTGCCGATTCTTTCTGAAAAAGCCGGTAAGATCCGATTCCAGGACATCATCGAAGGCGTGACCATGAAGCACGAAGTCGACGAAACCACTGGTCAGGAAGCCATGGTTGTTATCGAACACAAAGAAGATTTGCATCCGCAGATCGTTGTGTTGGACGACAAGAATCAACAGATTGCGAGTTACGCGATTCCGTCGGGCGCTCACGTCGTGGTGGAAGAAGGGGACAAGATTTTCGCCGGAACCTTGCTGGCCAAGACTCCGCGTAAAACGTCCAAAACCAAAGACATCACCGGCGGTCTGCCTCGTGTCGCGGAATTGTTCGAAGCGCGTCGTCCAAAAGATGCGTCCGAAATTTCCAAGATCGACGGTATGGTCGATTTCGGACCTACGGTTCGCGGCAAGCGCACGATCCTGATCAAAGATCCTCAGACCAGTGTTGAAGAGGAACATCTGATCCCGATCGGTAAGCACGTCATCGTCTTCAAGGGCGACTTCGTGAAGAAGGGTCAACAATTGACCGAAGGTCCAGTTGATCCGCATGAAATTCTCGATGTCTGCGGACCTCAGGAGTTGCAGGAGCATTTGGTGAACGAAGTGCAGGAAGTTTATCGTCTGCAAGGTGTGACGATTAACGACAAGCACATCGAAATCATCATCCGCCAGATGTTGCGCAAGGTGCGTATCACTGAGCCGGGCGACACGCAATTCCTCTGGGGCGAACAGATCGATAAGATCGAATTCGAAACCGAAAACGAACGCGTTGAGCAAAAAGGTGGTAAACCTGCCGAAGCTCAACCGGTGTTGCTCGGTATCACGAAAGCGTCGCTGGAAACCGAAAGCTTCCTCAGTGCTGCATCCTTCCAGGACACAACTCGTGTTCTCACGGAAGCGGCCACGATGGGCAAATACGATTATCTGCGCGGCTTTAAGGAAAACGTGATCATGGGTCACATCATTCCTGCGGGCACTGGCTTTGACGCCCATCGCCGCATGGAAATCAAACCGCTCGTCGAACCGTTGCCGGTTGAAGATCTTCCGCCAGAGGCCGAACCGATCGCTGGCTAATCCAGCTCAGTAATTACAATCGAAGAGCGACTCGAAAGGGTCGCTCTTTTTTTGTGAGGAGAACACTATTCCTGTCGGGTCCGATAGAAACGCCGGACATAATTCGTCGCGGTCGTGTCAATGACTTGCCACGGTGAATTCGTCGTAAAGTTTGTATACAGCGCCTGCCAGCTGATCAAATTCGTTGAGCCATCGATCACGTAGGTGTTTCCAGAGGTTCCATAGAAGAGCATTTTAAATTGTCCATTGGTCAGACGTTGCGGAGAGGTCAGGAGCATTGGAACGGAGATGTTAACCGGAGCCGAGGTCGAATTTGCTCCCAGGTTATCCGTGGCAATGGCCGTTAAAGAAAAATTCCCCGCTGGTAAATTACTCCAGAGGCTGGAGTAGGGGGAATTTGTAACAGTGCCCAGTTTGTTTGTGCCTCGGAAAAATTCCACCTTCGACACGGAACCATCCACGTCGGAAGCCAAGGCAAATAAACTAAGATTTGTGCCGGGAAAGAATGTCGCACCGTTGGTTGGTGACGATAATGTCACGGTAGGGAACGCATTTGAAATTCCACCTGAGAGTTGCACGTGATCGAACACGGCATTATTAAAATTTGTATTGTTGTGCGAGGTTACCGCCAACCCGATTTGGACCGCGTTACTCATGGGAATGGAAGCGCTTCCCAGGATACTCCAGTTAATCCCATTGCTTGAGGTGTAGCTCGTCAAAGAACTGCCGGTTCGGTTCAGTCTTACCCAATACGGAGCACCGACCGACGGGCCTGTTGTGCTATCGCTTGTGCTTCCCGTTCCGGTGCGGCGCTGGAAGGCGAGCCCGTTTCCGGCGGAGAGCAGTGTGAAGGCATGTTTAGAATTCGCGGCCAGACTCTCACGAATCATGACTCCGACTTTGGCCCAGGGATCTGAATTTTGAACCGAGACGATACGTGCAGTGATTTCTCCATCTCCGCTCAATGGCTGATAAACATATTGAAATGCATCGGCCGCATTCCAGATATCATCTCCACTGCCGTTGATGGTAAAAGTGCCGCTGTTCAAACTACCGATGCCAGTAAAGCCGACCGAGCCGATATCCAGAGAATTCCACGGCGCGGGCAGTCCTCCGGTGTTGATCCATTGCGCCAACGCAGCCACGGCGTTCGTATCAATCACATTTTTGGACAAGGGGGGCATGCGTTGGCCCGCTGTTACGCTGTTCATCCGCTGATACATAATTGAATGCAGCAGATCTTTCGGCGTCAGCACCCGTCCACCCGCGATTCCCAGGTTGTTCAGGACAGAACCATTGATGATAGCTTGATTCGCCAGTGGAGTATCAAAGCGGGCGTCCCACATTGCCACAACTCCTCCGGGTCGATGACATTGCGCGCAATTGGCATCGACATACGATCGAACGCGAAGCTCCAGAGCAGCGGAGGAATCATTCACAGGAACCAGTTTATCGTATGTTGCAATTGCCGATTCATTGACTGTCGGGGTCACTAAACCAATGTGATTCCACGCTCGCAACTGGTTGTCCGTCACTCCGGTATTCGGATACTGAAAACTACCGTTGACCTGTCGAGTCTTGATGCCGAGCACATACCCCGCCGCCGGCGTGTGGCACTGCACACAATCTTGCGGGCCGGGATAAAACCACGTCTGTGTTCGCGTTCCGGACGCCGTTTGGATCACGATATTTTCACTGAGAGAGTTGGTGACCAGGTCCGCATCGGAATTATTCGTGCGCCAGCGATAGCTAAAAAAATACGCCGTTCCGTTGGTGTCCCGAACGACAAACCGGGTTTCGAGTCGCCGAAGCACATTCGTATTTGTTTCATCAATCGAAAGATCAAAATGTTTGATGAAAACGGTTCCGTTCGGAAAATTCCATTCACCCGTCGCGGTAAAGTTAACAAACTTATTGGTCGGCACCGAAATCCATCGTTGTTTGCGAGCGGCATCCGACCAGAGTGGTGAGTTCACAGCGTAGGGGAGGAATGCGTTGGTTATGCCAAGCGTGGCCAGGTTTGTGAAAACTCCTGTCAAGGAAAGGAGCGGCGGAATTGGTTTGTTGGCCGTTCCGTTTGGATGAGCAAGCTTGTAAATCTTTCCTCCCTGACTCCCCATTTGGCACATTAGGATTTCATTATTCTGATCCAACCCGAACGAGGAAAGGCTCGTATAATCAGAACCTGGATTCGGCCCGGAGCCGGGTGGAAAACTGCACATGAAAACGCCTTTTGGCGGATTCGATGTTTCATCAAGATAGTAAAGTTTGCGCTGCGGATTATCTGAGTAGATGTAACGTCCTCCGAGTTCCGCCGCGAATTCGCTTCCACGATAGACATAGCCTCCGATGATCGCTGCGATGCTGCCATTATGGTTGTAATCGTACAATGGGCGCTTATTAACGCCGATATAAGGTGCGGTTAAATCACCATTGAGGCCCTCAATCCGGTCCCATTGAAAATTCAGTGCCGCCGGATCATTAGGCTCAACCACATCAATCTCTTCCCGCGAAGAATTTCCAACGTCACCGATAAAAATCCTTCCACTCGGCGGGTCAAACGTCATGCGATGCGGACTGCGCAAACCAATCGCGAAAAACTCTTCCAGCGCATTGGTTGTCGCTGAAAATGGATTGCTGTTGGGAATAAAATAATTGGCCGTCGCGCCGTTCACCGGTTGACGGGCGATAGCGTGGCTGATGGCGCCGCCGCGCTTATCGACATCAATGCGAAGAATTCCGGAAAACAATCCGCGATTATTACGCTGGGAATTCAAAGAACTCTGTTCGTCATCGCCGACCGTGATGTAAAGAAACCCATTCGTCGGATGAAAAAACATCCCGCCGCCTTTGTGCCAGACGGTGTCGGCATTTTGATCCATCAAAATCAGTTCGGAGTTCGTGATGGCGACCCCACTGCTATCAAGAGTAAAACGCGACAACCGATTTCGATTCGGTAGGAATGTGGGCGGTCGATTGTTGAGATTCCCTTGCACCGTCCCGGGAGACACCCAGGAATACCACACAAAGATGAATCTGTTCGAGACGAAACCTGGATGAAAGGCCAACCCCAACAATCCGGAATCGTCCCAGCCCTGGCATTGATTCGTGATATTTAAAACCAGCGTTCGTGTCAACGCTGCGGGGTTATTTAAGAAACTCCAGACGCGGCCTTCTCTCTCCCAGACACAAAGTTGATTCGTTCCTGGTACCGCCGTGACACCGACTGCATTGGTAAATGTGAGGTTTGTGAACGCGACCGAGACCATCCAGTTTGTCGAAATATTGGGGGCGGCCTCAGGCAATTGACCGTTTAGAAATGGACCAACGCTGGGTCGAGAGGTCAACCCGTAAGGCTGCGCGCCAACAAAGGTCGTCCACAAAATTCCAGCTAACCCCAACAGAATAGATCGAAGGGCTTTGTTCACGAATGGGTTCAAGACTGATGTGAGTAACTGAAAATCACAATCAGGTTTGCAATGGGACCACGGCTCAGTAGAAGCGAGCCGACGCCGCGTGAAAAGCCCGACGCCAGATGAGAATCTGCAATGGCGCTGAACGCAGCCTTTACTTTGATTTACATTTCACGGCACCTTGACCGAGTCGTTCATGAGTCTGCTCGAAGTTAAACATCTCAAAGTTCACTTCCCTGTCAAACGAGGGTTGCTGAATCGCGCCAGGCTGCACGTCAAAGCCGTCGACGACGTCAGCTTCGTGATCGAGCCCGGTGAAACTCTCGGGCTCGTCGGTGAAAGCGGCTGTGGAAAAACCACCCTTGGCCGGGCACTGGTAAAACTCGTTGAGCCCACAGCGGGTAATATTCTCTTCGATGGAAAAGACATCGCCAATTCTCACGGTAAGAAATTGCTCGCGACACGACGTGGTTTGCAGATGATTTTTCAGGACCCCGTTGGCTCATTAAATCCGCGAATGACTGTGGAGCAGATCATCGGCGAAGCTCTCGATATTCATCGCCTCGCGGCCAATCGCGATGACTGTCGTGCGCGCGTGCGTGAGTTGTTGAAAGCGGTCGGGTTGAATGAAGCCTATGCGCAACGTTATCCGCACGAGTTCAGCGGCGGACAGCGTCAACGGATTGGAATCGCGCGCGCCCTGGCGGTGGAACCCAAGCTAATCGTTTGCGATGAACCGGTCAGCGCCCTGGATGTTTCCGTGCAGGCGCAAGTCGTCAATCTCCTCCAGGACCTGCAACAGCAACGCGGTTTGGCCTATCTTTTCATCGCGCATGATTTGGCGGTCGTGAAGCACATCAGCCAGCGGGTCATGGTTATGTATCTCGGGAAAATTGTGGAACTCGGCGCGACGAACGCCGTGGTTGATCAACCCAAGCATCCTTACACGCAGGCATTGATTTCAGCGGTGCCGGTCGTTGATCCTGATTCGAAACGGCAACGGATTGTGCTGGTTGGCGACGTGCCTTCCCCGATGAACCCGCCGTCCGGTTGTCCCTTTCATACCCGTTGTCCGATCGCCGTAGCGCGGTGCAAAACTGAGATTCCTCCCCTGCGCGAGATTATCCCTGGACACCTCGCCGCCTGCCATTTGGCAAAATAATTGAATTTGGGCCGCCCTGAGCCGCGTCCAAGTTTCATTCGAGGAGTTCGTAACGTTCTGTTGCCTCCCTTCGTCTATTACTTTGCACATGAAGCCTATCGTATCAAAAAAGGGATTCACGCTGATCGAATTACTCGTGGTAATCGCGATCATCGCCATCCTGGCGGGAATGCTTCTGCCCTCTCTTTCTCGCGCCAAGGAAAGTGCCCACCGTATCGCCTGCTTGAATAATTTACGGCAGCTTGGGCTTGCCGGGCAAATGTATGTTGATGAGAACGATGGACTTTATCCGTCCCGCCAGAAACCCAATCGCTGGCCATCCTTGCTTCGAGGGGGGTATAAGGACTTAAGACTTTTAAAATGCCCCACTGATGTACCCGTCCCCTATTCTTTCGGAATGGATGACGCGGATACGAACTTATATCCGGCGGATGCCGCCCCACGCAGTTATTTTATTAATGGCTGGGATGATTTCTATAAGACGTCTCAAGTCTCCAACAGCTTACCTGCTTCTGCGTCAATCAAAGAGCAACTGATCCTGTTTCCGTCGGAAACAGTTTTGTTTGGAGAAAAGATCGGAGCAAGTCCCACCAACGGACACTTTTTCATGAACTTCGTGGCCTGGGATGATGTCCAGCAATTGGAGCAGAACCGACATTCAACCATGAACAAAAACGGTGAGGGGGGCGGGTCGAACTATGCCTTTTGTGATGGCAGTAGTCGTTTTCTGAAATGGGGTGCATCTCTCAGTCCCGTGAACATGTGGATGATTTCTCCCGAGATGCGCGATCAGCCGGTTACCGGGAATTAGGTGCAGATCCCACAGTGAACGAAGACGGGGCAGGGCGGGCCACAGTTCTCCGTTCTGACGCGATCAGCCCGATGGTCGAGGATTAGGTGAAAGAAGTCGGTCGGAAAGATGGGCCCTCTCGGGAAATCTGATTTCCAGCCAAAATCCTCCCAAACGTCGGTCTCTCCGCGTCTTACGTTGAAAAAACGCTGATTTCAGATCTTGAAATCGGTTTTTCGGCGGATAAAAACCAGTTTCAACTCTTGAAATCCATTTTTGCTGCCCAAATGCCGGTTGCGACTCTTGAAATGGACTTTTTGGCGGACAAAAGCCCGCCGCGACTCTTGAAATACGTTTTTTGCCGCCCAAAAGACTCCCGCAACTTCTGAAATGGGTTTTTCGGCGCCCAAACGCCGGTTTCAACTCTTGGAACCGGCGTTTGGGCGGACAAAACCGCTCCGCAACTCTTGAAATCGACGTTTCGGCCGATAAAAAGGCGCTGCACCGTCCTGAAAACGCTTGGACGACGCTTGACCATGCCTCTGCAACTCTTGAAAACGGTTGGGCGACGCTGACCATGCCTCTGTAACTCTTGAAATCGATTGGGCGACGTTCGACCATGCCTCTGCAACTCTTGAAAACGGTTGGGCAACGCTTGACCAAGCCTCTGCAACTCTTGAAAACGATTGGGCGACGCTGACCAAGCCTCTGCAACTCCT
>JAQGOU010000360.1 GCA_028293445.1 Verrucomicrobiales bacterium | reverse complement strand
AGACCATCCGGATCGCGTCGTCGATTTTATTGTTGCGCCTGGGATTGTTGTGGAGGGCGATCCCATTTTGTTGCTGGCAGTATTACACAACCTGCTGGAGAACGCGTGGAAGTTCAGCGCGAACTGCTCTCGAGCCCGCATCGAATTCGGCACCAAAGAGCAGGAAGGAAAGCTAGTTTATTTTGTCCGCGACAACGGCGCTGGCTTCGACATGGCCGGTGCGTCAAAATTGTTTCAACCGTTCGAACGACTGCACCATGCTTCCGAATATCCGGGAACCGGCATTGGTCTTGCGACCGTGCAGCAGATCGTCCTTCGACATGGCGGCCGTATCTGGGCCGAAGGAGCCGTGGGGGAAGGCGCTACTTTTTATTTCACACTGCAATGACGCAGAGCAGATCGAGCGGTAACGCCATATAACGAAGAGAACGTTATGAAACCGAGAATTCTGTTGGTCGAAGACAACGAGAACAATCGTTACCTCGCTGAGTTCCTGCTCAAACGCGAAGGCTTGGTTGTCGATGTGGCTGTGAATGGTAAAGAGGCGCTCGATCTGGCGCGACGAAAAGCACCGGACCTCGTCGTGATGGATATTCAAATGCCCGAGATGGATGGATATGAAACTGCGACGGAATTCAAACGTGAGGCGGCGCTTGCCGAAATTCCTTTGGTGGGCGTCAGCTCGTTTGCGATGGCTGGTGATCGAGCCAAAGCGTTGAAAGCTGGTTTTGTCGGTTACATCGAGAAGCCCATCAACCCAGAGACATTTGGACGTGAGGTCAGCTTATTCCTCAGAGTGAGGGATGAAAATTCAACTGTGCGATAACATCACACTTGGGTTACTTCTTCTTCTTTTTCTTCCCGTCCTTATGAGCGTGTTTGCCGGAAGATTCGCCCGTCTCCGTTTTGCCGCCTTGCGGATTCAGTTGGTCGAGGACGGCTTGCAATCGTTTTTGAGCACTGGCCGCTTTACCGTTGATCTTGTCGGCCGCTATTAGCTTTTCCTGGAACGGTGCGCCGGTCATATCGAAGAGTTCACCAGCTTCGTTGAGTTTCCAGTTCATTTCACGGGCGTACCAATGACGTCCGAGTTCCACAAAGATCCAGTCGCGCGGATTTCCTCTTTTGCCGTGAAGTTGCGGAGCGAAGCTGCGGCCATCAATGGTTACGCCCGAGGGAAGGGGAGCACCGGCGAGATCCGCAAAAGTCGGAAGATAATCGCTGAAGTCGATCAGGTCCTTCGACACCTTTCCTTTTGGCACCGTGCCAGGCCAGTTGGCAATCGTCGGAACCAGACTGCCACCTTCGAGCATGTCGCCTTTGTGACCGGAAATGTTGCGGCCACCAATCGTTGACCCTTCGTGTTCGCCACCCGCCGTGCCGTTATCGCCGACGAAGATGATTAAGGTATTCTCACGGAGCTTCAGTCGTTCGAGTTCATCGACCAGCTGTCCGACCAGTTTGTCCATGTAAGCAATATTGTCCGCGAAAAGATTCGTGCTGCCCGGTTTGCTGTCCGGCGTGGGACGCATGCTGAGATGCGGGACATTGCGATGGACGTGGGACATCGGATAATAGGCGAAGAACGGCCCATCGCGATGACGTGTAATGAAGTCGACCAGGAACTCATGCATCATGTCGGGAAGATATTTGTCCTTCGGAATCGGTTGGGTCTTTCCGTTGATGGTGTAAGTGGCAGGACCTTGGGATGCATCGTCCCGCCAATAGACGCCACTACTTTGGAAACGAAAATATTCGTCGAAACCAAAGTCGCCCGGTTGCAACTGGAGCTGGCCCCATTTGCCGACAGAGACCGTGGCGTACCCGGAAGGCTTCAGAACTCTGGGAATCAGGACTTCACTTTGTGGTGTTACACGTGAACCGCTGTCGTTCCCGGTCATACCGGTGTGAAAGGCGTAGCGGCCTGAAAGCAATTGAGCGCGAGAAGGGCCGCACAGCGGTTGTGCGTAGCCATGCTCGAAACGAATGCCACTCTTAGCCAGGGCATCAATGCGCGGCGTCTTGAAGTTATCGGCACCATAGCAACTGATATTTCCAATCCCAAGATCGTCCGCGAGGATGAGGATGATGTTGGGTTTGGTGGCGTCTTTAGCGACGGCGAATTGCGTCAGCAGAGCCACTAAAGAAAAACTTAGCGCGAACAGTTTCTTCATGCGTGATGAGGCAGACGCGGAAGCTCGATACGAAGTTACCTCAAGAGGGTGAACGAATTCGGCGCGCCGAGGGTCAATGGTAAGTATTCGTATACTGAAGCGTATTTACCAGGCGGTGAGAGGTTATCTCGGTGGGATCGCCATGGTTCTCGGGATTCTCGGATTCTTTTTTATGGCGATTGGAGTTCCGATCTCGATCTTCGGGGCGCACTTCTGGGTTGGAATGGGATTTCGAGAATCACTACCCCCGTCGCCGTCCCAACTTGAGGCTCTGATTAACCAGAGCCTCTGGTGGGCAGTGATACATCGGCTGCTGCCCTTGTTCGTAATATCGTCGACGTTGGTCGGCTACGGTTTTTACGAAGCCTACGTCGAACGAGTGGGCATGACGCGCTGATCAATAGGCCGGAGGCGCAACCGGCGGCAACGCTTGTTCAGGCACGTAAAGCCGTGGAGCTCCCGCGGGTTCGATCATCATGGTCTGGCCAGCTTCCCTTGTGAGATTGGCGCGCAAAGAACTGAAAACATCCCGTTCCCAATTCTTCAGCCAAAACGCGGGAGGACCGGCTTGACGGCTCACGACTTCAACTTGAGTTTGCGAAGGAGAAACGGCCCGCACCCATAAGCCGACATTTTCGCCAAACGTGGTGGGCTGAAGTCCACGTTGCGCACTAATGTAGCCGGTGGAGCGGTCGGCGGTTACGACTTTCAGGCCGCCGACTTGAGCTGCATCTACCGCAGCGCGCCAGACTGGGTCAAATGGAGCTGCGTAAGTTTCGACTTTGCCCTGGCCTTGCATCGTCGCCACCTGATGCTGCGTGGCGCAACCAGCCAATAAAGCGATCGCGAACAAACTGAATAGAAAAATTTTCATGGTAATCCTCCTGTGATCATTAACGTCGCCTCTCGCGGCAACATCTCAATTGGGGGAAATGCCGAAAGTTTTTTGCGGCAACCTGCTAGGAACTGGAAGGAGAAGCTACTTACGATTAGCCGCCTGCGCCGAGGCAATGAACTTCTGCGTCGCGGCCGAGGTTCCGGAGTCGCGAAAGAGCAATCCGACCAAAAGCGGCGCGGGGGCAGGGGACAGAGAACGCAATTTCAGCCGCTCACCTGTGAGACAGCCGAGTGATTCTGGAACCAGCGCGACTCCGCGCCCGGCTTCAATCGCGGCAATCAAACTGGTGGAGCTATCGTGTTCTTCGGCAATGTGCGGCACGCGGCCGAGTTTCTTAAACAGCGCGGCGAGCATCTCGTGGTACTCGGGATAATCGGCCCGCGAATACGCGATAAACCGCTCGTTGGCGATATCGGCGAGACTGACCTTGCGACCCCGCGCACAAGGATGCGCCGGATGGGCGGCCACGCAGAGAGCGTAACGATGCAACTCAACAAAGCGCAGGCCGCGCAACAATTTCTCGGAAGGAGCAATCATCAACGCGACATGCAATTTATTCGCCCGCAATGATGCGAGCATTTCTTCCGTGGAAAAATCGTGGAGGTGAACGCGAATGCCTGGTGCGTTTTCCTGAAAGGTGCGCAAAGTCTTCGGCAGAATTTGCACGGTCAATGACGGCGCGTAACCGACGTGTATCTCGCCTTTTTCGCCGGAAGAAACGGCTTTGACCGTTTGCACCGCTTCTCCTGCGCGTTGCAGGACGGCACGAGCCTCTTCAAGAAAGACCCGGCCGGCATCCGTCAGTCGCACCGATTTCGCACTCCGCTCAAACAGTGCGACCCCCAATTCCTCTTCGAGATCGCGGATTTGTCGACTGAGTGGCGGCTGCGAAACGTGCAGACGCGCCGCGGCCCGTGTCACGTTTTGTTCTTCGGCCACGGCCACGAAATAGCGGAGATGTCGCAATTCCATGAGCGCGAGCATACCTTTCGGGCATGCTAAGCCAAGCAACATGATATTTCCGCCGGCGAGACGAGAGGGCTATCTTCAACGCATGACAAAGATTTTAAAAGCAGATGAAAGGGGCCATGCGGATCATGGCTGGTTGAAAACACATCACAGCTTCAGCTTCGGCGACTATTACAATCCGGAGCAGATGGGCTTCCGCTCGTTGCGTGTGATTAATGATGACATCGTTGCGCCTGGACAAGGGTTCGGAATGCACCCGCATCGTGACATGGAGATCATCACGTATGTCTTGAGCGGCCAGCTTGAGCACAAAGATTCCATGGGCAACGGCAGCGTCATCCGTCCCGGCGATGTTCAATACATGGCCGCAGGAACGGGCATAATGCACAGCGAGTTTAATCCGTCGCCGAAGGATCCCGTGCATCTCTTGCAGATTTGGATTGTGCCGGAAACGAAGGGCTTGAAACCGCGTTACGCCGAGAAATCGTTCTCGAAGATTCCCGCCGGGGAACTGGCGCTTATCGCGAGTAAATCCGGACGAGATGGAAGTATCGCGATCAACCAGGACGTAGATTTACGCGTCGGTCGGTTCCCGGCTGGCGACGCCGCGAAATACGAATTGAAGCCAGAGCGTAATGCGTGGGTTCACGTGGCTGAGGGCTCCGTCGTGTTGAATGGAAAAAAATTGAGCGCCGGAGACGCGGTGGCGGTCTCAGAGGAGAGAACGTTGCAGTTCGAAGGGACGGAAGCGTCGCAAGTCTTGTTGTTCGACCTGAATTGAATTATATGAAGCGAACCATTCGAACGATCGCGTTAAGTATTGCGGTATTGGCCACCGCGGCATGGATTGTCATGGGGGCCAACCGCGGCTTTACAAAAACCACGGTCCCCAAAAAGATTGTGGACGAGGTTACCGGTAACGAAGGGGTGATCTACGAAGATCGATTCGTTCCGGGCGTCGAACTGTTGGGGGCAGCGTTGCTCGGTGCCGGTGCGTTGGCTGGTGCGTCCTTTTTCGTTAAAAATAAAACAAAGATAAAAGCATGAAGAAACTCGTTACATTTCTCTCCTCAACCCTCGTGGCCGCCGCAGCCATTGCTGCGCCGCAGAGCTTCGACTTCAAAGATCCCAAGGGCGTGAACAACGCCGTCTTTAAATTGGATGCGCCGCTCGAGGCGATTAACGGCAGTGCCAATGGTGTTTCGGGAACGGTTTCTTTTGATCCTGCCAATCCCGGCGCGACCAAAGGTAAGATCGTAGTCGCCACCGAAACATTGCATGTCCCAAATCCGACGATGAAAGGGCATCTGCACGGTTCCCAGTGGATGGATGTTGCCAAGTATCCTGAGCTTACCTTCGAGGCGAAAGAATTGAAGAATGTTAAGACGACGGGGGACAGCACCACGGCGGACGCGAGTGGAACGTTGACGATCCGCGGCATTGCCAAGGACGTGACGGTTCCCGTGAAGCTGACCTATTTGAAAGACAAACTCGGTGCGCGCGTACCGAATATGAAGGGTGATTTGCTCGTGATCCGGGCGACGTTCAATGTGAAGCGGAGTGATTACGGCATCAATCCCGATGCGCCCGTAGAAAAAGTTTCCGACGACATCGATTTAAGCTTGAGCATCGCCGGCGCATCACCGAAGAGCTAACGCGAATTTAAAACTAATTCACGAAGGACGTCGCGCACCCGTGCGGCGTCCTTTTTGTTTCCATCTCGTAGGAGGCGAGGTCACGAGACTCATTCTTTGTCTTCCTGTCAGCATATGAGTAAAGACTGTTAGAGTCTCCTAACGTCGTCTCCTACGAGAGGAAGAGGATTTATTTTCTAATGGGAATCTCAATCAGCAGACGCGTTCCTTTTCCTGGTTCACTCACAATCTGAAAACAACCGTGGATGCTTTCGATGCGTCGCTGCATGTTTGATAAGCCATTGCCTTGCGACCCGGCGTCAGCGATGGAAAAACCTTTTCCATTATCTTCGATCGCGATGCGTAAAGTGGAATCACGTAATTGCAAACGTAACCACACTTCCGTCGTGGCCGAATATTTCACGACGTTGTTCAAAGCCTCCTTCACGACGAGAAGAACATTGTGACGGACTTCAGAGGAAATCGGAATATTCGGTAGATCTCCGGACAATTCAAAGCGGCAAGGAATCGACGCGATCTTCAGAAACGCTCCCGCATATTCGCAGATGTAACTGCTCAGCCGCGGCAACGAATCGTTCTTCGGATTCACCGTCCAGACCAATGCATCCAGGCTGTCGATCACTTCGCGAGCGACGTTGGAAACTTTTCCGATACCGGTCTTTGCATCTTCAAGGGTCGTGCTCTTTTTCGTGGCAGTATTCAGCAGGAGAATTTCGGTCAGACGTGCGCCAAGATCGTCATGCATGTCTTGTGCGATGCGGGCGCGCTCACGCTCGATCGCTTGTTGTTGTTCCAGGCGCTGGAGTCTCAACTGCATTCTGCGTTTCGTTATTGTCAGCGCACCGGTTGTCACGAGCGAAAGAGTTATAACAATCACCGAAAGCCGGAACCACCACGTCTGCCAATAATGCGGCTCTAACGAAAGTTGCAGGATTGCATCTGCCTGACTCCAGACGCCGTCGTTGTTACACGCCATGACCCGGAAATGGTAATCACCGGGTTTGATGTTGTTGTAATAAGCCACGCGGCGGGAGCCCACGTCCTTCCAATCGGTGTCGACTCCTTCGAGTTTGTATTTAAAGCGATTCTTTTCGGGCGCGGCAAAGCTCAATGCGGTGTAATGAAATTCCAGTTCGCCGCTGCCCGGCGGCACCGAGACTTTTCCGCTGTGCGGTAGCTTTGCACTCGTCTCCAATCGATTCCGGTCGGCAATCACCGTTTCAATGACCACCGGCGGCGGCAGTTCAGTGCGGTGCATATTATTTTTCGGATCAACGACAACCAGCCCTTTGGCCGTGGGAAACCAGAGGCGCCCGTCCCGAGTGCGACAGCCCGCAGGTTTCGCGACACTATTGCATTCGACGCTTACGAGCCCGTCTCCTTTGCCGTAGGACTGACACGAGATCGTCGACGCTTCCCCGCGATCAATCCGTTCAAGATCACTTTTACGCACGCTGAAAACGCCCATCCGGCAGCTCATCCAGAGATAACCAAAGGCATCTTCTAAAATTTCAAAAACATCATCGTTAAACAATCCTTGCGCCGTCGTGTATGCCGTCAGTTTGCCCTCTTTCAAACGGTTCAGTCCGCCATGCGTGCCAATCCAAAGCGATCCTTCTCCGTCCTCATGCAACGCATACACGAGATTGCCCAGCAGGCCATTTGTCGGATTCAGATTGGAGAAGCGTCCGTCGCGCAACGAATTCAGTCCTGCTTCCGTCCCGACCCAGAGCACTTTGTTTTTATCCTCGAGAATCACGCGGATGACGCCTCCAGCCATCCCTTCCTTTTCTCCGAAGGGAAGGAACTTTGCATCCTTCCACCGAAAGAGACCTTTGCTCGTTCCAACCCAGAGGTTTTGTTTGCTGTCTTCGTAAACGACTCTGACCGCCACATCCGAGAGCCCGTCACTTTGGTTGTAGCGATGAAATTCTCCTTCGTTCAAACGAAACAATCCGCCCGCGAAATCCGTGCCGATCCAGAATTGCCCGAGATGATCTTCGTGCATCCCCAGCACCAACTCGATTTTGTGCGGGTAATTCTCAATGCGATGCCAGCTCCGGAAAGGTTTGATCACTCCGTTTTTTAATTGATGTGGTCCACCGCCCCACGTGCCGATCCACACCGTCCCTTGTTTGTCTTCGTAAACGGAAACCACGTTGTTGTGAGTGAGTCCTTCGCGTGCAGTGTATGAGGTGAATTGACGCGGCCTCAATCGGCTCAAACCGTCTTTGGCGCCGATCCATAAATTTCCTTCGCGATCCTGCAGAATCGCATTTACCCAGTCGTAAGGTTGCCCTTCCGAATTCATTTCGGCGATCAGTTGTCCATCGACCAAACGGTTCAACCCACCATAGGTGCCGACCCAGATTGTTCCCTCGCGATCTTCGTAGAGGACCGTGACGCGATTGTCAGCGAGGCCGGTTTTTTTTGTATAGCTCGTGACTTCACCGTCTTTGAGACAGCTCAAGCCTCCGACCACACCTACCCAAAGATTGCTTTTGCTGTCGGACAAGACCGCCGTCGCGCTGTCGCCACGCAAGCCGCTGGCGGTGGTCCAATGTTCGACGACCGCGTCCTCTTTGAAACCGTTCACTCCAACAGTCGTTGCCATCCATAAGTTGCCGTTGGCATCTTCGCAGAAACCGCGGACGATGCCCTGGGCGGTTCTGGATTTTTCCGTCACATTCTCGAATTTTCCCTGGCGATAACGGGTGAGTCCTTTCGTCGTGCTGATCCAAATCGAACCGTCGCGGCTGGCATAGAGCGAGCGGATGACATCACCGGCCAGTCCGTCTGCCTGCGAAACGTGCGAGAAAACTCCGCCCTTCAACAGCGTGACGCCGCCGCCTTCAGTGCCGATCCAGAGCGTCCCATCCTTGCTTTCGCAGAGCGCGGTAATATGCGGTCTCTTGATCTCGGGAACGGTGTGGTCGTCGAAAACTGTGAAGTGAACGCCATCGAAGCGTGCGAGGCCATTTTGAGTGCCGACCCAAAGGTAACCATCGCGAGTTTGAATGATGGCCTGAACGGAGTTTTGAGGCAGACCATCCTCGGTTTGCCAAAGCCGGGACATGTACGCTTTGGCCTGGTTAGTGATCGCGAACGCACAGCGCGACTGGGCAAAGAGGAACAGCAGCCCGAAAAGAAAAATCGGTCTCCGCAAGCAGTGGGAGCGGGGGAGATTCACAACGACAGTTTAATGACTGCGCGACGCCTTCCAAGTCAACAGTTGCGCTTGCGATTGAAAAAAATAAGCGGGTTTCGGCAAACGAACGCCAAAACCCGCCTGGATGAGGGGCTGCAGAATTTAACCGCCGCTGTTATTGCCAGCGCATGGTGTCGGCGATGACGTAATCACCCGAGGGCGCGTCGCACGTGAGGTCGACAGAATGATTGCCGGCATTAAACGTATAGATGCCGAGCATATTCCATTGTCCGCCATCAATCCGTTGATTGACGGTGACGTAGGCTGGTGAAGTGCCGCCGGAGTTATAGATTTTATACTTCGCTTGCGTGGAACGATTGCTATCGGCGGGCCACCAGGCGTAAACGGCGTGGTATCCGGTTGAAGCGATCGTGCCGGTAAAACGAGCGTAGTCAGTGTTACCCGGCGAGGTGCCATGATAAAAATAATCCGCCCCGTATTTTTGCGTGTTGGAGCTGCCGGTCGTCCAGGTGCCGGTCGAACTGTAACCGCTGTTACGATTGCCGACATTCATGGCGTTGTTCATGAGATCCATGTAATGCGTCCACTGCCAATTAGGACCGGGGTCCGTGTGGGTGTTGCAATAAGGATCAATGCCAAGATTCGCGCTGGCATACGAGGGCCAACCCGAGACGGACTTCTGTCCGTGCGCAATGATGTGATTGCGATCTTTGGTAAAAGGTTTTGAATCTGCCAAATGGCGGTTCAGATTCACTGAGCTTTGGTACATGTGTTCCGTGTACCAGGCTGGATTGCTGGCGAAACCTTCATGTTCCGTGCCCCAGCAGTGGGTATTCCAACAGAGCGCATGCCACGCGTAATTCGATTCGCGAATCATTTGCGTCACTTCGCCGCCGGCAGCGTCGGACGTGGCATCCGATTTGCCGTTGATGAGATAGTGGATGCTGGAGGCCGTGAAGCCGCAGCCATTCATCATGGAAATAGTGGAAGCGTAATAGCCTTCCATATCATGAATCACCGCGAACTTATGACCGCTGCCCGAGGTGTAGTAGTTGGCATTGCACGGAGGATTATAGATAGCCCCCGGATAATCAGTGCTGGCTTGAGCCGCGATGGACGCAACCAGGCCGGTGCCAATCATGGCGGTTTTTTTCAACGTTTGGATTTTCATCATCTGTATGTGTTTTTATTTTGTTCTCCGCGATTGCGGTGTTGCCGTATGGGTGGAAAAATTATCAGGTCTCGTTTAGATGGTTGTGCGCGAGCGCTGAATCTTTCATTGGGTGATTGCTGCAAAGTCTAAGAAATCGAAGCCCTCGAATCTATCCCCCATAAGTGTGATTCGTGAGGAGGCCTGATTTTTTTAACCACCGATAAGAAGGGTTTGACACGAATTACACGAATTAACACGAATTAGAAAAACACGAAGAGAGCTGGGATTTCTTCCTTGTCTTAAAATTCGTGTTAATTCGTGTAATTCGTGTCGAACT
>JAQGOU010000329.1 GCA_028293445.1 Verrucomicrobiales bacterium | reverse complement strand
CTCCTGTTTCCCGGAACGGAAACTCCGGGAATGATGCCCATTCCCGGAATTTTTCTTCCGGGAAATGGAGTTTTTCGCGTAAAACCGGAAATTCCGGAGCGTTTTTTTACGGTATGACGCGTCCTGCCCCCTTTTTGCGTCGCGGAAAATAGGACCATGACGCGTAATGCTCCGGTTTCCCGGCGCGGAAATATCGGAGCATTGCGCGTAATGTCATTTTTAACTCGTTCAATCACAGGTGAATCCGTTAATTGCCTGAGTTTCTCGTTCGCGGGGGCGTTATGAGTCGAGCCGTAAGCCCGAAAAAACTTCAAAGGATTTGTATTCCACCTGTGTCCTATCTATTAAAACAAAGTCTCATGGTCTTATCGGATGAGGAAACAAGTTTGATTCGCGCCAGCCAAAAGGGCGACCACAAGGCTTTCGAAGTTTTGATTCAACGCTATCAACAGATGATTCACGCTCTCACATTCCGGATGACTGGTGGCATGAGCGACGCCGAGGACCTGGCGCAGGAAACGTTCATCCACGCCTACCAGCAACTCGAGAAGTTCCGCGGTGAAGCGAAATTTTCTTCGTGGCTCTACCAGATCGCCGTGAATCGTTGTCTCAACTGGCGCAAGCAATCACTCCGTCGCCAGCGCCTGCACGAAAAATGGGAACCGGAACCGAGTGCTGAACCGGAACAGGAAGGGGTCGGCCAACGGATTCAGGAAGCATTGATGAAACTGAATCCGAAACAACGCGCGGCAGTCGTGCTCACCACCTACGACGGACTGTCTCATGCCGAAGCGGCGAAAACGCTCGGCTGTTCGGAGACCACGGTGTCGTGGCGGCTTTTTACGGCACGGGCCAAACTGAAAACCTTGCTCAAGAATTTAAATGTGGAGGAAGCGACATGAATAACGAGCGCTTGAACGAAATCCTGAAACGCGCGGAACCGCCGCAGCGCGACGCGGAGTATTGGGACGAGTTTCCGAAACAGGTCACCCGGGAGATCGGTCGCGGCGGCAGCGTGCGAACGGAGCCAGCACGACCATCTCATTTCAAGATGTGGGCGGGGGTAGGTTTCGCGGCAGCCTGTCTCGCGGCGACATTCCTGGTCGGATATTGGAAAGGCCAACATCACTCCCGCGATTTCGACGTGGCCGGGGCGAAGAAATACTTTCATGAAGTCGAAGCCATGTTTCCCAACCAGGTGCGTGCGGTCATCTTCGACGAACGCGGCGCGCATTTGATGCTCTCCGACAAGGCGGACGTCCCACGTTCCTCCGCGGTGTTCGTGAAAATTTGCGACGGCAACAATTGCCAAAGGATGCTGACGTTTAGCGGGCAGCAGATGCGGTGGCAGGGTGAAACTTTCGACGTGCTGGCAGATGACAAGGGTCAGATCATTCTTTCCGGCGAACGCTCTGTGTTTTCCACGGCCACGCAGCGGTCTCATTCTCCACGAGTGGAAGGAAGGACGTTCGAATCGTTATGAAGAGACTCCTGTGCGTCATGTTGTTGGTTTTACAGATGGATTTCGCCTCGGCGGAGGGCCTGCAGGTGATTGCTGGAGAGCCACAATTTGTTTTCGAAGGGTCGAAGCAATCCGTCCCGGTAACGTTTCGGAATAATGGCGACAAAGAGATTACAGCGGAGATCCGAATTCTTCTCGTCCAGGAAAGCTCGGCGACAACGATGGCCATTGGTGAGTCCAGACCATGGAAGACATTACGTGTGCTCGCCGGACAAACGGTTCTGGAGACCGTGAGCGTTGATCTGCCTGCGATCCGCGCAACGACTTCTTTTCAGCTGCGTTGCCTCGATGTCAAAAGTAATGAACTTGGAAAGATTTCCCTGCGTGTGGTTCCGCGGGATTTATTGAAACAGCTTTCTAAATTGGGAGGCGACAAAGCCATCGGAGTTCTCGATCCTGCCGATGAATTAAAGCCGTTGCTCAAAGCCGCTGGCGTGGAGTTTTACGATTTAGAAACCGGCTCGGGCTTTGATGGGTTTGAAGGAAAACTCGCGATCGTTGGGCCTTTCGTCGAAAACAAATCACTCCCTGAAAACTTGCGAACGCGGCTTGTCGCTCGCGCAAAGAGAACACCCAGCGCCATCATTTTGATCCTGCCGCCGAGTGTGCAAATGGATCCATTCCCTCCGATCTACCTTGTGCGCGAAAGCAGCAGCACCATCGCGGTACTACAACCGAAAGCCGTTTCCTCCATCACTAATTCGCCGCAAGCGCAGTTCCACCTAATCCGCGCTGCCCAGATGGCATTGGATCCTGACTCCTTACGATTACCCCGGTTTGAGCCCCACGAATAAGTCCATGAAATCCCTTTATCTCTTTTTAGCGATCGGTCTGTTTATGTTTCAGACTGCTTTCGCGGCCGACGATCGTCTCACCGTGGCGGTCTTCGACTTTTCCCACACCGGGCAGAACTTTCGCGAAGTCGCCCCAAAGGTTACCGCCTTACTCACGGCGCATCTGACGACTCAGCCCGAGATCATGGTGGTAGAACGTGCGAATTTGAAAAAGTCACTGAGCGAGCAGGAGCTAGGCGTCGGCGGCAACATCACCTCCGATACGGCGGCCAAGATTGGTCAACTCACGGGAGCGAAGGTGCTGATCTCCGGTCGCGTCTTCAAGGCGGAGAATAAAGACAACGCATTGATGGTGGTGGCGAGCCTCATCGGGACCGAAACGGGTCGGATGTATTCGGAAACGGTTCGCGAGCTTCCACCTTACGATCTCAACCGAGCTGCGACGAATTTAGCCCAGAAAATAGTCAAGATGATCACGGAGAACGCCGCAAATTTTGTCACCGAACGCGAACCTCGCGAACAACGGCTCGAACGCATCCTCAAAACAGCGACCGGCAACAAGCGTCCTTCCGTCTTGATCGCCGTGACTGAACGCTTTCGCGACTCTTCCACGAACAGCGCCGCCGTTGAAACTGAACTGGGATTTATCCTGATGAAGGCTGGCTTCGTTGTGGTGGATGAAAAATCACAGAAGAAGCCTGACGTGGAAATCACCGGCACTGCCGTTTCGTCAGTCGGAGCGCCACGTGGCAACATGTTTCCCTGCCGTGCCACCATCGAAGTCAAGCTGCGCGCAACGGCGACAGGAACCATTCTTGGTTTCGATCGCCAATCGAGCGAAGCCGTCGACATAGGTGCGGAGACAGGTGTGACAACCGCTCTGGAAAAGGCTGCGGACGGTCTGGCGGAAAAGCTTCTGCCGTTACTCTCAAAATAAATTTACCGATCCAAAAATAAATCGAAAAACATTATGAAAAAAGCATCCCTGATCCTCTCGGCCCTGTTGCTCGCATGTGTGAGCACAGTGTTTGCCGCCGACGAAGTCCTCACCGTGGCCGTGTTCGACTTTGAAACCAAAGATGAAAGCACACGCGACCTCGGGCCGAAGATTGCCACGCTGGTGAATGCAAACCTTTCTGCCGAACCGATGCTCATCACCGTGGAGCGCGCTGAGTTGCAGAAAGCCCTGGGCGAACAGGAACTGGGTTTGTCCGGCACCGTCTCGACGGATACGGCGGCCAAAGTGGGGCACCTTACCGGCGCTAAAGTGTTGGTGACCGGCCGTGCCTTTAAGGTTGAGAAGGACTTGATCATCGTGGCCAAAATCATCAGTGCGGAAACCAGCCGGGTGTTCGGGGAAATTGTCCAGGGTGCGCCCGCCAACGTAGCCGATCTCTCCGCGGCACTGGCCAAGAAGATCGCCAAGGTCGTGACGGAGAAATCGGAAGTGCTCGTGGCGAAAGTTGTTTCCCGCGACGAACGCATCGAAAAAATCATCAAGAGTTTGAAAGGCGATAAGCGTCCGCTTGTCTCCGTCAATATCAACGAGCGTCATTTCGGTGGCCCGGTGATCGACCCTGCGGCTCAGACCGAGCTCTCAGTGATTCTCCAAAAAGCCGGCTTTACGCTGATCGATGAAAAATCGGACAAGAAGCCCGAAATCGAAATCACGGGCGAAGCGTTCAGCGCTTATGGCATGCGCAAAGGCAACTTGATCTCCTGCCGTTCCCGGATCGAAATCAAGATCCACGAAAAGGCGACTGGCAAACTCATCATGGTCGATCGTCAGACCAGTGTTGCGGTGGATATCGCCGAACAAATCGCCGCCAAGAACGCGTTGCAGAATGCCGCGGGCGAACTCGCCGAGCGCTTGTTGCCGAAATTGACGCAATAGTCAGCGGGCTGCTAATGCGATGAGTTTAAAGTTGAACTCATCGCATTTGCGCGTTTCACCGCAAGATATGGGAAACGAGTCGGGCGACCGTGAGAAGATCAGCGAAAGGAGAACGGTCTAGGCATTCGCATGGTGGCCAGACTCAAACTTCAAAGCTTGGATATGTTTACCGCACAATTGTTTATGCATTTCCCCGGCGGATAGGGTATCAATATAGGCATCTCATTGTTGTGACCTGGTACTTATCGTCAACATGACCATTTCAACAGCACAGCGGCTGCAGGTTCTTCACCTCGAAGATAATTTAACTGATCGCGATCTTGTCCAAAGGTGGTTGAAGCAAGGGAACCTCAATTGCCAAATCCGTTACGCTCAAACTGAACTGGAGTTGCGTACAGCTCTCCTGGAACAGACATTTGATGTCGTGCTCGGCGACCAGACTCTTCCCGGATTCGATGGAATTGCGGCGTTGAAAATTGTGAAGGAACGACACCCCGATCTGCCTTTCATTTTCGTGACGGGAAGCATGGGAGAGGAAGCTGCGATTGAGACCATGAGGCTGGGGGCAACCGATTACGTTCTGAAAGATCGCTCAAATCGCCTCGCGTCTACGGTGGACCGTGCGATCACGGAAGCACGGACCCGGAAGGAAAGGCAACGTGCCGCGGAAGAAATAAAGGAAATGGCGGCTCTGCTGGATCAAGCCAGCGATGCCATTGTCGTCTGTGATTTGGAGAATAAAATTCGTTATTGGAACAGAGGCGCGGAGCGGGTTTATGGCTGGTCCTCACAGGAGGTTATCGGCAAAGACCTGGGTGAGCTTTTGGCCAAGGATCTTTCTCCACGCTTCATGGAAGCGCGGGAACGTGTCTTGACGGAGGGTGAATGGGATGGCGAATTTCTTTATTTCTCCAAGTCGGAAAAAATCGTGATTACACGAAGCCATTGGACGTTGGTGCGGGATGATCAGGGCAGGCCCAAAACCATTTTCTCGATCAACGCGGATATCACGGAAAAGAAACAACTCGAAGCGCAATACCTTCGCGCCCAGCGCATGGAAAGCCTCGGTATTCTCGCCGGTGGCATTGCGCACGATTTAAATAATGTTCTCTCACCCGTGCTCATGGTTTCGCAATTACTGCGCATGCAGGCGACCGACACCGAATCACTGGAGTTTTTGGATACCATTGAGAACAGCGCCAATCGTGGGGCAAGCCTGATCAAGCAAATCCTTTCGTTCGCTCGCGGTGTGGAAGGCGAGCATCTCGAAATTCAAGTCGGCCATTTGATGCGTGACCTGCAGAAGATGCTTCGTGAAACGTTACCACGCTCCATCAAAGTTGATGTGAACGTTGCGCAAGGCCTATGGACGACCAAAGGGGTGCCGACTCATTTGCAACAGGTCATGATGAATCTCTGCGTCAACGCACGCGACGCGATGCCCAATGGCGGCAAACTCAGTCTCTCTGCAACAAACATCCACGTCGATGAGACGTATCAATATTTGCATCGGGATGCCAAACCGGGGGATTACGTCGTTATCAGCATCAGCGACACGGGGATCGGTATTGCGCCAGAAGTTCTAAAACATATTTACGAGCCATTCTTCAGGACAAAAACAACGGGCAAAGGAACGGGTTTAGGGCTGTCAACCGTGAAAAGCATTCTCAAGAATCACAATGGATTCCTGCATGTTCAAAGTGAGACTGGAAAAGGCAGCTGTTTTCGTGCGCATTTTCCTGCGCAGATTCCGGCGAACCTGCAGCCTCTCGAAAAACATCAGCCCAATTTGCCACGCGGCAATGGCGAAGGAATCCTGGTGGTGGATGATGAAACGGCGGTGGTGGCAATGACCCGAAAAGTTCTGGAACGATATGGTTACCAGGTTTTCACGGCAACGGACGGGGCGGAAGGTGTGGCAACGTTTCTCAAAGAACAAAGCCGCATTCATCTCGTGATGTGTGACGTGATGATGCCGATCATGGATGGAGCAGCGATGATTCGGGCTGTTCGCAAGCTGGATCCTTCTACCCGATTCATTATTTTAACCGGCTTGCCGGAGAATCACAAAATCTCCGAAGTTAATCAGGCTGAACCAATTGAAATTCTTCGAAAGCCGTATTCTTCTGAGGAACTCCTCATCACCCTCCAGAAAGTGCTTCAATGCAAACCGAAGGAAGTCTAACTTGGTGACGATATCTCCATCCAAAACACTAATGTTATGACCAGTAATTTATTCCCGACCGAGCAGCAGTTGTGCACCGCAAAAATCCTCATCATCGACGATGAACAGGCACACGTGCGGGTTCTGGAATGGGCCTTAAAGCAAGCGAAGTTTGCTAATTACCTGAGCGTCACGGATTCCACCCAGGCTCGCGACGAATTCGTCCGCTATAATCCGGACCTGGTGCTACTAGATTTGAATATGCCCAAACTGGACGGCTTCGATGTTCTGCAGCAATTTCAAGAGATGTTGCCGCCCGATAGTTTCATTCCGGTGCTCATGCTCACGGGCGATAACACGTCGGAGCTTCGGGCCAAAGCCTTGACTGCCGGGGCTCATGATTTCCTGAACAAACCTTTGGATTATACGGAAGTCATGCTGCGCATCAGAAATTTACTGCGCACTCGTTACCTCTTTCGCCAGGCCCAGGAAATGAAAGCGAAATTTGATCTGATGTCGGCGGCTTCAGGCACGGCAAAGTAGGTAGAGAAACCCGCAGTTGACCTTTATTTCACTATGGAGATAGCTGAATTCGACAGATTGTTGGCGGCGATGATTCAAAGTGCTGCAGGCACTTCGGATTTGTTGTTTGTCGCCGGAAAGCCGCCACAGGTCGAAGCGCACGGCAAACTTCAGCCGTTCGCGATGGAACCGCCCGAGTCGATTTTGACCTCTCCGCGAATCGAAGGCTTCGCGAACATAATCATCAACGGCAACGAGCGGCTGATTAAAGATTTGGCAAAGAACGGGTCCTGCGACTGCAGTTACTCCCTCGCGAACTTCTGCCGGTTTCGTGTGAACATTTATCGTCAGAACGGAAATCACGCGATGGTGTTGCGCCGGCTCCAGTCGCAAATACCTTCGATCGATAGACTCAATCTCGCGCCCATCTTTCGGGAAGCAGTGACGGAGAAAACCGGCATCATTTTTGTTACCGGCGGCACGGGCAGCGGAAAGACCACCACCCTTGCGGCCATGTTAAACGAGATCAACGAAAACCATGCTGTCCATATGGTGACGCTGGAGGATCCAATTGAGTTTCTACATCCGCATCTCAAGTCGACGTTCAGCCAACGCGAATTGGGTCGTGACTTCTACACGTTCCCGGATGGATTGAGAGCCGCCTTGCGCCAGGCGCCCAAAGTGATTCTTGTCGGAGAAATTCGCGACCGTGACACGATGGAAATCGCGCTCACGGCAGGCGAAACCGGGCATCTTGTGTTTAGCACGTTGCACACGATCAGCGCCGGCCAAACGATCAATCGTATTCTCGGCATGTTTAGCAAGGAAGAGGAAGATCAAGTACGCGAACGCCTTGCTGAAACCGTGCGATACATTATTAGCCAGCGTTTGATTCCCAAGTCCAGCGGCGGCCGACTCCTTGTGACAGAATTAATGGGCAGTAATCTGCGCACTCGTGAAGCCATCAGTATGGGTGAAAATGAGAACCGCCGCATCGCGGAGATCATCGAAGCCGGGAGCACTTCGGGCTGGCATAGTTTTGAGCAATCAATTCTGAAGGCGTACGAGGAGGACTTGATCACCGAAGAAACCGCGCTCCTTTATTGCACGAACAAGGCGACGATGCGTCAACGGATCGATGTGGTTAATAAACGACGGGAGACTGCGCCGGCCCCGAGCCTGATGAAAATGAAGTTTGAGGCCCAGCCTGTGCGTCGGCCACCACCCGCTCCTCCATTGAGTGGCTTGAGGATGCCCGATTCGCAGCCGTAGAAAAAAGAGCAGGCGACCCCCGTTCAAAAAACAAGCACTGGGAACGCAACGCTTGTTTCTTGTTCTACGTGACAACTCTTTCCAAATGCAAACAGCTGCATCACCATTCCCAGGCGCGCAATCGAGAATCAATAAATGAGCCAGCCCAGAACCCGGAAAATTGACTGTCCCCAATGTCATGTCGAACACGACTTTGCCACGTGGGAATCGCTTAACGTCACGCTTGACCCGGCCAAAAAGGAAGAGCTCTTGAGTGGTGAATTGACGCAGTTTGCGTGCCCGGCATGCGCGTGGCGTGGCGACGTGTTTTATCCGCTTCTTTATCACGACATGGAGCGGCGTTTGATGATCTGGTTCTGGCCCGGCGCCGGTGAACCCGACACGAAATCCCTCCCGCTGCAGATGATGAAGGAATATCAATTTCGAATCGTTGCTTCCCGAAATGAATTAAAAGAAAAGGTTTGGCTCTTCGATGCCGGTTTCGACGATCGGGTGGTGGAGGCGTTCAAGTTGACGTTGTTGGAGCGGTCTGGTGCCGCCGGCCATCCGTTGGAAGGAAACATCTTTTTTGTCGGCCTGTTTGGAAGCGATGATGGGACCGAGAGATTGCGGTTCGAGCATGTATTGAAAACGGGCTCGGAAGCAGTGGAGTTGCCGTTGAGTTCATATACTGAAATGGCCGACCTGATTGCAGATGTATTGCCACCAGACGAATCGGAACAAGGAAAATGGCTGCGGGTGGACAAGGAATACGCGCGGGCGCTCATGCAGAAAATCCAACCCTGACCGCGCTTCCATCGACGATTTCACGGCCGTTGTAACACAACGGAAAAGAGACTTCCTTTTCCCACAGCTGACTCGACGCCAACATTCCCGCCCATCAGTTGTGCGCCCTTTTGCACAATCGCCAGGCCAACCCCGGTTCCAGAATATTTTTCTTTTGTATGCAATCGTTCAAAGACTTTGAAAATTCTGTCCTGATGTTCCCGCGCAATACCGATACCGTTGTCTTCAACGAAAAGCCGGACACTTGTGCCGTTCTCAGTCCAGACGCGTATATGGGGGACGACGCCCTCAGGGACAAACTTCAGGGCATTGGAAATGAGATTGCAGCACACTTTTTCCAGCACGGGACGAGAGGCCTTTACCGGAAGCAAGGGATGCAAAATCTCCACAGACGCTTTCTTCTGCTGGATGTCGTCGGACAACCGGACCAGCACACCGTCAAAGATTTGATCCAGGCTTACCCGTTCGAGATTGAGGCTCTCCCGACCCAACCTTCCAAATTCCAATAGATCGTCCACGAGATTGCTCATTCGCTCCGCGGAATCATGAACACGCGACAGGTAATCCTTTCCTTCAGCATTGAGGCCGACCTTGTGCTCTTTCAACAGCATCTCGGAAAAGGATTTCATTGCGCGGAGAGGAGCGCGAAGGTCGTGCGCTATCGTGTAGGTCATCGCTTCCATCTCCTGGTTGCTGTTTTGCAACTCCCCGGTTCGCTCACGAACGCGGCTTTCGAGTTCTTCTTCCCACTTTTTCTTTTGCGTCAGGTCGCGCATGATCTTTGCGTAACCCTTGATCGTCCCTGCCTCATCGCGCAGACAAACCATTCTTCCGCTGCCCCAAAAACGTGAGCCGTCTTTGCGGACATGCCATCGTTCGTCGATGGCTTGTCCTTTCTCCAAAGCACTGCGGATTTCCTGCTCCGGCGCGTGTTGTGCAATGTCCTCGGGAGTGAAGATAAAGTCTGCGACCTTTCCCGTCACTTCTGCCTGTGCGTGCCCGGTCATCCTTTCGGCACCGGGATTCCAGCTGGAAACATGGCGTTCGGGGCCAATCGTAAAGATGGCGTAATCGACCGCATCTTTAACCATCAAGCGAAAGCGTTCCTCGGTTTCCCGCAACTGTTCGGTAAGGTGGTGAAGACGATTGCGGCTTCGATGGAGCATTTCAAACAGAACGATTCCGCCGAGGGTTGAAAGAACGTAAACCGCGTTCTGTGTCAGCTCAGAAAAGTCTTCTGGCCAGATCGTGCGGCCAGGTGTGATGAAGAACAAATTGGCCAGGGCCAGCCCAAGAATGAGAACCGCGGAAGCCGGTCCGAACCCTCCGTACCACGAGGCCAGCAGGGCTGCCGGAACAAATATCAGGTAAGGGACCTTATCTCCAAGTATTGGATCGAGACTGTAACGAATGCAAAAGGCGAACAATGAGCAAAGGACGGCGAAGGCATATTTCTGCAACGCCGGTCGGCTCAGCACGTCCGTTGTTTTCATATTTTCTCGGCCGCAGGTGGTTGCATCAACGTCGTCGGAGGAATGATGGATGGCAACTTTTTCTCGCTCTGTTGCAAAAGTCGGTGTCCCTCCTGGGAGGCGCTACAATGGCCGGGGAGTTGTGGAAACGTTGGTCAGGGATTACGGTTAAGAGGATGGGGACAGCGTGGCGATCCTGGATATTGAAAGACGGAACCCTCGGAGGAAAACGTGAAATCGGATTTCAACATACTGCTCGTGGATGATGATGAGAACGACGTGGCGCTGACTAAACGTGCCCTGAAAAACAACGGCATCGATAATTTGGTGCTTGTGGTTTCAGACGGTGAAGAAGCCATTTCATACCTGCTGCGAAAACCACCGTTTGATGACCGCGATAAATTTCCGTACCCGGACGTCATTATCACCGATATCAAAATGCCGCGAAAAAACGGATTGGAACTGCTGCAATGGGTGAAGGAGAATCCAGTATATCGGGTTACTCCGACAATGGTCCTGAGCTCTTCCAAAAATGCCCACGACATTAAACAGGCCTTTTTTCTCGGGGCGAGCGCGTACTTTGTAAAACCGGCAAAGTTTGAGGATCTGGTCACACTGGTCAGGAGAGTTTATGATTTCTGGTGCTGGTCAGAAATACCATAGACGACTCCTGCAATAAGCTTTTCCCAATTTTCTCATAAACTCATGTTTCCCTTGAGTTGTCTTTGCTGAAAGAGTTGGATTCCTTTGCGAAACTTTCGTCCGCTTTTCCGTGGAAATCAGTATTCTCGTTTAAGCTGCTGATTGCGGCGAAAGCGCGGTTGTTTACTTGAGGATTTACCTCTTTATTGCTTCAATTCTTTCACCCAGATGAAGATATCCCTGCGTCTCTGCCTCGTTCCCCTGTTTCTCATAGCTATTTGTTGCCCGCTCTTTGCGGGTGACGTGCGGATAGGCCTGGTCTCCTATTGGCCTTTTGAGACGGTGAACGGGAACACCACTCCCGATTTGGCCTTTGGAAATCATCTGGTGCTGAACAATATGACGGTCGCCAACATCGACCCCAATGGTGCCCGCAGTAATGCATTCTCGTTTAATGGCTCGACTCAATTTCTCGGGATGGCTCATACGAACAATGCGACGTTGACGAACAATCTCGGGCTACCGATCTATTCCCTCAAACGTTACACCGTGATGTTCTGGGCCAAGGGAGCGGCGGGTCAAAATAACAAAGTCGTTTTCTCGGAAGGGACGTCCAACACTGCGAGCGGGCTATTCCTCATTGGAACTCGCAATGGCACGACCGGGACTCCAGCAGGCGGATTGAATGCCAGTATCCGCACGGCGGGCGGGACAACGATTCTTCCCAACACGCTCTCCGCCGCGCCAGCGTTCGACGGTTTATGGCGTCAGATCACCTGGGTTGACGACGCCGGAACGGTCAAGGTCTACATCGACGGTGTTCTCGATTTGGCCGCCTACAATTACACGCAGAGTTCCATCGCCTTCAACACGATTGCGGTCGGTGCTTTGATCCGAACGAACGTTGGAAACTTTTTCGCGGGATCGATCGATGAGGTGGCGCTGTGGGAGCGAACGCTCAGCAAAAGTGAAATCGACGAAGTGCGGACAAATGGCCTGGTCACACCCATTCCCGTTTTTGCCCCGACGATTACAACACAGCCGGCGAGCCCCACCAATCACGTCGGTGATTGGGTCTTTCTTTC
>JAQGOU010000318.1 GCA_028293445.1 Verrucomicrobiales bacterium | reverse complement strand
AAGGTCTGCCGCAAAAGAATTGTTACGTGAATGTTCTCCGCGATGCGATGACAGTCGATTCCCTCGACTCTTGCGGAATTTATTTTGGCACGACCGGTGGACACGCGCTTCCCCATGAGCGGGCGCTAAAACATCCCCCCTTTTCTACGCCAAGGTCTCAATCGTCAGAAATCACGACGATCGGGCAATTGTAAAGTTATTCGGACACGCACCGGCGTGGCAATCGGACTGCGAGAGCCGAACCGGACGGAATACTCTCCTGATTCGAGGTTGAACGAAGGTGCGACGGACGTCCGTTCCGGTTCTTTCCGTCCGGGCCCGTAGGAAGTGATGGGTTCGCCAGGCCAGAAAAATATGAACTGTCCCTCCGTCAATTTGCCCTGCCAGGTCCAACGCTGGCCGCCGAGTTCAACATAAGGATCGACAATCTGCGCGCCGGGCAAGGCATGGATTTGGACGCCGATGCGGGCCGGGCCTTCCTTGATGCGAAGGAGCCAATTCGCCGCATTCGTACTACTGTCTTTGATCTTGTGCCAGGGTTCGTAAACAACACGCTGAAAAAATGGGTTTCCATCTTTTTCGAGGAGGCGATACTCGTGCCGCTTTTCCTGCAATTCAGGTTGAGCCTCACCTGGTTTGATAGAGGTCAGAGCGGGATCGATCCGAAAGCGCCTCTTCAACGAATCGGGCACACGGCCAGAACGTCGGAGCTTTTCATAGCGAGCGATTAGATCAAGAATTTCGTCGGTGAATGGATGTTTTGCGGCTGCGTCACACGAAACCTGGAACGACATGGATGAGTCGTAGCCGAGGGTGGCGCCCAGGACGTATTCGAACATGTCGGGGGTCGTAGTCGGGTCATAGCCGTAATACCATCCGATATCCAGGGGCATCCCATCGGCGGCAAACAAATCGAACCCGCCTGAACGCTGGTCGAGATAGCCTTTCAGATCACCATGCCCATCGGCGGATGCGCTGCGGGCCAGCAAATGCCATGAATAATGACTGAAGCTGCTGGCCTGGAGCAGCATGTTTTCGTTGGCCAGTTTGTCGTAGAAAGCCTGGTGCAATCGGGCGTTATAGAACCAGTGCTCACCTTGCAGCCATTCGGAACCATCAAAGTAAATCATGTCGATGTCGCAGGCGTTGGCCACGCGAGCGAAGTGCGTCGTGACTTCGTCCAGCAGCGACGTGTCCATATCGAACATGTGATAGCCGAAGGAACGCACGAGGTGCCGGACAGTTTCGCCTTGCTTATGCACGGCCGGCGTGGTGCCCAGATGGCCTCGCCGACAATCGCGAAATCCGAATGGTGCCTGCATCGCACGGGAGGTGTACTGAATTAACTCATCACCAATCTGAAGAACGGCACCTTTCCCTTCATAACCGCCATCTTCGGCAGGAAACCCTTCCGGAGCCGTCGTGACCGGCACAAAATTCGTCGTGGCATTGACGTCGGCCGCGAGCAAAACCGAGGCGCCTTTGACGAGACGCGGGTCAGGCCTCGGCGTTAGATACGAATCGGGTGGATAAATCGAAGCTCCCAGCACATGCAATCCTACGTGGATACCTGCGTCCTTGAATCTCCGGACAATTCTCTTCAAGCCATCCAATCCATCGGGAAACCGTTCGCGATTGATGTCGTAATGTCCGGTGCTCTCGCACCACGATTCCTGGCCGAGGAGAATCGTCTTAAAGCCGCCGCGCCGCGCGAGAGCCAATGCTTCATCAAATTGCGATTCGCGAAAGTTGGTGAGGAAAAGGTACGATTCCTTGATCCAGGGTGATTTCTTATTCCATACTCCGCCCGGGGCTGGATGAGGTATCCCCGCAGCCACTTCAAAACGTTGAACGGTTTCCAGAAAGTCCTCCTCGCGACAAGCCAGCACGCCGAAAGCCGCGGGTTCAATGCCATGAGCCTTCTCGGTTTCCACACAGAGGTTCATGATAGGCGAAGACCAAAGTGGCGAAGTTGGATTCTCAAAATCGTCAAGCACCACGACGCGACTTGTTCCATCGCGTTGGATTAATGCCTCAATGTGATCCACCAGGCAGGTGACTGTCGTGTTCGCCGGCAATCCGTTGTAGTAAAGATTCAAGGTGGGGACGCGATCGTAGCGGAGTGTGTTGACTGGATGATTCGTCAACGTCACCTGTCGCCAGCCATTAAAATCGATCTGGACGTATTCATCTCGATAGCCGCCTGCACCATCGTAAAGTTGGATTTTCAAAGCTTCACCCTTGCCATCACCGTGAACCCAGGCACGAATGCCGGTGCAGCCGGTAAGATCAAGAGGCTCGGCGAACTGCCTGCCTCTCATGCTCCAGCCCTGCGGTTGCGCGTTGCAAGTGGCGATGAACCGTGCCGCATGCCCGCCAACTTTTCCCGGCGCAATCTGAACGAAGTCATGGCTGCAGCCCGGTCGATCTGCGCGCGAATGACCATAGTGCTGATTGAAGGCATGAACATTCGGTTTTACCGCCATAACCGCCGCGAAATTCCCGTCCAGCGCCGCGCCGTTGAGTGTAATACTGGTGCGAGCCGCGATGGGAGCGGGCAGACTGAATAATCGCAAACGGGTTATTGGTTGGGCCGATTCCAACTGCGTCAGGTGGAACCACACAAACCCCCGTCCGGAAGTTACGTGCCATTTTGACTGCGCCCCATTGTCAAATCGCACTGTGAGCACGTCTCCGGAAAGTTTTGTTGATTTCGCGAAGTGCGTTCCGTCGCTGGTTTCGATGGCGAACGCGGGCTGGCTCGACCCCGGCCAGCGCGCTCCGTCCGAGAATTGAATCGACGCATCGGCAGAGCGCCCAATCACCAATTTGGCCGTTCCAAGATCGAATGAAACAGCCCTCACCGGC
>JAQGOU010000283.1 GCA_028293445.1 Verrucomicrobiales bacterium | reverse complement strand
GGGACAATGCCTCGCCACCACAGAGCACTTTCAGACCGAGGTTACCGCGCCAACCATTCTCAAAAAGCATTCGCCACGTTGCAGGTGTGGCCTGCATGACGGTTGCCTTCGAATCGAAAAGCAATCGATCCAACGCGAAAGCATCTGCTGTTTGTTCGCTGCCCGCGATGACCACAGTCGCGCCGACGGTGAGCGGAAGCAGGAGTTCCAGTCCCGCGATGTCGAATGATAATGTTGTGACTGCCAGCAAGGTATCCTTTCCAGTGAGCCCCGGTTCGCGCTGCATGGAGAACAAAAAATTCACCACTGCCAAATGTGAGACCTGCACACCCTTTGGTCTGCCGGTCGAGCCTGAGGTATAAATCGTGTAAGCAATGTTTTGCGGCGCTACACCGGTCTTGGCCGGTGGCGTTGCAGCCTGCAACAGCGAGCAATCTTCCACATAGAGCTTCGCGCAACCCGTTGGGTTTAAATCCACCGGCAGATTTCGTTGTGTCAGCAAGACTTTGATCCCGGCGTCGGTGGCCATATACTCCAACCGTTCCTTTGGAAAATGCGGATCCAAGGGAACATAAGCGCCACCGGCTTTCAGAACTCCAAGAACACAGATGAGCATCTCCAACGAGCGTTCGACGCTGATGCCCACCAGCGTATCGGGGCCAACACCCAATTCACGCAACTGACCAGCGAGGCTGTTGGCGCGTGCATCGAGTTCCCGATAAGTGATCGTTTGTTTCCCGAACGTGGCCGCTGTCTTTTCAGGGGTGCGGTTCACCTGGGCTTCAAAGAGTTGGTGCACGCACAACGACTTATCGTAAGCGCTTTGTGTTTGATTCAACTCGCCAATCAGCTTCTGTGTCTCCGCAGGGGGGAGCGCACAAAACGTATCGTAACGCGCATCCGCATCGCCCGCGATTGCTGCCAGCGTGTTCGCGTAATAAGTGCAGATATTCTTGATCTGCTCCTCGCAGAATTGCTCGGGATCATAGTCGTAGTGCATCTGCAACTGCGTTCCAGTCACGTCCACCATGAACGTGACGAAGAATGGGAAGTTGTTAGCTTCGAAGTAATGATCTTCCAGGAACGTACGATTACCGTAACCCGGCAGATCGCGGTAAACGTGAAACTGCACGAAATCGAAAGTTGTTTCAAAGAGGGCGCGTCCGCCGGTCAGGTTCTGCACCTGCGCCAGAGGTGTCCGCCGATAAGGCAACAGGTCCCGTTCAGCATGGAACGTTGCACTAATCAGTTCACGCCATGTCCCGCCGCTGCAATCAACGCGCAGGGGCAACGTGTTGAGAAACAATCCGATCAAGCGCTCGCCGTCGATCGCCTGCGGCCGACCGTTCGTCACCAGGCCGGTAATGATATCAGTCTGCCCGGTCAAAGCGCTGAGCGCGCGAAGATGCGCCGTCAGGAGAACCGTCCGGATTGGAACTCCGCTTGAGTTCGCGACCTTCTTCAGTTTCTCAAAAATATCTTTGTCAAAATAGATTTCCGGCCCGCGCACTTGTTCATGTCCGCCTTTGCAAAGAGCTTTCGGCCAGCGGGGCAAGGAATGAATAGTTGGGCTCTCAAGCTGACGTTTCCAGAAAGTCTGCGCGGCCTGGGATTCAATGGTCTTCTTTTCGAGGGCAACAAAATCGCAATAAGCCACTTTCGGCGCCGTGATGTTGCTTTGCGTTCCATTCAAGAGGGCAAAGTAATCCTGGAACACTTCTGTGAGCATGGCGGCAAGACTCCACCCATCCATGATCGCGTGATGAAAGCTGACGATGAACTGGAACGCTTCATCACTATAACGCTGCACATGCAAACGCATCAGCGGCGCGACTGACCAATCGAAATGATTCCGCTTTTCAATGTCCACCCAATGTTCCAGGGCGCGTCGTTGCTCGTCCACACTGCGCGTCCGCAAATCTTCCACTGTCAGAGGTGTCGTGACCTGCTTGTGAACCAATTGCATCGCCTCGCTGAAGCTCGTCAGGTCAAACGACGTGCGATAAATCGAATGACGGGCCACGAGTTTTCCGACGGCTGCTTCCAGATGCTTCGCGTCCAGGGGCGCATTGATTCGAAAACTAAAAACGTCGTGAAAGATCGCCGACTTCGGATCGTAATTGCTGTGGAAAATCATTCCCGCCTGCAACGTTGCCGCGGGATAAGCATCCTCCAAACCTTGCGGCAATTTGCTGCGGTCACTTTCCCCAATCAAACTAAACGGAGCCACATGAGTGATGGCGTCCTCATTCTCTCCCTTATCGCGAGCCAGTGCGTAGATGGTCGGAGTCTTGAAAAGAGCCTGTAGTGAAATCTTCAGCCCGCTTTGTTGCGCGCGCGCGAGCACCTGGATGCTGCGAATGGAATCGCCACCCAATTCGAAAAAATTGTCGTGCACGCCAATGTGATCGATTTGCAACGCATCCGACCATAGCTGGGCCAGAAGGACTTCTTCCGGCGTGCCGGGTGCAACAAATGGAATCCGCATTTCCGGACGAGCCCGCTCTGGTGATGGCAAGGCTTTGCGATCAACCTTGCCGTTGATGGTCAGAGGGAGCGTGTCGAGGAACATGAAGACCGACGGAATCATATAGGTCGGCAGACTCGCGCCCGCAAAGTCCCGTAGATCGCTGATGCTTGGTGCAGCGCCTTTGGCAACAAGGTAAGCCACGAGTCGTTTGTCGCCGGTCGCCGATTCGTGCGCGATGACCGTGCTCTCTCGAATAATCGGATGTTTGTTCAGAGTCGCTTCGATCTCGCCTAACTCAATGCGATGGCCGCGAATCTTGACCTGATGATCAATGCGCCCGAGGTACTCGAGGTCGCCTCCTGGCAACACCCGCGCCAGATCTCCTGAGCGATAAAGTTTTCCCGCATCCTTGCTGAATCCGTTGGCGATAAATTTCTGCGCGGTTAATTCCGGTCGATTGAGATATCCCCGCGCTACTCCAGTACCACCCACCACCATTTCACCCGCTTCACCGATGGAAACCTGCTGCAAATTCTCATCGACGACGTAGAGCTGTAAATCAGGAATCGGCACACCGATGACGCTGCCGCATCCCGCTTCGACATCTTGCTGAGTGATGACGCGGTAGGTCACGTGAACCGTTGTTTCGGTAATACCGTACATGTTCACGAGACGAGGCTTCTGATCGCCGTGCCGTTGAAACCATGGCTTCAAACTTTGCAGTTCGAGCGCTTCGCCACCAAAGATGACGTAGCGGAGTGATAACTCTTTTTTCTCCTGCGAATTGTTTTCAGCCCAAATCAATTGACGAAAGGCCGAGGGTGTCTGGTTCAATACCGTGACTTTTTCCGTCACCAGCAAATCATAGAAGGCCTGTGGCTCACGCGTGACGAGATAAGGAACCACAAGGAGGCGACCGCCATAAGCCAATGCGCCCCAAATTTCCCAGACCGAGAAATCAAAGGCGAACGAATGAAACAGCGTCCAGACATCACCCGCATTGAATCCGTACCAGTGCTCCGTCGAATGAAAGAGTCGCACGACATTGTTGTGCGTGACCAAAACGCCTTTCGGTTTCCCGGTGGAACCCGAGGTGTAAATTACGTAGCAGAGATTCTCACCCGTGGTGGCGGAGGTAATATTATCTGCACTCTCTTTCGCCAACGACGCACTCTCGCTATCCAGCGCAATCAGGCACGCCGAGATATTGGAAAACTTTTCCACGAACTTCTGTTCCGTGAGCAGGATGGGGGTCTGTGCGTCCTGGAGAATGAACGCAATACGATCCGTCGGGTTCATCGGCTCGATCGGGACGTAAGCACCGCCCGCTTTCAAAATGCCCAATAATCCAACGAGCATTTCGACCGAGCGATCCAGACAGATTCCGACCAGCGTCTCTGATTTTACGCCAAGTCGTTGCAAACGATGAGCCACCTGGTTGGCCCGCGTGTTCAGGTCGCGATAGGTCAATTGCGTTTCGCCATGCGTTACCGCAATCGCATCAGGTGTGCGCTCGGCTTGGTCTTCGAATAGGTGGTGAATACACAGGGAAAGATTCGTCGGACGCCGGTTACTTCCGGATTGATTCGCGGCAGACACAAAGGAATTGGCATTCATATTCGACTCACCATGGAACAGGCATTGACAGTTTCCCGGCCAGATTAGGGTAAAGAGGCCCCTGATCGAATAGGGGGGGCGAACGTTTATCCGACCCAAAGAGACATGAGCAGACACTCCGCGAAACCCCGAAGAACTTTTTTACTCCCGCCGGATTCTCTGGCATTGTGATTAAAATGTCTGCTGATCCGAAAATCATTCGTGGCCGAGGTGCCTTGGATAATCCGACGAATCGATTTGAGAAAATCCATCTGGAAAAGGATCTCGACACCGTTGAGGCCGGCGATGACGACGTTTCCCCGCGCACGCAGATTTTCAAGGACAACACCCAAACCGCTCTCACCCGCAATGACAGTCCTGACGTCGGGTTTGAATTCAGCGTCAATCCCTATCGCGGTTGTGAACACGGCTGCATCTATTGTTTCGCCCGGCCCACGCACGAATTTCTTGGCTGGTCCTCCGGCCTCGATTTCGAAACGAAGATCCTGGTGAAAGAAAATGCGCCGGCTCTGCTCCGCAAAGATCTCTCAGCGAAGAAATGGAAGCCGCAGACCGTCATCATGAGCGGCGTCACCGATTGTTATCAGCCGTTGGAAAAGAAACTGCGAATCACCCGCGGTTGCCTGGAAGTGTTCGCGGAGTTTCGTAATCCCGTTGCGATCATCACGAAGAATCATCTCGTCACGCGCGACATCGATCTCTTGCAGAGACTCGCCGAGCACAACGCCGTTCGCGTGAATGTTTCCGTTACCACTCTCGATTCAAAACTGGCCGCGGTCATGGAACCGCGCACTTCCATGCCGGAAGCACGAATCGATGCCATCCGACAACTGTCGCGCGCCGGCATTCCGGTGAATGTGATGGTCGCGCCGATCGTGCCTGCGATTACGGATCACGAAATCATCTCCATCATCGGTCGCGCGGTGGAAGCGGGAGCCACCTCTGCCGGTTACACGGTGATGCGCCTGCCCTACGCGGTGAAGGATTTGTTTACGCAATGGGTGCAAACGCATTTCCCCGATCGCAGTGAAAAGGTTCTTAACCGCATCCGTGAATTGCGCGGCGGAAAATTAAACGACTCAACCTGGGGCACACGCATGCATGGCGAAGGAATTTTTGCCGAGCAAATCGCGAAGACCTTTGACGTTGCCTGCCGCAAATTTGGAATCGATAAACCGCGTCCGGAGATGTCGACCGCTTCGTTTCGGCGTCCGCCGTCGGATCAGCTCGAGTTGTTGTAACTGAGCTACCCTTCCTACTAAGGTCCACTCGCAAAAGAAAACAGCCGCTCCACAAGGAGCGGCTGAAAACACACACACATGAAATGAAAACCAGAACAATGACAGAGTAGCGAAGTGAGCCATGGATCACAATCAGACTGGCGTCCGAAAACTTGTCAGACAAATACTCTCATCCAGTTTGCCCGATCCCGTATGAAAACGGTCTCGGACAGAGCCGCGCTCCGTTTCGATCTATCCGGAAATTACTCCGGGCAGGCGCTAGGTGAGGCCCCAAATCGCGGACATTTCCAAAACTATTCCCGAAAAACTCCGCCGAAATGGGAATATCTCCAGAGATATTTCTAAAAAAGCGGCCAAAAAAAGAATATCTCAGTAAATGTGACTTTTGAGCTGATGAAAATGCCGGGATCTA
>JAQGOU010000241.1 GCA_028293445.1 Verrucomicrobiales bacterium | reverse complement strand
TTGGCGATCGAAGGCGCAACACTCCTACCAATGATGAACCTGCTGCGTTATCCGCTGGCAGTGCTGCTCGCGATCCGCGCGGCCGCAGTTGCGGCCCGTGATAACTACGAGACAGCGAAACAGACGCTGCGCGGTTTGCGCGTGACCTTGGACAACCTACGTATCGAAGCGCGGCTGTTCGCCATGTTGGTGCGCGATATTCTAAAGCCGATTCTCGGCACGGAATATTCCTCCGCGTGGGATGTTGTCGGTTTCGTCGGAGGCCTCGAGGCCTCACGCAATGTCGATGAGCTAATTACGCTTCTGGAAACGATCGTATCGTTCCTGACGGCGAACCCAGCTCTCGGCGCGGCGCGTAATCTCACAGCGGCGGATGTGCAAGCGGTCCTGACATCGTTGAAAGCAGCGCGTCAGGCGGTGACGGACCAGGAACTGACGGTCGGCACACTGCAGGCAGTGCGTGACCAGAAGTTCGATGCGATTCGCAAAGCATTGCGCGGACTGAAAGACGAACTGACGGACCAACTGGATCCTTTGGATCTGCGCTGGAAAGCATTCGGCTTCAATCTGCCGGGTGCGGATGCGACACCGGATGTGCCGGAGAACCTCTCGGTGATCCTCATCGGGCCGAATGCTGCGGCGATGAAGTGGGGTGCTTCGGCTCGTGCGGGTTATTACCGCGTCTGGCGGAGGGTCATCGGCGTGGATGCGGAGCCGGTGGCGGTGGGTTCACCAGCAGATCTCGATTTCACACTCGAGAATCTGCCTGCGGCCTCGACGGTGGAGATATACATCTCTGCGGTGAACAACGGCGGCGAAAGCCAGCTGTCGGAAAAGGTCACGCTTGTGACGCATTAAGTCACAACTAACTTGGTAGGGATGAGTCGGAATCCCGAAGGGTTCCATTCCACTTATAGTTCTGACTCCACCTCGTCCCTAACTAAGCCAGCGACATCCGAACTTCAATGGTGCGGGCCGCGTACGCGGAGAATGGCCTCTGAATAAATTATACGCAGGGCATAGTATGGGACGACGTGGAAGTCATCCTTACCATATCACGAAGGCCGCCCGGGAAACCGGGCGGCCTTTTTGTTATTTAAGATTACTGGCGAGAATTAAAGCGCGATGGAAACGTGTTTGGTTTCGAGGAAGGAATCCAAACCTTCGGCGCCAAGCTCGCGGCCCCAACCGCTCATCTTCACGCCACCGAACGGAGCATTACTCGTGGTGGGTAAACCATCGTTGATACCGAGCATTCCGGATTCGATGCTTTCCATGAGGCGAAAGGCGCGGCTCAGGTCGCGGGTGAAGGCGTAGGCGCTTAGGCCGAACGGCGAGGAGTTCGCGAGTTCGATTCCTTCGGCTTCGGTATCAAAGGGCGCAATGGCCGCGATCGGGGCGAAGGTTTCTTCCCGCATACAGAGACCGTCGCGAGCGACGTCGGTCAAAACGGTGGCTTCGAAGAAATACCCGGGGCGATTCACACGCTTGCCGCCGCACAGTAATTTCGCGCCACCTTTCACGGCGTCTTCCACGTGCTCGATGGCTTTCTTGATGCCGTTCTCGTCGATGAGCGCGCCGATCTGCACGCCGGCTTCGAAGCCGTCGCCGACTTTCATGGTCTCTTTGGTTTTATCAACGAACGCTTTCACGAATCGATCATAGATGCCGCGCTGCACATAAATGCGATTGGCCGCGATGCAGGATTGGCCGGTGTTGCGGAACTTGGCGAGCAGCGCGCCGTCGACAGCTTTGTCGAGGTCGGCGTCGTCGAAGATGAGCACGGGGGCGAGACCACCGAGTTCGAGGGAGAGCGGCTTCACCAGTTTCGCCGCGCCTTCGATCAGCTTCTGTCCGACTTCGGTGGAACCGGTGAAAGTAATTTTGCGCACGAGCGGATTTTCCAGGAACTCCTTCGCAATCTCGGAAGCCGAACCACATACCATTTGAAAGACGCCCTTCGGCAGTTTCGCCGCGTGACACGCCTCGGCAAAAGCGGCGGCACAAAGCGGCGTGGCACTGGCGGGTTTCAAAATAACGGGACAACCGGCCGCGAACGCCGGAGCGATCTTGCGCACGGCGAGAACGAGCGGGAAGTTCCAGGGGCTGATCGCGGCGACAACACCGATGGGCGTCTTCACCACGAGATTCCGTTTACCATCGGTCTGGTGCGGAATGATGCGACCGTAACCGCGTCGACCTTCCTCGGCGAACCAACGGAGATGATCGATGGTCAACGCCATCTCGCCCTGGCTTTGCGCGAAGGGTTTGCCATTTTCCATCGTGATCGTGCGGGCGATTTCGTCGCGGCGCTGTTCGAGTTCATTGGCGATCTTGTGGAGAAATTCCCCGCGCGCCTTGGCAGTCAATGCGCGCCAACCTGCGAACGCGGCATGGGCGTCCTTCACCGCTTGCGCCACACGCGCGCGATCGACGGTGGACATGGCGGCGAACACTTCGCCGGTGCCGGGGTTGGTGATGGAGATTGTTTTCTCGGAAAGAACGAACTCACCATTGAGGTAAAGCGGATGCGTTTTCATGTCGTAGGAAAGAAAAAGAACAACCTCGACCCCAAAACTGCAAGAGATATTCCGATTTCGAATTAAAGGTAAAGGGCGTCTTTGAGATCGCGGACAACAATGCTCATGAACGGATAGCGTCGATCAATATCGCGTTCGAGGCATTTCAAAATGATCTTTTCCAGGTCGGCCGGAATCTGGTTGTACTCGTGAGGCGGACGAATCATGTTATCGAGCTGCTTGCGCAAGATCTCGTCCGGCGATTCTCCGGGGAACGGTTTGTGAAACGTCACCATCTCGTACGCCATCACACCGAACGCAAAAATATCGACACGATGATCGATCTCCTGGTGCTGCAACTGTTCGGGCGGCATGTAGGACGGCGTCCCGGGATTTTTGGAAAACTTCTTCGGCTTTTCCGGACGCTCCAGCGCGAGATCAAAGTCGCAGAGCCGCACGTGGCCATTGCGGGTGACGAGGAAGTTCTCGGGCTTGACGTCCAGATGCATGAAGCCATTTTCATGCACATGCTCGATGGCCGTCGCGGAGTCGATCAGAATATTGGCGACGTTCTCGGACAGAACATCATCCACCCGAGAGATCAGCTGTTTGATGTTCGAGCTCTCGACGTAATCCATGAGCATGTAGGGCAGATTCTCAATCTTGCCGTGCTCAATGTGGCCCACGATATTTTCATGGCCGGAAATTTTTTCCAGAACGTCGCAACCGCGAAAGAAACGTTTGCGGGCGAGAAAATTGAATTTCAAACTGTCGTGCAGTTTGCGGAGTGCATAGGTCTTTCTGTTCTCCTCATGCGTGGCCACCCAGATTTCGGCCATGCCGCCCGTGTTGATCTGCTCGTCCAATTGAAAGTGGCCAAACCGGCGGGTGACCGGTTTGTCCTGAGCATTAATCAACTCGTTATAATCCATATGCGGGATTTCGGCGCAATGTAAGGGGAAGAGACCCGTTTGGCAAAGCGCGAGTTTTTAGTTTTTACTGCCTCGATTTTCGGTAGCCTGTCCGCCAGAAGACGTCGAATGCGAACCCGCAGTCCAAATCAGGAATCTCACAGCATCGTTTGGCTGCTGGCCCTCTATCTCACGATAGTCTTTGTCGGAGGAGCTTTGATCGCGCCGTGGCTCTACTTCGCCGTGCAACGGGCGGCGGAACATTTCCCGAGCTGGCGAGGACTCGCAAACGCTCCCTTTCACCGATTTGTTCATCGCGCCTTACTCATTCTCGCGGTCGTGGGACTGTGGCCCTTCTGCAAGAAGGCAGGCATTGGGTGGCGAAATCTGGGTTTGGCCATGTCGCGCGCGGAGTTGAAACGGTTTGCAGGAGGGTTGTGCGTCGGATTTGTTTCTCTGGCGTGCATTGCGGTGCTAGTGCTGGCATCCGGCGCACGGGCCTTTCAACAACCCACCAACATCGGTGCGGTGATCGCCATAGCCGTTGGCACTGCAATCTTCGTCGCCGTCCTTGAGGAGATCATCTTTCGAGGGGCGCTGTTCGGTTCCTTAAAATTGACTTATTCCTGGCTAACGGCGCTTCTCATCAGCAGCGCCATCTATGCACTCGTCCACTTTTTCAATAATCGACCCGCCGCGCCCGCAGAAGTCACATGGCTGTCCGGCTTTTTCATTCTCAAAGAAATGCTCCGTGGTTTTGTCGATCTGCACACGTTGATCCCGGGCTTTATCAATCTAACCCTTGCGGGTGCCATTCTCGCGATGGCGTATCAGTTCACCGGCAGCCTTTCGTTCTCGATCGGATTGCACGCCGGTTGGATCTTTTGGCTGAAAAGCTACGGAGCGTTTACGACAAAGACGATCAATGCCAATGAATGGCTCTGGGGGACGACGAAGTTGATCGACGGCTGGATGGCGTCCCTTGTCTTGATCGCGGTATTAATATCCGTTGGCTGTTGGCTGCGTCCGCGCACGGACTCGAAGACATGACCTTCGTGATCCCAAAACGGCTGCGTCCGTGGCTCGATCAAGGCCTGAACTTCTTCTATCCCGCGCTCTGCCAGATTTGTCGGAAGAATCGCGCCGGGGCGGACGAATCCTTCATTTGCGCCTCGTGCGTCTCTGGAAAGGATGGCGTTCATTTTCTGGTTCCGCCCTATTGCGACCGCTGCTGTTTTCCATTTGAAGGCGATATCTCCAACAAGTTCGAATGCTCCAATTGTCGCGAAGTCGAATTGCACTTTCGTTATGCACGCTCCGCAGTCGTAACCAGCCCGCTGTTGCTCGATGTCATTCATCGCTGGAAATACAATCGAGCGCTCTGGTTTGAACCGTTCCTGGCGGAACTATTGATTCGTGAGGCGGCACCCGCGTTGCGCGAAGAGAAGTGGGATCTGATCGTGCCCGTTCCGTTACACAGCAAGAAGGAGCGTGAACGGGAGTTCAATCAGGCCGAGCGATTGGCGAGGCACCTCAGTCACGCCACAACCATTTCCGTGAACAAGGACCTCCTCACCCGCGCGGAGTTTACCCTGACCCAAACACAGCTGACTCGCGAGCAGCGGGCGGAGAATGTCCGACGCGCCTTTACGATGAAAGGGGGTAAAAAATTGAATGGCGAAAAAATTATTTTATTGGATGATGTTTTGACGACGGGCGCGACGACGAATGCCTGCGCAAAAGTCTTGCGCGAGGCTGGAGCCAGTGAAGTGTGTGTATGGACGGTCGCCCGTGCTCGTGGATAAATTTGAAATTGCACATGAAAGTTGCGGTATTTCGAATGAAATTATGGCGACAACATTGAACGGCCCCATTGTAAAAATGCCTCCTCAACGCACAAAGAAAACTTTAGGACTGGAAACGGTTGAGCCCGCCGTCACGCCGCCCCCGTCCAACAGCACGGAAACCACTTTTACAAAAAAACCCAAACCGGTTTCCAAATCGCGGAAGAAAGAGATTCCCGAAGGTCTTTGGACCAAATGCCCGAAGTGCGCGGCAATGATTTTCGACAAGGAATTGGACGAAAACCAAAAGGTCTGTCCGAAGTGCCAGCATCATTTTCCGATTAGCGCGCGCGAACGAATCAACTCACTCGTCGAGACTTGTTCCTTTGAGGAAATGGATGCCGACATGCTGAGCGTCGATCCTTTGACATTCACTGGGGTTGCGGCTTACACCACGAAGCTCGAAGAGAGCAAAAAGAAATCCGGTTTGAAAGACGCCGTCATTACCGGCGTCTGCAAAGTGGGACATCACCGCATCGGATTGGGTGTGATGGATTTTAGTTTTCTAGGCGGGTCCATGGGATCGGTTGTCGGCGAAAAATTAACGCGTTTGATCGAGGCATCCACCCGACGCACTTTACCGTGCGTAATTATTTCCACGAGCGGCGGCGCGCGCATGTATGAAGGAATGTTTAGCTTGATGCAGATGGCAAAGACCTGCGGCGCTCTTGCCTATCACAGCCGGGCGAAGTTGCCTTACATCAGTGTGCTCACACATCCGACCACCGCAGGGGTGATGGCAAGTTTCGCCACGGTGGGAGATTTGATCATTGCCGAACCTGCGGCCATGATTGGCTTTGCCGGACCGCGCGTGATTAAGGACACGACGCAAGCTGAACTCCCTCCTGGGTTTCAAACCGCCGAGTTCCTGCTCGACCGTGGATTGATTGACGCCATTGTTTCACGCAAAGAAATGAAGACTCAGTTGATCTCGTATCTGGATTTCTTTACGTCGGCACGAAAACAGCCCGCTGCGTAGTTTTTCTCTAGAGCTCAATGTGAATCCATCCTGTGCTGAAACGACCCAGAGGTTTTTAGCGCTTCTTGATACACTGGAACTTCCCTCGCTAGGACCGACGCCACGTGCTTCACGCTGGCCACTAGTAACCTTAAACTCGCACATTGATAAGCTGTGTAACGACGCGAAGCTTCCGATCGGTACCCAGCAACTCATCCGTGCCGTAACGCTGTTGTGGCACGACTACCTGGATGAGTCGCATTCGCTTTCACAGGATATTTCAACGGCAGACGGGAGTTTGATCCATGGCATCATGCATCGTCGCGAACCGGATTATGCCAACGCGAAGTATTGGTTTCAGCGCGCCGGAACACACGCCGCCTTTCCGTCGATTGGAAACGACGTTCAAACGCTTCTGCAAACTTCAGTAAACGTGAACTTCATCCCTCGTCTATTCAAGAGCGGCAGATGGAGCCCGAACGGATTCGTTGACCTTTGTGAAGAATTCGCAAGTGACCCATTAACCCCAGAGTATAATTTACTGCAACAGATTCAGCGGATCGAGACGCAGGCTTTGCTTCAGGATTTCTGCCGTAACCCGCGATGAATCAATTCTATATCGTACTGATGGCGGTTCTGCCGGTTTTTTCCATCATCGGCGCCGGTATCTTCATGCGCAAAGTGAATTGGCTCACCGAAGAAGCCGATAAAAGTTTGATGCGCATTACCATCAACGTTCTCGCACCCGCGCTGATCTTTGATTCTATTTTGCACAACGATGCGCTGAAAAATATCAGCAACGTTGTCGTCGCTCCCCTGGTTGGATTTGGCACCGCCGCGATGGGAATGGGGATCGCCCTCGCACTCCGCAAGTTTATCACTCACGACAAAAGAATTCTGGCCACGTTCGCGGTCTGCGTCGGTGTTTATAACTACGGTTACATTCCCGTTCCATTAGTAAACTCGCTGTTTGATCGAACGACGCTCGGCGTTCTGTTCGTTCATAATCTCGGAGTTGAAATCTGCATTTGGACACTCGGATTGATGGTTCTCGGTGCCAACAGCAATGAACGAGGATGGCGCCAATTAATCAATGCACCGGTCATTGCGATCATCGCTTCACTCGCCGTAAACTTTCTGGGCCTGGAACGGTTAATTCCAGCGTTCGCACTCTCGACCGCGAAAATGCTGGGGCAATGTTCCATTCCGATGGGTCTCATTCTCGTGGGAGCAACGATGGCGGATCACATGCACGAATTCCATTCCGCGCAGGGCTGGCGTATCATCGCGTGGGGATGTTTTATCCGGCTGGGACTTGCGCCCATATTGTTCATGGTGCTGGCGAAGTTTCTCCCCTGCTCTGTCGAACTAAAACGCGTCATCATTATCCAAGGTGCCATGCCCGCTGCCACCTTTCCGATTGTCATGGCAAAACATTACAACGGCGATCCACCAACAGCCTTACGGGTGCTCCTCGCGACCTCCGTTCTCGGACTGATCACAATCCCGCTCTGGATTCGCTTTGGGATAAAGTTCGTCTTTCCCGAACTCTGATCTGCTCTAGCTGGAAAAATTCTCGATGGCTTTTACAAGCCCTTCGATCGTGTGTTGCCGCGCTTCCACTGTGGGTTTGAGTCCGAGTGCAACAATTGCTTTGGACGTTTCAGGCCCGATCGACGCCAGTTTAATGTGGGGAAAATTCGCAATGACCTTGGGAAGATTGAATCGGGCGTGAAAATTTTCCACTGTTGAACCACTCGTGAAGGTAATCCAATCCGCACCGTTCTCCGCCAACCTCGCCACCGCACCGTTCAAATCCTCTGTCTCAGGAATGGTTTTATAGCAGGCGACATCGTCAACGATGGCTCCCATTTCTTCCAATTTTTTGGGCAAATCGGAATTCGCCACCTCAGCCCGCAGCAAAAGAATATTCAGGTTTTCGATGCTCTCGAATTTGTGCAATGCATCCGCGATCTTCTTCCCGACATATTCATCGGGCATCACATCCACCTTTAGATGCAGCTCCTTCAACTTGGCGGCCGTCGCAGGTCCAACCGCGGCAATACGCACACCACCAATGTCACGCAGATCGTCAAACGCCCTGAAGAAATGTTCGAAGAAGACAGACACGCCATTTGGACTGGTGAAAATAATCCAACTGTAAGTATTCAACGCAACGATCGCATCCGCCATATCGGCCAGATTTGACGGAGGCGCAATCTTGATCGTTGGAATCTCCAGAACATCTGCACCCCGCTCGAGCAACTCTTTAGCAAGTTCGCTCGCTTGTTCACGAGTGCGTGTCACGACGATACGCTTCCCAAACAGAGAACGCTTTTCGAACCAGTTCAGTTTTTTACGAAGCGTAACGACGTCGCCGACGATGGCGACGGAGGGAGGGCCGAAATTGGTTTTTTGAATGACGCCTCCGATCGTAGAGAGCGTCCCGTCAATGGACCGTTGTTTACCCAACGTTCCCCAACGGACCATGGCGACCGGTGTATCCTTTGCCATTCCATGTTCAATTAATTGCGCGCCGATTTCACCCATCCGTTCTGTTCCCATCAAAATAACTTTCGTGCCGGGCGTTTTAGCGACTTGCGCCCAATTAATATTCTTCTCTTCTTTATCCGGATCTTCGTGTCCGGTGACCACGGTAAAGCTCGAGCTGTGGTCACGATGGGTCAAAGGAATGCCGGCATAATTAGGCACCGCAACAAACGAGGAAATTCCGGGGACAACTTCGAAAGGGACTTTCGCCGCGACAAGTTCTTCGGCTTCTTCACCGCCACGGCCAAATGTGTAGGGATCTCCGCCTTTAAGGCGAACGACACATTTGCCTTCGCGCGCCTTGGCGATTAGAAGCTGGTTCAGTTCACTTTGAGGTATGGCGTGAGAACTGGCGCGTTTACCACCGTAGATAAATTCCGCCGTCTTTGGCGCCAGGCGCAGTAAATCCGCATTCACGAGCGCGTCATAGACGACGACATCCGCGTGCTTTAAGAGCTCCGCGCCACGTAGCGTTAATAAGCCAATGTCACCAGGACCTGCGCCGACTAAATAAACAATACCTTTGGATTTCATCTCCAAGGTAATTGTTTCTTCAAATGCTCGCGTCGGCAACTGGTTCTTTTCAACATCAGCGCACAGGGATCATTTATCGGCTGTGTCTGACTTTCCAAATCAGCAGACCAATCACCACCGCGAAAACGATTAACATCCAGGTGCTCGGCGCCATAAACAGCCATTCCCAACTTCACCGTAACAATGAAGTTGGGAATTTATTGAGTATTACGGGTTGGATTTGGAATCGGGTGTTCCACTCGGAGCTTGTCCAGCACCGGACGGACTCGCCTGCCCTGAAACTCGCAACATATTGCGAACTTCGGTCACACCACTGATCTGGCGCAATTGACGTTCGATCTGTTGCTTTTCTGTGTCGCTGGTCACCATTCCCTGGATGGTGATGACGCCTGGCGTCTGGGAGACGCCTGCTGCGCCGCTCGCATCGATCACAGCGCTTCCGCTGGTCCCGCTCGACGTTGAGCCACCCACAGAGATTCCCGTTCCCGAAGTTCCTGAACCGCTCGGGTCCGTCACACTGCCGCCCGTGGAAGAACTGCCCGATGCTCCAGTGCTGGCACCACCAGTCGAAGCACCACCGCTTGAACTTCCTCCCGTGCTTGAGCTACCGGTTCCAGAGCTGCCACTGGATCCAGAACTTCCCGAACTGCCACCGCTGCTTTGCGCCAGGAGCGCTCCATTCAGCATGGCCAGACATGTGATAATAAGTGCGTATTTTTTCATAAGTGTATTGTGTTCAGTTTGCGTGAAGTCGTTGCCAAAACATGACCTCGCAAGACATTCGCCCATGACGCAGAGGTCGCAATCAAAGGCCGCGCCGATTTCGCTTCACATGAATGACCTAGTTCTGTTGCCGCAAATCACTGAAGCACGGTCAAGAGAAATAAAAAAACCCCTCCTCAGGTTCACTGAAGAGGGGTTGTGTAAGGTTCAGTTATGGGATTATTGCGGCGGAACGTTATTCGTCGCGCCGTAGAGCAGGACGGCACCGCTTTGGTTGGTGCCCAGGAAGTAGCCGTAGCCGACGTTCCACGGTTGTAGCACGGCGCCACTCCAGAGGATCGTCTTGGCAAGTCCGGTCGGCAACACGCTGATCGCATTGGTGAATGATCCACTGATCTTGCCGGTCTTGCCGTCCACCGCCATCGTGAGTTTGCGCAACTCGCTGTTCGTGCTCGCCGTGAGGGTGGTGAGTTGCAGGACCTGGTTGGTCGCCTTGACGATCGTCTTTGTCACGGTAAACGGCGCCACCAGATTGGTGCTGAAGTTGGTCGTGCTCGTGATCACCGGCAGGTAACCCCAGATGCCCACCGTGTTATTGGTCCGCAACTGGATCGATTGTTCCTGTTGACCCGGCAAATTACCATCGGTGAAGCGCAGGATCGCATTGGTCACCTGGATCACTCTCTGATCGGCTCCAAACAGGTTCGTTCCCACCGGCGGTACCTGGTTGGAGATCGACGCAT
>JAQGOU010000212.1 GCA_028293445.1 Verrucomicrobiales bacterium | reverse complement strand
AGGAGCGCGGAATGAAGCAGCGAGGTCGAGCAATACAAACATGCGAGCACCGTCAGCAGTCTGCCGACCATTGAAATGCTTTTGCGAAAAGGAGTTTTTTGCAAAGCCCGCATTGATTGCGTATTATGAAAAATCCGGCTTGCCGCGTCGAGCAAATACTCCTGCGCCCATCACAAATTCCTTTTAAAATATATCGTTTCTACGCCACACTCCGCCGCCATCGCATATATGAACTGTGATCCTCAACTCGCTGATTTTCTCCGCTCCCAATTACCCGCGTCCCTCGACCTCCTCAAAAAGATGGTCGCGATCAACAGCTTCACGACCAATCGTGATGGCGTCAATTGCCTGGGCAAGTTTACCGCGGAATCGTTTCGCGATCTCGGCTTTGTCGCGGATTACACCCCGTCGTTTCGTAAAGATTATGGCGATCATCTTGTCATGACGCGCCCGGGCCGCACGACGCGAACAATCGCTTTGATCTCGCATCTCGACACGGTGTTCCCGCCGGAAGAGGAGCAGCGAAATAATTTCGTCTGGCGCGAAGCCGGTGAACGCATTTACGGACCGGGCATCATGGACATCAAAGGAGGAACGACCATGATCCATTTGATCCTCTCGGCTTTGAGGAAAGTGGCACCCGAAGCGTTTGAGGAGATAACATGGAAGGTCATCCTCAATTCTTCCGAGGAAGTTTACTCTAAAGATTTTGGTGACCTCTGCCTGGCACGTCTCGGCAAAGAAACGATCGCCGCTCTCGTGTTCGAATCCGGTGGTCGGTCGGACAAACAATTTCTGGTGGTCACAGCGAGGAAAGGTCGCGCGGTGTTCCGCATCACAGCCGAAGGCCGCGGTGCCCACGCCGGCAGTCACCACGAACGTGGCATCAACGCGATTGTCCAAATCTCCGACACGATTCAGCGCATCGCCGCACTGACAAATTATTCTAAAGATTTAACGGTCAATATCGGAAACATCTCCGGCGGCACGGTCATTAATCGAGTGCCGCATCTGGCGACCGCCGAATTGGAAATGCGCGCGTTCTCCGCGGAAGTTTATCGCGACGCCGTCAATGCGATCATGGCCTTGAATGGAAAAGGAAATGTGAAGTCGGTCGAAGATGGCCAGCCGTGCGAAATTAAAATTGAATTACTGACCGAGAGCCCTCCCTGGCCGCGTAACGATGCCACGAAAAGACTCTACGAAGTATGGCGTGATACCGGCCGTGAGCTCGGGCTGACTGTTCTCCCCGAGGAACGCGGCGGCTTAAGCGATGGGAACTTTATTTGTCACGCTCTTCCCACTCTCGACGGCATGGGCCCGAATGGTGACAACGCACATTGCTCCGAACAAAGCGCTGATGGCACCAAGGAACAGGAGTATGTGGAGACTGCGTCGATCCTCCCAAAAGCAACCTTGAACACGCTGGCAATTTTGAAACTCATCCGCGGTGGGTAGGACACGACTAGACATTTTTTGTCCTTCTCTTATTCAAATTTAATCTTACGAAAACACCCTGCGAGGTCGAAACAATTTGAAACACCCATCGTCAAAAGTGGTGTATGAAGAAATTATTATTGGTCTCAGCAGTTCTCTTCGGGGCTGTCGCAGCCTCGCAGGCAGGCGTTAACTTCAGCATTGGAATCGACCTTCCAACACCACCGATGATCTTCGGTCATCGGCCGCCGGTCGTGGTCGCGCAACAACCTTGCGTCTCTCCCTATGCGGTGATTTCCGCCCCTGCTCCAGTCTGTGTTCAACCTCCACAGGTGGTCTACGCACCACGATGCGAAGTCGCACCTCCCGTCGTTTACGTGCCAGCACCGGTTTATCGTTACCCATCCCGCTACTATCATGGCGGATATGGCTATAACGGATATGGTCGGTCTGGTGGCTGGGGACATCACGGCAATCGGTATTAGCCGAATCACTCGCTGCGAACAGGCAGTTCAATTCTGAATCACACAAGCCGGAACGAAAGTTCCGGCTTCTTTTTTGGTCACGTGACAAAGTGCCGGTCAAACTCGCGCGGAACACTCAGTGTTTAACGAAGGAACAAAGCAGCGCATCGTGGAAAGCTCCCCGGCTACAAAGTTGACCAAACTTCTGTGAAGAGGATTGCCACTTTCGCATTTGCGCCTCACCAGTGTTGATTGAACGCTGGATCGACGCCTGGAGGTAATCAATGTCTCCCGACGGAAACACGATACCCAAACCGTTCTCGCGCACGAGCCGCCCGACCAGTTGTTCGTCCGAGGCAATAATCATTTTACCGGCACCCGCCGCACGGGAAAGGACGCCGCTACTGCCAAAGTGATTAACGTAAGGCAGCAACACCGCATCGCTGGCCGCAAAAAGCTGCTTCTCTTCCTGCTCAGAAACATAGCGATTAATGACCACCGCCTGCTTGCGTCGAACAAGTTCATCCAACCCGCTCTTAATATCAGGATCCTCCGCCTGTTGTCCGGCGCACAAAAGCAATGCGGGAGTCTGCGGCGCCAAACGGCGAAAAGCTTCCACTGCCAAATGCAATCCTTTACGACGATAAGCACCGCCATAAAAAAGAAACACGCGGCGGCCTTCCGGAACCTGCAATGCACGACGGGCCTCAGCGGCGTCGACGACAAAGTTTTCTGGATAAGGGTCCGGCAGAAAAAAGAATGGAGCCGTTGGAAATCGTTTCAGGCCGTTTTCACGCGCCAGCGGATCGAGAAAAAGTAAGTGACTAAACCAATTACCACGCACCAAGCGCCCGAAGCCGATGCGTTTCAGCAAATTGTTGAAGGAGAATTCTTCCTCAACGAGAAAACGGGGACGGAGATACACGCCGCCAAGTTTTCCACGTAACGCCCGTGGAGGCATCTTCCCCCAGGCGGCATTGCGCAACACATCAGAGGCGATTTCATCGAAGCTGTTGAGGAAAACCGACTGTGCACCCGATTCGCGAAGGCATTTGGCAACCAGCTTCGCGTCAATGCGAGTGGAATTACTTTGCACGGCGGAGAGTATGTTAACCTTATCGAGCAGGCCGCCCATGTGCCCACGAATCCGGGCGAGTGCGTTGGGACGGGTGTCGATGGCGAGCGTAAGTTTATAGCCGGCACCAAGCAGATCTTCTGTGATGAAGCGCAACCAGCCGAGGTGATGACCTTCGATGCGCGGTTCGTAGAGGAGCACCGCAGGATCGTTTTGCGGAGCCTTCGACTTCATTGATGCGTCACGGTTTTATCATCCCCTGCCCCTTGCGCCTTCATCTCCATCTCCCAGAGCTTGGCGTATTTCAAGAAAGTATAATAGCCGTAGATCGCCGAGATCATGAAGCCATGGGTTCCGTCCCGAAAACCTTGCTGCGCGAAAAACTTTTTCAAAAAACCGGCCACAGGATTCAACGCGAGATGATGAAACTTGGCGCGACGTCCGTCTTGATAATGTCGTTCAGCCATTAACGATGTATAACGGTCCATCTTGCGCATGACTGTCGCAATGTCCGGAAAGGGAAATTGCAGAATGGGATTTTTGAAATAACCGATGGAGCCCTCGACTTTGTATTTCTCATGCACCAGGTCTTCGCTGTAGCGAAAACGTTTGCGATCGAATACCTGCGGCTGCCGATAATCTGGGTACCACCCGGAATAACGAATGGCGCGTCCGAGAAACTGATTCCGGCGCGGAACGAAATAAGCGGCACATTCCGGTGCTTCAAGCGTCGCATCGAGTTCTTTACGAAACTCAGGCGTGCAGCGTTCATCGGAATCAATGCTGAAGACCCAATCATTTTTCGCGGCATCCAAAGCGAAGTTACGCAACTTCCCAAAACCACAAAATTTCTCACTGATGACCCGGGCATTGAATTCACGCGCGATTTCCACGGTTCCATCGGTGCTGAAAGAATCCACGACGATGATTTCATCGGCCCAGGCCACGCTTTCAAGCACAGCACGAAGCTGCTTCGCTTCATTGAACGTTAAGGTATATGCCGTAATTGGCCGTTTGGCTGTCATTTCGGGCATCCAGATTTGCACGGCTTAAACATGGAAGTCAAAGGCACAGTTGGCATAAACATCTGAAACCTGCGTTCGTCGGGGCTTCGAAGAACTCACGAGATTGTAAATCGACCACTGCACCGACTAAAAAAGGATTGTCGAATTTCTGCGTGCGCGGTTGTTCAAAAATGAAATGAAGAACAAGTCAGACCTCACGCCTGGCATCAGCGACATTACGGCCCAAAAGCGTGAGGGCACCGTGCATGGCTTTAGCCCAACAACGCACACTACTACGGAATCAGTTGATTAATGAGGTCCAACGCCTTGTCGGCTTTTTTAGGGCGTGGCCCGGACAGTTGGCCGAAGGTGACTATGGAACCATCGGCTCGTAAACCCATCGTGTATCTGTCCCCTGCGGCGATTGCCAGGATTCGATTCCATTTTGTTGCGACTGGGGTATGACGCGGCGCGGTCGTTCCATCGCCCAACTGACCTTGGTCATTCAAACCCCACGTCCAGATTCGTCCGCTCTTGTCCAGGGCCACACTATGATATTTACCCGCCGCAATCGCGGCGATGTTGTTCAGAACCGTGACGCCCGGCGCATCGACAATGCCAGTTAACCCATTCCCAATCTGGCCATAGCCATTTTGTCCCCATGCATGCACCACGCCATTGGATCCCAATAAAAGATCGTGAAATCCTCCCGCCGCAATGTGTGCGATGTCCACCGGATCGACACCGTTCGGAACGCGCGCATAGGTGTGAGTAAAAGGATAAAAGCCGGAACTACCCCAAAAGAAAACATCACCCCAGGATCGCAACGCGATCGCATGCTCATAACCCGCCGCGACTTCCACGACATCCGAAAGCTCGGGGACCGGCATCTTATAATCCGGGTTAGGATTCGGGAAAGGTCCGTATTCCGTGTCCAACAACACCGTCACCGGAACATCACTGCCGCAGTCCGGACA
>JAQGOU010000180.1 GCA_028293445.1 Verrucomicrobiales bacterium | reverse complement strand
GATTCTAAGACGAAACAGACTTATGGGTAATGCTCGGCCTGGGGAGGAGAGAACATCCGCTGTGCGGTGCAGCAATGATCCAGTTCTGACTGTTCAGTTGAGGTCGCTTCTTTCCGAAACGTACTGTCGCGTTCTGCCGTTTAACTACGCCACTTTTTCCGTGATCGAAAAAGATTGTACTTCAGGATGCAACGAATGGCGCTGACACCATCACGCCAGCCAATCTTTTTTCCCTCCGAATACGTGCGGCCGTAATAGGAGATGGGCACTTCATAAATGCGCACACCCAACCGGGAAACTTTCGCGGTGATCTCCGGCTCGAAACCAAAACGGTTCTCTTGAATCTCAATCTGTTGCAGGACCTCGCGACGAAACGCTTTGTAGCCCGTTTCCATGTCGGTGATGTTCAGGTCGGTCATCATGTTGGAAAGCGTGGTCAATAGTTTGTTCCCAAACGAATGCCAGTAATAAAGGACGCGATGCGCGCCGGCTCCCGCGAAACGTGAACCAAACACCACATCCGCTTTGCCGATAAAAATCGGACGAATCACGATCTCGTATTCGTAGGGATCATATTCGAGGTCGGCATCCTGCACGATTACGATCGGAGCGGTCACATGTTTGAAACCGGTTCGGAGTGCGGCGCCTTTGCCTTGATTGATATCGTGACGGAACACCTTGACCCGTTTCTCGCGTTGCGCGAGCGGTTGCAATATCTCCCAGGTTTTATCGTCGGAACAATCGTCCACGACAATAACTTCTTGCACGACAGATTGCGCGAGCACGGTCTCGATGACGTTGGCAATAGTCGGCCCTTCGTTGTAAGCGGGAATAACGACGCAAAGGCAGGGAGTTATCGGTTTCGGTTCCATTCAGTCGGTCAGCGGCCAAAGCTAGCTCGATTCAGAGTGTTACTTCAAAGGTTTTCCGTCGCCAGGTCCGTGTCCAAATTCGGCATTAAAACCGAAGAAGGCAAAATCCGAAATCAATCACGCCGCCGTTTTCTGTTCTCGTGAGGGGGACCAACGGCGCGAGTGCATAGAGAGGCTGACGACGATCGTCCGGATTAGGCGCCTTTACCACCAAACCCGTTTTGCACAAAATGGCCAACTGCTTCAATGTCGTGCCGAGTTGTGGTCCGCTCGTCAGCTGCGAACCGGGCTTTGGCCCGACTCGTGCGAGCTTTAAAAACACCCGGCGTCGCAATGGCTGGCCGAGCGCGAAGAAAACTGTGTCCTCATCCCATTGATGCGTCGTTTTTGGAGTCGATACAGCCGCCGGGTTATCAATAGCCATGGCGCGCATCTTAAAAAACTGTCCCGATTCGGCAAGTTCCTATTGCAGCAACAAAAAGGGTCGTTTTAGCCCACATCCACGCCAAAACCATCAAAAAAGATGGTCCGAGAGAGAAATTCTTGAATTTCTGCTCCATAATTTTCCTCCCACAGCCAAATCACGGCAATTCCTTTCCATAATCTTGGTCCCACGGCCAAGTCATGGCACTTTCTTTCCATAATCATCGTCCCATGGCCAAGTCACGGCATTTTCTTTCCATAATCGTCGTCCCACGGCCAAGTCATGGCAATTCCTTTCCATAATCGTCCTCCCACGGCCAAGTCATGGCACTTTCTTTCCATAATCGTCGTCCCACGGCCAAGTCACGGCATTTTCTTTCCATAATCGTCGTCCCATGGCCAAGTCACGGCAATTCCTTTCCATAATCGCCGTCCCATGGCCAAGTCATGGCAATTCCTTTCCATATTCGTCGTCCCACGGTCAACTCATGGAATTTCCTCTCCATAATCGTCGTCTCGCGGCCAAGTCATGGAATTTCCTTTCAATAATTGGTGCCCGACAAGGAAAAGCCCCCTTTTATGGATCATGAGAACGACCGATTGTATGGCGCGCATAAAAACAACACTTCGGAAGGACGAGTTCCACGAGTCCCTAACTTTTTTTCGCCTCGGGAACGGAAAGGAAAATGATATGGGACTCGTGGAACTCGTCCTTCCGATTACGGGGAGGCGAAAAACTTTTGGACAAGCCTCGCTTCACCCTTCATTTTAACCGCACCTCGATGTCTATTGCGATCATTGGTCTGGGATATGTCGGCCTGCCACTCTGCCTGCAGTTTGCACGGAGCGGAGTCGAGGTCCTTGGGCTCGATACGGATCCCGTCAAAGTCGACGCCATCAATTCCGGTCGCAGCTACATTCAGCACATCAGCAGCAAAGCCATTGGCGACGCGCTGGGTGCCGGCTCCTTTTCCGCGGCGACCGATTTTTCTCAGGTAAAGAATGTCGAGGCGGTCATCATCTGTGTCCCAACGCCGTTGAGTAAGAATCGCGAACCGGACATTTCCTACATCATCCAAACGGGCGAGAGCATCGCGCCCTTTCTGCAACGCGGCGCGCTTGTGGTCCTCGAATCCACGACCTATCCCGGCACGACGGATGGCGATTTGCGCGAGGTTCTCGAGAAAGGTTCCGGCCTGAAAGCAGGCGTCGATTTTCATCTCGCCTTCTCTCCCGAACGCGAAGACCCGGGCAATCCCGACAGCAAAGTCGCTTTGATTCCAAAGGTGGTCGGCGGGTTTACGCCCACGTGTCTCGCGAAGGCCACAGCGCTTTACGGTCGTGCGATTCAAACCATTGTGCCGGTTTCGTCCTGTCGCGCGGCCGAAGCAACGAAGCTGTTGGAAAATATTTTTCGCAGCGTGAATATCGCTTTGGTGAACGAATTGAAAATCGTTTACGGCGCGATGGGCATCGATATCTGGGAAGTAATTAACGCGGCCAAAACAAAGCCGTTCGGTTATATGCCTTTTTATCCGGGGCCGGGTCTCGGCGGGCATTGCATTCCGGTGGATCCTTTTTATCTCACGTGGAAAGCGCGGGAATTCGATCAACACACGCGGCTCATTGAACTAGCGGGCGAAATCAACACCGCCATGCCGCAATACGTCGTCAGCTGCATCATCGATGCGTTGAATGAAAAACGGAAATCAACGAAGGGCTCCCGCATTCTGTTCCTCGGTCTTGCCTACAAGCCGGATGTGGATGATGTGCGTGGGTCGCCGACGTTTGTGTTGATGGACCTGTTGCGTGCGCGTGACGCTCACGTCGCTTATTATGATCCGCATGTTCCGGTGATCGCGCCGACGCGTTCCCATTCGCATTGGGCGGGAACCGAGTCGGTATCGTGGTCACGCGAAACGATTTCCGCCTTTGATGCCGTTGTCATTGCCACCGCGCATCGCTCGGTGAATTACCAGGAACTCGCCGATTGGGCGCAGTGCATTGTTGATACGCGGAACGTCATGGCGCAGACGAACGTCGATCCGACAAAACTTTGGAAAGCTTAAGCAATCGCATGTCACCTTACGAAAAACTTCAAAGCGAACTCAAATCTTCGCCCCGGCACTGGCTGGTTACCGGATGCGGTGGATTCATTGGATCGAATCTGCTGGAACAACTTCTTAAACTGAATCAACGGGTAACCGGCCTTGATAACTTTTCCACCGGCTACAACAAGAACCTCGCGGAAGTGCAAAGCCTGGTGACGCCCGAACAATGGACGAGATTCCAATTCGTTAAAGGAGACATTTGCGACGTGGACGCGTGCAAGATCGCGTGCGAAAACGTTGATCTTGTTTTACACCAGGCCGCGCTTGGTTCGGTTCCGGCCTCGATGGAGTACCCGATTCGCAGTCACCAAAGTAACGTGGATGGTTTTCTAAACATTCTCACCGCGGCGCGTGATGCCAAAGTGAAACGCTTTGTCTATGCCTCGAGCAGTGCGATTTACGGGGACGATCCGGAACTTCCAAAGGTTGAAGAGAAAATCGGCCGGCCGCTGTCTCCCTACGCCGCGCATAAATGGATGAATGAAATCTACGCGGAAGTTTACGCGCGGGCGTATGCGTTTGAATCGATCGGGTTACGGTACTTCAACGTCTTCGGCCCGCGTCAGGATCCAGACGGCGCTTATGCCGCCGTGATTCCCAAGTGGCTGGCTTCGCTGATCAAGACCGAACCGATTTATATCAATGGCGACGGCGAGACGAGCCGTGATTTTTGTTTCATCAACAACGTGGTGCAGGCAAACCTGCTCGCGGCGACGACGCAGCAACCCGGAGCCGCGAATCGAGCCTACAACGTCGCGGTGGGAGAACGAACGACGCTGAATCAACTCTTCGGATTTCTTAACGAGGGCCTGCGGAAACGAGATCCCAATTTGCCGGATCAAAAGCCGGTCTATCGCGAATTCCGCGCCGGAGACGTGCGGCATTCATTGGCGTCAGTGGACAAAGCGAAAGCATTCCTCGGTTATCAACCGACACACTCCACGCAAGCTGGTTTGGAAAGCGCGCTCGACTGGTATCTCGCGCACGTTTGAGAGCGGGTACTCTTACTTATACAGTCGATAGTAGCGGTAGTTATTCGTGATAGTAACAATCGCCATCATTTGACCATCGTCGGTCGCAATAACGGATTCTACTGCGTTCCCCCAAATGGTATTCGTTGCGACCAGGTTCGTCGCAGATTGGAGTGAATAGCAGGTTGGAGCAGGCCACATCACCGCTAAATTGGTACCCAAAGTGGCAATACGCAACTTCGGGGCCGTCGCTTCACAAACATCATGGAGAGCGGCCACATAAAGCGGGTCTGGATCG
>JAQGOU010000541.1 GCA_028293445.1 Verrucomicrobiales bacterium | reverse complement strand
CGTTGATCACATTTTCGTTGCGCAGTTTCAGAATTGTTTTGCGCTCGGATTTGAGCGCCTCTTTCGAAAGCTCATCGTAAGCGGTGGAAAAGATGCGCGAAGCGCTCTCGCCCTCCTGAGCGTTATAAGATTCCAATTCCCGAAGACGATCTTCGTATTCGATTCGCAAACGCTGGATGGCATCGACTTCCGTCGGGTTCAGTCCCCCGCGTTGTTCCCTGCTGATTAATCCATTCAGGGCAGCCTGATTTGCCTGGATCCGGGCTTCCCGTTCTTCTTTCTCCGCGCCGCGATCATCTTCAATGCCGAGCCATCGGATAAGCCAAGGCAAGGTCAAACCCTGCACCACAAGCGTCGCCGCAATCACAACGAAAGTGAGGAACAGAATTAAATCCCGTTCTGGAAAAGGCGAACCGCTGGTGATCGTGAACGGCAGCGCCAGGGCCGCCGCGACGGACACGACGCCGCGCATTCCTGTCCAGGCGACAATCGCGACGTTTTGCCACCGGGGCGAAGGATCACGTTCCCGCAGTTTTTTAAAGAGGAACCGCGGAACGTAGGTCACGGAAAAAACCCAGACGATGCGGATCAGAATCACCGCGACGCTGATCAGAAGCGCCTTTCCGACCAGTGGATAAATCGATTTACCAGACAACGCCCGCGTCGCCTCCGGCACCTTTAAGCCAATCAAAATGAAAACGAACCCGTTCAGGATGAACTCCACCATGTTCCAAAAAGGACCGCCTTGAAGTCGTGTCGTAGACGTCGTGATCTCCGGCAATCGCCATCCCAAAAACAATCCTGCCGCCACCACCGCCAACACTCCCGAGACGCCGATCCGTTCCGCGAGGATGTAGGCGAGAAATGGAGTGAGGAACGAAACCGTAATCTCAATCGGCGGATCTTCCACGCGTCGATGAAACCAGGCGGCCAACCAACCAATCGCGACGCCGATAAGAATTCCACCCAATGCCACCATTACGAATTCTCCAGTCGCGTGCGCGAGGGAAAAAGAACCGGTCGCCAGGGCTGCTACGCCAAAACGATACGCGACCAAAGCCGTGGCATCGTTGATAAGGCTCTCCCCTTCGAGGATCGTGACGATGCGTCGCGGCAACCGCAACCGCTGTGCAATCGCCGATGCCGCGATCGCATCCGGCGGAGAAATGATCGCGCCCAAAACAAAACCCGCGGCGAGCGGCAAGCCAAATAAGTAATGGGCCAGCCAGCCAACGCTCACTGTAGTGAAGAGCACGAGCCCCACGGCCAAGAAAAGAATCGGGCGAAGGTTCGCACGAAAATCGCGCCACGGAATAAACATCGCGGCCGGAAAGAGCAGAGGTGGCAGGAAGAAGAAGAAAATTAATTCAGGGCCAATTTCAAAATGCGGAAGGCCCGGAATCATGCCCAGCAACAACCCGCCAAAGACCAGCAGGATGGGATAGGCCAAATTCCATTTCTTCGCGAGCACGCCCAGGACTGCCATCATCAACAGGGCCGCCACAAACAGATCAACAATCTGCGACACAAAGCGAAGTTACGACGACGAACTAAAATTGAAAGCCTCACATGCTGGCGCATGGGCCACAGCGCCTGCGGCGCGAAAGGCAGGGAGTGGTCGTCTATCAAAGTAGACCTCTCCGTTCAGTCAGAAGCGATTTGTCCATCACTTACGGCTCTCGGCTGCAGTAGCGTTGGTCGGAAGCGAAACGCCCGCGGCCAGCATCACGCGCTCTATTGCCGCGATGGTTTCAAAGGATGGTTTGAAATTTCCGGGACGGTGGCCCTGCGCGATCATGAGTGGTGTCCAACCGTATTTATTCTTTCGATTCCAGATTTCAACGTTCGCACCCTTGTCGGCAAGAAACTGTACAACCCTGGGAAAGTTTTTGTAAGCAGCGCCATGCATGGCAGTCTCGCCGTTGTTGTCGACCGCATTGATGTCGTTTCCAAGATCCAACGCCAGTTGCACGGCCTCCAAAGCTTCCGGCTCGGTTCCCGCGGTTTCATTTGCGGCGGAGGCTCCTATTCCAATTCCGGCGGCAGTCATCAGCGGTATGCAGTTGTCGGCATTACCCAACGATGGATTGGCACCCAACTCGACTAACAAGCGCATCAGCGGCGCATCATCCGTAAAAGCGGCGAGCAGAAAAGGCGTCGCGCCCGTTTTGTTTAGAATGCCTTCGCCCGACGCTCCATGTTTCAAACGCGCGTTTACGTCCGCTCCGTGGGCCACGAGTTTCCGGATAAATTGAAGAGCGTTCAAATTTCCTGAACCAAGCGGAGGCGGCTCGCCTTCTTCGCCTTCGCCGCGCGCGGGTTTGCGAACCCATGTCATCGCGTGAAGCGCGGTGAATTCCGAGCGTTGATCATTCGGATCAGCGCCCGCATCTAATAATTCCACCGCCAGATCGAAGTGCCCGTTCTCGACCGCCAGAATCAACGGGCTTATTCCCTTCCTCGGACCTTTGCCGGGCGACTTCTTTGGATTGGTAACCTCGTTGACATTCGCTCCTGCTTTTAACAAAGCGCGAACGGTTTCGGTTTTGCCGTCGCGCACGGCGAAAAGTAACGGAGTGAAACCGGAGTCCGGCAATGGCGTCCGAAAATCCGCGCCGGCTTTGATTAATAACTCGACGACGTCAGTGTGTCCTTCCCCCGCCGCCCACATCAAAGCCGTTTGGCCGCGACGTTCCTTCGCTTCAACGTTGGCCTTGTGTGCCAGCAACGCTTTCACCGGCCCAACTTTGCCCGTGCGCGCCGCCGTCATGAGAACAGTTTCCCCGCCGCGTAGAGTCGTGTTCGGATCAGCCCCCGCCGTGAGCAGGAGTTCGACGAGATTGGAATTCCCATTGACGCAGGCAAGGGAGAGCGGTGCTATGCCGTAAAGATTCGTCGACTTCACGTTCGCGCCGTTTTTCACGAGCAACGTGGCGGTTTCAACCTCGTCCAGATGAACAGCCCAATGGAGAGCGGTCATGCCGTCGGCCTGGGGAGCATTTACATCGGCGTGCTTTTTGAGCAGCGCGTGAATGGCGGTGCGGTCAGATTTTTCGGCGGCGTCGGCCAGCGGGAATTTGTCCGTGACAGCAGCGAAGCTCGATATCGCGAGGAAGATCAGTCCGGTTACAATGAAGCGCATGAGACCTGAAGGCGCGCGGCGTTTACGCCGCTTCAGCACGGGTAGCCCGGAGATGTTGAAAATGTCTAACGCCCGCTGACCATCATGCGTTGAAGCGGCATAAACGCCGCGCTCCTGCACTCGTCTGCTATTACGTCCCTCGTGCATCACACCGGAAGCGGTTCAAACAATTCATCCATCTTCCCGTTGCTATCCGCAAATGAATCGAGACGGACGCCCACTTTATCGAGCAACGTCAGGTGCAGATTCGCCAGAGGCATCGGCTTCTCGTATTTAATGTGACGATTGCCTTTCATTCCCCCCGCGGCACCACCCGCAACGAGAATGGGCAGGTTCGTGTGATCGTGAATATTCGGGTTACCAATGCCACTGCCGTAAAGGTAAAGCGAATGATCGAGCAGCGTTCCATTTCCTTCCGGCGTCGCTTTTAGTTTTTTGAGAAACTCCGCGAACAGCGACACATGGAACTGATTGATCTTCGCCATGCGCGCGATTTTTTCCGGATCGTTGCCGTGATGCGAAAGCGGATGATGCGGATCGGAGACGCCGATCTCAGGATAGGTTCGATTGCTGGTTTCGCGGGCGAGCTGAAACGTGATGACGCGCGTGACATCGCCCTGCAACGCCAACACCTGCAAATCAAACATCAGGCGCGCGTGGTCAGCGTATGCCGCAGGCACGCCCACGGGCCGATCCAAATCCGGCAAAGAATTATCCTTCGCGTCGGCTTCGGCTTTTTGAATGCGGCGTTCGACCTCGCGAACGGTTTCAAGGTAATGACTCACGCGCGCACGATCGCCGGAGCCAAGTTCCTTTTTAAGGCGAGCGAAATCCTTATTAAAAAAATCGAGCAGGCTGGCTTTTTTCCGTAAGGCCGCGCGTCGCTCCGCCGTGCTGCCGCCTTCCCCGAATAAGCTCTCGAAAACGAGCCTCGGATGCGCCTCTGCCGGAAGCGGTGTCGTGGGTGAGGACCATGAAAGATTATTCTGATAAACGCAGGCGTAGCCGTTGTCGCAGAGCCCCACCGTCTGTAACAGATCCATCGACATTTCCAGCGAGGGCAACTGCGTCTCCTGACCAATTTGTTTAGCCGCGATTTGATCAACGGTTGTGCCGAGGTAATAGTCCGCACTTTCCGTCAACTTCGCTTTAGCCGCGCTGAGAAAAGCCGCATTGGACGTGGCGTGGCTGCCGGGATAAGCATTGCGCAACTCCAGATTCGTGATCGCCGTGACGTGCTCCTTCACTGGCTCGAGCGAACTGAGGATCGGAGAAAGTTGATCGAGATTTTTCTCGCCGCCCGGCGTCCAGCGCGTGCGGTCGCATCCCATCGGGATAAAAACAAAACCGAGACGACGCACCGGATTGGCAGCCGTCTTCGCCAACGGCGTGGCGGCGGGAACCATCGCTTCCAGCAACGGCAGCGCCATGACCGCTCCCATCCCGCGTAAGAAGGTTCGTCGCGGCAGGAATTTCTTCGTAATGATCATAGCGATTTCCTCATGATGAACGGGGATGCATGAAGTTCGTTTAACACAAACGTCTCGCGTTTGCAGCAAGGGAAATCGATGGAGAGCTTAACGTGGAATCAGACCTTCACAGGCAGCGACCTGCTTGTCTATCTTGTGGGCATGACTCTTATCTTCACCAACGGCACTGCCATTTTGTCGGATCGCCTGTTGCCCAATGCGACCGTGGTTTGTCAGGACGGGAAGATCAAATCGGTCGGGCGGTCGGGCAAACGTTTACTGAAGGAGGCGACCGTTGTGGATGCGAAAGGTGGCTATATTTCGCCCGGATTCATTGACATCCATGTGCATGGCGGAGACGGAGCGGACTTCATGGATGGCAGCGTGGAAGCTGTCAGAACAGCGTGTCGCGCTCATGCCCGGCATGGCACCACCACAATATTTCCGACGACGACGACAGGTTCGGAGGAGCAACTCCTGGCGATGATCGCAAGCTGTTCGACGGTGAAAAAGACCTGGTCTGCCAGCGACGGTGCCTTCATCGAAGGCGTTCATTTGTATGGGCCGTATTTCGCGCCGGACAAAGTGGGTTGCCATCCGCAGGAAGGACAGCGTCCACCCGAGGCCGGTGAATACGCGCGCTACTTTGCCAGCGGCCTGATCAAAGTGGCCACTTGTGCGGCGGAGTTGCCTGGGGCCGAGCCTTTTTATCGGGCTGCGAGGAAGCATGGTTGCCTGATTACCTGCGGTCATTCGAACGCGAGTTGGGGCGAAATGCAGCAGGCCTTCAAAGTCGGCATGCGTCATGTCGATCACTTCTGGTGTGCCATGAGTTCTGTGCCTTCGATGCGCCAACGCTTCAACGTGCCAATGCAGGCGAGCATGGCGGAATTTGTCCTCGCGACGCCCGACATGAGCACTGAGGTGATTGCCGATGGCTGCCATTTGGCGCCTGAGTTACTGGAGTTCGCCTACCGCATGAAAGGCGCGTCCAGGCTGCTGCTGGTGACCGATTCCAACCGCGCACTCGATCTCCCTCCGGGCCGTTACCGCTTCGGCCATAAAGATGATGGCTCGTGGGTCGAGAGCGATGGCAAAGTCGGATGGGCTCCCAACGGCAGCCTCGCCAGTTCCATTGTCGGCATGGATCACATGATCCGGCACATGGCCAAGAACACGACAGCCTCGCTGCCGGAAGTGATCCGCATGGCTAGCCTGACTCCAGCGGAGCGAACCGGGATCGCCGGTCAAACCGGCAGTCTGGATGCGGGTAAACGGGCGGATGTAGTTGTCTTGAACAAGAAGCTGGAAGTCAGACGGGTGTTTGTCGCCGGGGAAGAGGCGAGTTCGTAAATTGAACTGCGGTTTTATTTAGCCGAAGCTCTCGCACCGTCTTCGCATCTCCTCATAGTGAATGGGGTGCTTTTGACAATGCCCACGATGACCGAAGAGAAACGAAAATCTTTTACCTGCGCGTCCTGCACAATCTTGCGGATCGCGGGGGCGTCGTAGGTTTCGATTCCCCGGCCCAGAGCAAACGTCATTAATTTTTCGGTCAAAGTTCCGACAAAAAGATCCGGTCGTTGCCGCAAGCCTGCTTCGAGGCCAGAGACACCGATGAATTTGCTGCCGTCCGGTAATCCGCCGGAAGCGTCAATCGATTGTCCATCTTCCACCGTGCGCCAGCGACCGATCGCGTCGAAATTTTCCAGCGAGAAGCCGACTGGATCCATAAGGTTGTGGCAACTGGCGCAAGCGGTATTCGCGCGGTGCGCAGCCAAACGCTCGCGCATGGGAAGAGATTCCGCGATGCTGTTTTCTTTGAGCGCCGGCACGTTGGGCGGTGGCGGCGGTGGCGGTGTTCCGAGAAGGTTTCCAAGAATCCAATTACCACGAATGACCGGCGAAGTCCGCGTCGCATAAGATGTCACCGTGAGAATGCTGCCTTGACGAAGCAAGCCGCCACGTTGATGCCCCTGAATCGTAGCAACCGACGTAAGGAGGCTCTGACTTTTCTTTTCCGGAGAAGAATGAGCCTCCTCACGTCGGCTGCTACGAGAGTCAGAGAGAACAACCCGCCGGAAACGGCTGCCGTAGATATTCGGAATGTCGTAATGCTTCGCGAGCCGTTCATTCAGGAAGGTGTAATCAGCCGTCAAGAGGTCGAGGACATTGCGATCCTCGCGGAGCGCGCTTTCGAAAAAGAGTTCCGTCTCCTGACGAAAGGCCTGCCGCAGGTTATCGTCGAAATCCGGAAAGAGTCGCAGATCCGGAGTGACCGATTCCAGGTTACGCAGGTAAAGCCATTGTCCGGCAAAGTTGCTGACGAGATTGTAAGAACGGGAATCCGTCAGCATGCGGCGCGTCTGTTTCTCAAGCACACGCGGTTGATGCAACTCACCGCGAATCGCGACATCCAGCAGTTCATCGTCTGGAATACTGCTCCACAGAAAGAACGATAAACGGGATGCCAATTCCAGGTCGTTGATGCG
>JAQGOU010000106.1 GCA_028293445.1 Verrucomicrobiales bacterium | reverse complement strand
CGGGCGAATAAATCATCGTGAACTCCCTCAAACTCTTTGCACGTGCCGTTGCCGGAGGAGGTCAGGTAAGGAATGGAGATCGGGGCTGTGACCTTTTGTTTCGCTACTCCGGCGCGAAGCTGCGGAGGTTTTCCGCCGTAAAGCTCCGTCCCCGCGGCGAAGAATCCGGCCATGGAAAGTCCGACACCCGCCTTCGCGGTTCGTCTTAAAAACTCTCGGCGCACGATCGAATTATCGCTTTGGGAAAACATGGTTTGCAGAGTAAGACGCCGTGGCATGGTAAAAAATTCTTTTCCTTCGCCGGAATTTTCCTGTTTGAATCCGCGCGGATGAAAATTTTGGTCATCGGCTCCGGTGGACGCGAACACGCGCTCGTCTGGAAACTCGCTCAATCGCCGCACGTCACGCAGATGTGGTGCGCGCCCGGAAATGTCGGAATCGCCGAAGAGCGTCTCGCTAAAAACTCAGGCGCAGTCGAATGCGTCAATATCAGCACGGACCAATTACCGGCCCTTCTTGCTTTCGCGCAGGAGAAGAAAGTCGATCTCACCGTTGTCGGCCCGGACAATCCGCTGGCCCTGGGCATCGTTGATTTCTTTCAAAAGAGCGGCCAACGCATTTGGGGACCGAATCAAAAAGCGGCGCAGTTTGAATCCTCCAAAGTTTTCTCGCAGGATTTCATGGAGAAGCACGGCATCCCCACCGCTTGTGCCGGGACGTTCTCCGATGTAAAAGAAGCCCGACGCTTTGCTGAATCTCTCGAAGGCAAATGCGCTGTGAAAGCCGACGGACTCGCCCTCGGCAAAGGGGTCTTGATCTGTGCGACGCTTGAGGAAGCGAAAAAAGCCATCGACGAAATCCTTGTGAACAAGGCCTTCGGCATCGCTGGGGCGAAGATCGTTATTCAAGAGTTTCTCGAAGGAATGGAGATCTCGCTGCACGCTATTTGCGACGGGAAGACCGCCAAACTGTTTCCCACGGCGCAGGATCACAAGCGCGCCCTGGAAGGGGATCAAGGTTTGAACACCGGCGGCATGGGAACCTATTCACCCACGCCATTTCTCAATGAGACCGAACTCGCCGAGACCGGGCGCAAGATTCTTTTCCCATGGCTGAAAGGTTGTGCCGAAGAAGGCATCGATTTTCGCGGCATCTTATATCCGGGCATCATGCTGACGAAGAACGGACCCAAAGTTCTGGAATTCAACGCCCGCTTCGGCGACCCGGAAACACAGATCTATTTGACCCGCTTGGAAAGTGATCTGGTGGAAGTCTTGGACGCCAGCGTGAATGGCACCTTGGATAAAATTGATTTGAAGTGGAATTCGAATGCGTCCGTCTGCGTCGTAATGGCATCTGGCGGGTACCCGGGCGATTATGCCAAGGGAAAGCCGATTTCTGGCCTGGACGTCGTCGCCAAACTTCCCAACACAAAAGTCTTCCACGCCGGTAATGCTCGTCACGGAAATCGGATCGTGACGAATGGCGGACGGGTCTTGGGCGTCACCTCCTGGGCTTCAGATTTGAAGAAAGCTCGCGCCGCCGCGTATCTCGCCGTAGGCAAGATTCAGTTCGACGGCGCACAATTTCGACGTGATATTGCCGCCAAAGCTTTGGGACAGTGATTCTTTAACGACGGATACAACACAGATGAATAGCCTACAATGTTTTCGCGCGGTTACCCTCGGGATTTTGCTTTCGATCAGCGGTGCCCACGCCGCTTCCACCAATGACGTTCCAAAGTTCGACGAGCTTCTGAAGCTATTGCGCGAGCATGGCTCGTTGTCGCCGGCTGAACTCGATCGTGCTGCTGCCACAGGTTTGCTGTCATCACTGCATGGACAGGTGGTTCTTGTCACAAACGTTTCCGCGAACTCCCTCACGAATTTAGCTCCGCTGGTTCGTTCGACCAATTACGACAACGGCTTCGCCTATTTTCGTGTCGGCCAGGTGAAAAGCGATTTAAGTGAACAAATCGCAAAGAAGTTCAAAGAGCTGTCGAGCGCGGGAAAGATCAAAGGCGTGGTTCTCGACCTTCGGTTTGCGGGCGGAGATGATTATGCTGTTGCGGCCGCCGTGGCGGACCTGTTTCTCAGCGAAGAACAGCCGCTCCTCAGTTGGGGAACGGCGAGTGCGAAAGCGACCGCCAAAACAAACGCCATCAACTTGCCGGTCACGGTATTAGTGAACAAGCAAACCAGCGGTGCTGCCGAAGCTCTCGCTGCCGTGTTGCGCGAAACTCAGGTTGCCTTGCTGATCGGGTCCCAAACCGAAGGAAGCGCCAGCATCTTCGATGAATTTTCCCTCCCGAGTGGCCAGCGTGTCCGGGTGGCCGTGGCGCAAGTGAAGGTCGGCAAAGATAAACCAGCCTCTGCTGATGGTTTGAAACCAGACATCGAAGTCGACGTGAAGCCCGAAGATGAAAAAGCGTTTTTAGATGACCCCTACAAACCGCTCGCCAAGGTCACGCCTTCCACAACATCCACCAACGCTACCGCCAGCCTCGCGCGAACAAATCAGCCGCGCTTGAATGAGGCCGAACTGGTGCGTCAGCATCGCGAAGGCTTCAATCTGAGGGATCAGGTTGCGGACAAGCCTTCGAAAGAGATGGAAGACGCGATGCGTTCGATGAACGACATTGCCCTGATGCGCGCCCTTGATCTCCTGAAGGGACTCGCCGTCGTGCAACAGACGCGCCACTAGCCTTTTAAGCGAACGGTTCGACACAAATTACACAGATTGACACAAATTTTTAAGAAAAGAGATTCCGCGATTGGATCGCGTCTCTTTCTTCCGAAGAATTCGTGTTAATCTGTGTAATTCGTGTCTAAACTCCCCCGTCCTTGTCTCTCTAGCAGAAACATCGACTCCAATAGCCGTGTAAACCCGAAAGATTTCCCGCCGTTTGCATGATTTGCAAAAGGAGGAACGCGGAGTAATCTCTAATTATGGCAGAGCAAAAGAAAAAAACCACGCCTCGCCCGAGTCCCGCTTCTTCCCACGCTGACGAGACCGAGACCAATCCACCGTTGGGCGAGCTATTATCGCGGGAACAACTCGATTCCCTTTCCTCCCTTCAGTTGCTCGACCTCGTTGCGACCAAACTTCCGGCGCGTCATTCCGCAATTATGGACCTGGTCTATTTGCGCGATCGCATCGTCGAAATGGAGGAAATGACGGAGCAAGCGCGGGAAGCTATTGAGAAACTGGAGTCCATTGTCGAGAAGCTGCGTTCGCCAGCCTTCCGTGTCGGAACATTACTCGCGCCGATTGAACCCGATAAAGCGCTAGTCTGTGTCGGCGGTTCCGATTACGTCTGCCGCATCGACCCGCAGATCCCGCTTTCCAGCCTGCAACTTGGTCAACGCGTTCTTTGTAACGAAGCCTTTGCCGTCGTGCAAGGTCTCGGGTTCGAGAGAAACGGCCCGATCGTCCGCATCGATGAATTACTTTCTGACGGTCGCCTGCGCATTGGACAGGAATCCGGTTTAACGCCCCTCGTCCTGCTCCGTTCGGCGCTGCTGCAAAAGGAGAAGCTCAAGCCCGGCATGGAAATCCGTGTCGATACCAACCAACGGGTCGCCCTGGAAGTTCTTGGCGTCGGCAAACGCATTGAACGCTCGCTGGAAACCGTCAGCGAAACGCCATGGTCCGCCATTGGTGGCCAGGACGAAGCGTTGCAAGCGATTCGCGACACCATCGAGTTGCCTTATCTGCATCGCGATCTCTTCAAGAAGTTTCAACACACCGTGCCGAAAGGCTTCCTGCTCTACGGTCCTCCCGGCTGCGGCAAAACGCTGCTCGGCAAAGCGACCGCCTACAATCTCCGACAGCAATTGAAAGCCGAGACCGGCGTCGATCATCCAGAATTCTTTTTACATGTGAAAGGTCCTGAGATCCTGAACATGTGGGTTGGTGAATCCGAACGCCAAGTGCGCGACCTCTTCTCACAATGTCGCGAACGGGCCAACGACGGAGCGCTCGCATTCCTGTTCATCGACGAAGCCGAATCAATTCTCGGCACCCGTCGCGCCGGACGTTTCAGTAGCATCCTGAGTACACTCGTCCCGATGTTCTGCACCGAAATGGATGGTCTCGAACCGTTGCAAAACGTCGTCGTGATTCTCGCCTCCAATCGTGCCGACATGATTGACCCGGCGATCCTGCGACCCGGCCGCATCGACCGCAAAATCAAAGTGCACCGTCCGACCCTCAAAGGTGCGGAACAGATTTACGAAATCTATCTGAACGACAAACTCCCGCTGGACGAGCCTCGCAAAGACCTGGCGAAAGCACTCGCCGACGCCCACTTCTCGCATTCCGAGGAGAATCGTTTCCTCGAGATTGTGTTCCGTAGCGGCAAAAAGGATTTCCTTTATCGCGGCGATATGGCGAGCGGCGCAATCATCGCGGCGATTGTAGAACGGGCGAAAGACCTGGCGATCAAGCGGGCGATCATGACGAAGGCAGATACGAAACTAACGCGCGCCGATCTCCTCGAAGCCTTGCGCCTGGAATACTTCGAAAACGATCTCTTCCCGCCGACGGACGTCACGGAAGATTGGCTGAAGCTCACCGACTTCGATCCAGAGAATGTCATCAAGCTCGGGCCGATCCGTCCCGCCGCTCAAAATATGATGGGCCACGGAATCGTCTAACGGGCTGTTGAAAAATCCTCTTTTCTCGTAGGAGACGAGGTGACGAGTCTCAAATTTCCTCGGTTTTCGGCGGAGAAGTTAGAGACTCGTCACCTCGTCTCCTA
>JAQGOU010000085.1 GCA_028293445.1 Verrucomicrobiales bacterium | reverse complement strand
GATTCTGGGCGAAGGCATTTAGACTCAAAACACAGTGGCATCCCCGACATGAAGTTGGTAAAACCAACCCATGCCCCGCCTAATACTGCTCTCGCTTTGTGTCCTGATTGCTAATCTTGTTCGCGCGGATCAGGTGGATGATTACATTAATAGCCAGATGCAAAGCCTCTCAGTTCCAGGGATGGCCCTGACGGTTCTGAAGAACGGCAAAGAAATCAAAACCGCCGGTTACGGAGTAGCGAATCTCGAACTGGATGTGCCGGCCACGCGCGAAAGTGTCTTTGAATTGGGTGCTATCTCTAGCCAATTCACAGCCGGAGGAATTGTGCTGTTACAAGAAGCCGGCAAACTTTCTTTCGATGACCCGATTAGTAAATTTCTTCCCAATACTCCCTCCATTTGGAGTGGCGTGACCATTCGCCATTGCCTGACACATACGTCCGGTTTGAAAAGTTATGCTTACATGGACGGGTTTGAATTTCGTTATCACCTGACACAACAGGATTTCATCAGACTGATTGCTGAATACCCACTGGAATTCGAACCGGGAAGTAAATTTTCCTATTCGCCCACGGATTACACATTGCTGGGCCATATTATCGCCAGTGCGAGCGGACAAAGTTACTGGTCCTATCTGCAAGCAAAAATCTTTCGTCCGCTGAAGATGAATTCCACTTACGAACGTAACCCGCTAAATATCATTCCCAATCGCGCCAACGGCTACGTCAAACTGAAGACCGGCGGATTCGAGAACCGCGATTATGATCTCACCGATATGTTTGCCGCGGCCAATACCGCGACGACCGTGGTGGACTTTGCCAAGTGGGACAATGCGTTGAACGGCAAGACACTGTTCAGCGACGAGAACCGGAAACTGTTTTGGAGCAGTTCCAAACTTGAAGGCGGAGCCAACAACAACACGGGATTCATGTTCCGGATCGGCAAATTCAGAGGGAACACGGAACACAGTCTAGTTGGTGCGACAGGTGGATTTTGTTCGGCCTATTTAAGATTCCCGGAGACAGGCTATACTATTTTTATTTTGGTGAACGACACCGATGCCAACATGTCCATCACACTGGCTCACGGCGTGGCAAATTTCTATATCACCAGCAAATAGAGCAACGAACGCTTCGATTTCCATTGAAGTTCGCCCCCTCATTTCACTATCAATCTGTATGAAACATTTTCTTTTGCTGGGCATTTGGTTTTTCACGCTCAGCACCGCTTTGGCCGACAAGGTTGACAGGCTCATCAAAGAGGAAATGGACAAACACGAGATCCCCGGGTTGGCGCTCGTTGTCATAAAGGGTGGCAAACAAATCAAAACGGCTGGTTATGGATTTGCCAATCTCGAAACAAAAACACCGGCGACCAAAGATACGGTTTTCGAGATTGGTTCTGTCACCAAACAATTTACTGCCGCGGCGATCATGATTTTGGTTCAGGAAGGAAAACTCTCGGTCGATGATAAAATCAGTCAGCATTTAAAAAATACTCCAAAGATCTGGAGCGACATTACCGTCCGTCATTTATTGACGCATACTTCGGGTATCAAGACCTACACCGGCCTCGACGGCTATGAATTGTCCAAACACCTCACGCAAGAACAGTTCATAGGGCAGATCGGCGCGCTCGCGCTCGACTCAAAACCGGGCGATAAATACGCTTATTGCAACACTGGGTTTAATCTTTTGGGATTCATCATTGAGAATCTCAGCGGCAAGAAATACATGGATTTTTTAGGTGAAAGAATCTTCGGGCCGCTTGAAATGACCTCCACGACCAATCGCGAACCGAGCATCATTGTTCCAAACCGTGCCGATGGTTATGAGAGAGTTAAAGGCGGCCGCTGGATCAACCGTGACAGTGAGCTGACGGACATATTTTCTGCCGGAGCCATTATTTCGACCGTGGGTGACATGGCGAAATGGGATGCATCTCTCAATACCGATAAAATCCTGACGCAAGCCAGCAAACAGCAGATGTGGACGGCACACAAACTGAACGACGGCTCAACGAAGTATTACGGCTTTGCCTGGCGCCTTGAGCCGATGGATGGTCACAAGAAAATCGCGCATACCGGTTCTACGTCTGGTTTCACGGCTTCTTTCTCGCGTTTTCCAGATGACAAGATGTCCATCATCGTCCTTTGCAACTCCGGCGAAAACGAAATGGCCAATATCGTCGCGAAAAAAATCGCGCCGCTTTATTTCAGCGATTCTGTGGCGAAGAACTAAAGCTGCGGGACCGCGATTAATTCGCGTTAATCACCTTGAGCCACTCAAATCTGGCTTTCGCATTATCTCCACCCACGGTGAGAGCGACGCGAAGGCCGCGATCCCAAGGCGGTAGATAGTCCCCATCCAAATCCATATTGCCACCGATCTCAGTCCATGCGGTGTCGTTCCAGATAGAGAACCGGAAGAGATGTCCCTTCGTCGCGGTCATGCGCAGGTAAATTTTTGCGCTTTTCGGAAGGTCAACGCTTTGCAGCACTTGATCCTTATTCTTTTGACGGCGCACGACTGAAACCGATCCGTCACGAATTGAAAGTCCAAGTGCATTGTCCCTGTCGCCAAATGCAAACAGTCCGGCAGAGCTGCCCGCAGAAAATTCACGAACATCGATCACCGTTGTTGCCGCGTAATCACCCGTCGTGGTTTGAACCGCGAGCACGGAGGACATCAAAGCGTCTTTGCGCTCCGGATTTCCAGACAACACGAGGGCTCCTTTTTCAATCTGGACCGCAGGTTCAATTGACTGGGGCCATTGCCACTGGGTGCCTAATTTGTTTGTGACGAAATCGTCGTACATATCGAGCGGCATTCCAGGACCGGCGAATTTTAAAGGTGCGAGCGCTTCGCCACTTGGACCTTTTGCATCGTTAATCACGGGCCAGCCGTCGGCGTTCCACTTGATCTCGTCGACCAATCCCTGGCGTCCCACGAAAACCGAATCCTTTACGGAATAAGCGTGATAGAGCAAAAAGTCTCGCCCGCGCGCATCCTGAACCACACTGCCGTGTCCGGGACATTTGAAGATTTTGTTTCCTGCGAGAATTGGATTGCCAGCGTTCTTTTCCCAGGGGCCAAGAAGCTTTTTCGAGCGCGCCACGCCCATGCCATAAGTGCAGGCACGACCGCAACAGCCGTTCCCGGAATAAAACATATAGAACCAATCTCCACGGCGTAACACGAATGGCCCCTCGACGAGATTCCCTTCCCAGGGCGCGTCATTGCGCAGCAGCTCCTTCATTTCGCCCACCAGCTTCGTGCCATCCTCAGAAAGTTTTTGCGCCCAGATCGGCGTTGGCTGCTTGCGACTGTTTTCGTCTTCCTTCCAGACAAGATAACGCACGCCGTTTTCATCGTTGATGGGCATCGGATCGATCGAACCCGCAGCCTGGCCAATCATCGGTCCGTGATCGGTCCACGGACCTTTCGGATTGTCCGCCGTCGCCACGCCAATGTTCAGCGATCCACCTTTTTTATCAGCGACGTAATAGACAAAGAACTTCCCATCAAACTGTGCGATTTCGGGAGCCCAATATTTCCCATGCGTCCACTCAGGAAGTTTTTGAAAGACGGCCCCCTCATTCTGCCAATGCACGAGATCGCGTGAGTGCAGCAAAGGGAAGAGCGGTGCCCATTCCGACGTGGTGGCCGTAGCCCAATAATCGTCGCCCACGCGAATTACCGACGGATCAGGAAAGTCGCCGCGCAAAACCGGATTGCTGTAGGTGACATCTTTCGCGCTCGCGTTGAGTGAAACAAAAATCGCGAGGGCCGATGTTAAAAAGAATTTTGAACCGTTGATCTTCATGTCTTCTGAAATGTGCCGGCAGTTTTGAATTTCTTGGCCTGAATGAGTTTCTGCAAAAGAATAAACAGGAGCAGCAGCATCCCAATGGCGATGCGCGTCCACCAGGAGTTCAGGCTGCCTTCGAAATTGATGATTGCTTGAATGATGCTGAGAATGAGCACGCCAATAATTGTGCCGGCAATGTAGCCGACACCGCCACTGAGCAACGTTCCGCCTATGACCACCGCCGCGATGGCATCGAGCTCAAGACCGGTGCCGGACGTCGGATCGCCTTTGACGTTGTAGAGTAAGTGCACGATTCCAGCGAGGGTCGAACACAAACTGCTGATGACGTAGACGCCAATCTTCGTTCGAGCCACAGGCAAACCCATGAGCGCCGCCGAGTGTTCGTTACCACCGAGCGCGTACACGTTACGGCCGAACTTCGTAAACTGCGCAACGACCAACGCAATGAGGAAGATGACAAAATAGATCAGGGTAGTTCCAGGGATCGATGTGTTGGCCAACGGAATTTTAATTGTGGAATTGAACACGATCAGTGAATGGGACGCCGAGTGCCCTCCCAGCATCTGGTCTGTGAGTTGAATCGATTCCTGGTTGAACACGAATGCCAGTCCCCGCACCAGAAACATTCCCGCCAAAGTCACAAGGAAGGGCGGTAGCAAGTAGAAGTGGATCAAGCACCCCATCAGCGTTCCAAACAGCACTCCACCGACTAGGACGAGTGGAATCGCATACATCGGGTTCATGTGATGTTTTTCAACGAGGAGTGCCAGCGAAATACTCGTCAGCCCAATAACACCGCCCACTGACAGATCGATTCCGCCCGTCAGAATTACGAACGTCAATCCGATGGCTGCGATACCCAGATACGCGTCATCGGAAATAAAACCAAGGAGGTAAGGGAGTTTTAAGAACCCTTTGTAACGGAGACTCGCGAACAAAAACAACAGCAGGCAAACGCTCGCCGTGGCGACAAAGGGAATATTTCTTTTAATGGCGCGCAGGTTCATGCAGTGGCGGGCTTACGCTGAAAGGATCGACGGAATACTTCTGACTGGAGCAAACAAACAATTATGATAACCAACGCTTTCACGACTTGAGTCCATTGCGTTGGAACGCCACGGGTCAGGATCGTGGTAGTTAAGGTTTGGAGGAGAATCGCTCCCATGAGCGACCCTGCGAGGAAATATCGTCCGCCTTGCAGCGCGGTGCCACCGATGACCACGGCGAGAATCGCATCGAGCTCCAGACCGATGCCCGCTGCACTGGGATCGGCTTCCGCGAGATTGGCCGTCGCAATCAATCCGGCAATGCCGGCGCACAACGAGCAGGCGGCATAAACGGCAAATTGCACGACACGCGTCTGGACTCCGGCATAACGACTCGCAACTTCGTTGTCGCCCGTGGCTTCGATAAACAATCCGGCAGCAGTGCGCTTGGAGATGATCACAAACGTTATGAAAAGGAGCAGCGTCAACACCGCCGCAAAAGGAATCGCCGCGAGATAACCGCGACCGATGAATTCAAATCCCGCGTGCTTAAAAGGAATGTGATTTCCGCCGGTGAGAAGTTGCGCCACGCCACGTCCTGAAACCATCAGGATCAGCGTCGCGACAATCGGCGGCACTTTGAAATAGCCGATCAGCAGTCCATTCCAAACGCCAGCCACGATGGCGACACCGAGCGAGATCATAAGAACCAGCGGCAATGCAAAACCTTTTGCAATCAGCAGAGCCGCGATGGCTCCCGAGATGGCCATCACGGCACCAACGGAGAGATCAACGCCACCGGTGGCAATCACCAGTGTCATGCCGAGCGAAATGATCATGACAGGGGCGGCGCGATTCAGGACGTCGATGAGACTTCCGAAGAGACGCCCGGCCTTCATTTCGATTTGGAAAAAGCCGGGGGTGTAAAAGTAATTATAAAGCAGCACGAGCATCAGCGCAGCCAGAGGCCACTTTAGTTTGTGCCAGGTGGGAGAATTAAATGCTGAATTCATTGGTCTGAATCCGACGCGGCGATGGCGTGCATGATGTTCTTTTCGGAGATTTCTTCGCCGCGCAGTTCGCAAACTTTCTGGCGATCGCGCAGCACCACCACGCGATGACTGTTGCGCACGGTTTCTTCCAGGTCCGACGAAATAAATAGAATCGCCATCCCCTCCCCTGTCAGCTGCGCCATCAGCTTCTCGATTTCCAGTTTCGCGCCGACGTCAATGCCGCGGGTCGGTTCATCAAGAATCAACAACCGCGGATTCGACGCAAGCCAGCGCGCCAGGATTACCTTCTGCTGATTCCCGCCGCTGAGCAGGCGGATCGGCTGTTCGGGGTTCGGCGTTTTAATGTTCAGCGCCTTGATGAATTTGTCCGCGAGCTGGATTTGCGTCGGACGCGACACGTAGCCCATCCAACCGCGATTGGCCTGCAGCGCGAGCACGATGTTCTCGCGCACCGACAAATTGGGAATGATCGCCTGCACTTTGCGATCTTCGGGACAGAAACCAAATTTCAAACCGCTCGCCTGTCGGGGCGAAGTGATGGAAATCGCTTTGCCATCGAGTTGCAGTTCCCCGCAATCGGCGCGGTCGAGACCAAAAACAATTCGCGCCGTCTCCGTGCGACCGGAGCCGAGCAATCCCGACAACCCCACGATTTCACCCGCCGCGATTTCAAGATCCAAGGGCTTCAGCGAACCTTTCCGTCCGACTTGCTTCAGCTTTAAGAAAGGGGTCACACCCGCTTTCGTGGCCACGCGATCCGCCGCTTTCATTTCCAGTTCTGAAAGCTCTTTGCCCATCATTTTGGAAATCAATTGCAGCCGCGGGAGCAATGCCGCTTCGTATTCGCCGACATACGTGCCGTTGCGCAACACCGTGATGCGATCCGAGACCGCGTAGACCTGATCGAGAAAGTGAGTGACAAAAACAATCCCGAGCCCTTCGGCTTTCAGTTTCCGCAGCACGGTAAACAGCGCCTCCACTTCCTTCTCATCGAGACTGGAAGTCGGTTCATCAAGGATTAAAACCTTCGCATCAATGTCCAGCGCCCGCGCGATCGCCACGAGCTGTTGAATGGCGATGGAATAATTCGAAACGGTTTCCGTGACATCGATCTCGATCCCGAGGCGGGCCAAAGCTTTTTCGGCGCGTTGCCGAATCTCTTTCCATTTGAGAAAACCGAGGGTGGTGGTCTGGCGGCCGAGACAAATATTTTCCGCAACGGACAAATGCGGAATCAAATTCACTTCCTGGTAAACTGTGCTGATGCCGAGGCGCTGCGCTTCTTCCGGTGAACGGGCGTCAATCGAAGTACCGTTCAGAAGAATTTCCCCGCCATCACGGCGATACACTCCGGTGAGCACTTTGATCAGCGTCGATTTGCCGGCGCCGTTCTCGCCCATGAGCGAATGAATTTCGCCACGTCGAATGGTGAGCTGAACATCCGAAAGGGCTTTCACCCCTGGAAAACCTTTACTGATGCCGCGTAGCTGAAGAAGCGCTGTTGCGTCCGCCATAATGCCGCCGGAGATTACTGCTTCTCCTTGGTCACTTCATGGATGTGAACAAACGTTCCCTTTTTGTTGCCCACGATAATGTCAGGAAGTTTGTCGCCGTTGATATCCGCCGCGACGACCTGTGTGCCGATACCGGAATTGTCATCGATCAGGTGAGGAACGAAATCCACCGACTTATCTTTGTTCCGTACGAGTTGAAACCAATACAACACCGCGGGGCCGTTCGGATCCGCATCACCGTGATTGCCATGCGCCCAGAAACGCTTTCCGGTGACGATATCTTTCAAGCCATCGCCGTCGATATCCACGAGATCAACCGCATGCAATTGTGAAAAAGTAATGCCATCCTTGTTCGCCGTCGCATCGGGATTGAGAATGATGTGCTTCTCGAATTGAACTTCGCCCGCCGGGTTCTTTTCCTTTTTCTGTTCAAACCACGCCAGGCCGTAGCCATGGGCGGCGAGCGCGGTGATGACGTCGGGGTATCCGTCCGCGTTCACATCGTAAACGTACATCTGTGACGATCCCATGCTGGGAGCTGGAGCGAACGGCGCCGGATGGAATTTCCAAACCGGATCATTGCCGAGCGATAGCGGCTGCTCATACCAACCATCTCTTTCCAGGATATCGTTGCGGCCATCGTTATTGACGTCGCCGACACCGAGGCCGTGGGTGAAGCGATGGTAGTTTTTATTTTCCGAGATCCGATGGAACTTAAATTTGTTGGTCGGATTTTTCGCATCGGGTTCGGCGTAGCCCATGTAACCGCCGGACGAACAAATGATCTCCGGCTTCCTGTCGCCGGTGACATCGAGAAATGTCGGGGACTCATTGTCCGTGACGTCGAGCGCCACATGACGCAACCAATGGCCTTCTTTATGGCGCGGGTTTTCAAACCACCACGATTGTTCGCCGGGAAAACCGAGAATCAAAATATCGGCCCAGCCGTCGTGATTGAAATCAGAACTGAACGCGATGAAATTTTTGGAGTAAGTATTGTTCGTGCCCAACCCGCCTTCGAAACCGGGGATGGTCGTTTCCGTTCCGTCCGCGTTTTTCTTCTTAAACGATTCGGTGGCCGGGTAATATTCGTGCTTCTTCTTGAAGTCCGGCGCTTCGTACCAATAAGGACCCGAGACAACATCCATTTTGCCGTCGTGATTGAAGTCCCCGATATTCGCCCCTTCGCTCCAGAACTGATCTGTGAGCTGAAGTTTTTTGAACGAATGAACTTTGGCGTCCTTCGCCGAAACGAGAAGAGCTGCCGAGAAAAATGCCAGTGAAAGTGAAAAAGTCCGGCTCATGCGCATATGTCTCTCAATTCTAGAGGAAGAGGTCAAGAGTGGGAAGAAACGGCGGGGGCGCGGTTAGACACGAATAGCACCGCGAGCGGTGCAGCAACTATCTAGTTCTAACTGCACAGATTAACACGAATTTTAAGACCACAAGAGAACGCAATGGACCGCGGCTGTCTCAGCCGCAGCGGGTGAAATGATCGAACCGCACTGGTCTAACCTCACGCGTTTTGGCTTGTTCGTATCTGCTGCCAAGGAACCAGCTTCGTCGATGAATAGAAACGTCGATACGGGAGCATTTTCTCCCTCACCCTAGCCCTCTCCCGCTGGGAGAGGGGACCTGCGCCT
>JAQGOU010000068.1 GCA_028293445.1 Verrucomicrobiales bacterium | reverse complement strand
TTCCGGAAGTTTCTCGCCCAGGCGCAGGAACAACTGCTGATCCTCCCATCGAACGTGGGCCGTTCTGGATTATTGAATCTCACTGAACTTCTCGAACAACAATTTTCGACGCTGGATGTTGTTTCCTGATGAACCTCAAAACCTGTGGCGACCATGAGTGCGCCGATATCTGAAAAATTGGAACAAGCTCCTGCCAACACCGAGCCCGATGATTTGACGCTCGTCAAGCGCGCCAAACAAGGGGACATGCCTGCGTATGACGAATTGATTCGTCGCTACCAGCAGCGCGTTTACGCCACCGTTTATCAGATGACATCCAATCACGAGGATGCCAACGATTTAACGCAGGAAGCCTTCATCAAAGCCTATCGCGCCCTCGCCAGCTTCAAAGGGGACGCCAGTTTTTACACCTGGGTTTACCGGATCGCGGTAAACCGGACAATCAACTTCCTTAAAACCCGCAAGAACAAGATCCATCTCAGCCTGAACGACATGGATTTCACGGCGGAAAACGACCCCGACCTGGTTGCTTTGGTCTCGGATAAAACCCCCAGGCGGGATGCTTCTTTATCTGAGCTGCAAGAAAAATTGAACGCTGCGATGCAGCAGTTGTCAGAACCACATAGATTAGTTGTGACGTTGCACGACATTCAGGGTCTGCCGCACGAAGAGATTGCTGAGATCATGGATTGTAATGTGGGGACGGTGCGGTCCCGACTATTCTACGCGCGCCAGCAATTGCAGGCGATATTGTCCGATTATCTCAAGTAGCACTTTTTGTTGTTGTTATGAATCAAGGTCAGGAAGAGTTTAATAAGTTACGAAAACTTCTCGCGTTGAAGCGTCACGAACAACCTCCACCAGGTTACTTCGATCGGTTGCCGAATCAAATCCTCTCGCGTATCAAAGCAGGCGAAGTCACAGAATCGTTCTGGCAACGCCTATTGCCGAAGATCGTGTTGCGTCCGGCCTTTGCCTACGGCTTTGGAATGGCGGCATGCGTTCTGTTGGCCTTCGGGGCCAGTTACGTGCTGCAAAACGAGCCATCGCCAAATGGCGGCGGCTCGCTGATGACCGCGCAACCGGTGGAATCGCCCGCGATGGCCTCGGCTCCCACATTTTTGATGGCGTCCAATTCTGCTTCGACGACTGCATCGAGCAGCACGAACCCGGTAAATCCGCAGCCTTTATTTGAGCCGAATATCCAGGTTTTGCCCGCTAATTTTCCTGGGCAGAATAAATAAGCCAGGAGGGAGGTAGCCGGTACGAGCGAACAGATACCGGTTGCCAGAGGTAATTATCGGATCGACCGAAGCGTAACGGACCGCGGTTGTGTGCAACGCACCAGCCGCAGCGACCTCAAATACGCCGAGATTTTCCTTTTTTCTAACGCGTTCTGTCGTGCAAATCCTGCTGCGGCTGGTCTCCGACAGAGCCGCGCTCCGTTTCGATCTATCGGGAAATTATGGGCGTGTTGCCTAAACAAGGAGCGCGGCATTTATGCCGCTTCACCACGATAAAACAAAAAAGCGTTCATCGAATTTAAAGGCTTTCGGCCAAAAGGACGTTGAAGCGGCGTGAACGCCGCGCTCCTTTTGCCGCGAAATTCATTTGGGCAACACGCCCTTACTTCTGGCAGTCGCTATAGAGGGGCGTGAAAAGTCTCTGTGCAATATGGTGGCAGCCGACGTAAGGAGGCTCATCCTGAATCGTACACCGACGTTTTCCAAAGAGATTTAAGCCTCGTTACCTCGGCTGCTACGAAGCATCGGGTTTTTCGAGCACGCTTTGGTGACCGCGCGTTAAGCCAAAGTTTTACTGTTCTTTATCGAAGAAAAACGTCAGCCCGTCGTAGTTGAAACTGATCCGGCTTTCGTCCGCAAACTTGGCCTCTGTCGTGACCATTGGGCCGTTTGACCCGAGGCTCAATTGATAACTGCCGCTGTCTTCCGCCCAGGTTCCTTCCGCGATCTTCGCATCCTGACCCGTGGCGGGGGTTTCGTGTTTCAAAATCAATTTATTATCAATCATCGCGACCAGTTGAGCTCCGTAGAATAAGGCCAGGCGCTGGTTTAAGCGCTGCGTTTCCTGGGGGGAAAGGAATCCCTTTTTCTTTTTCTCGGCGTTGACGGTTGCGGCACGATCCCAGGCCCAACGGCCGAGGATTTTCTGAGAATCATATTTCCCCGATTTGCCCGTCATTAAAAACCCTTTCAGATCCTTTAAATCCTGCACGACAATGCGCTGAATTTCGCCCGTGAGTTCCGTGTTTGTGACCACAGCCTGGACCTTGGGATGTTTTAATACCTCGCCGATGCTCGCTTGTCTCTGGATAAGGTCATTGAGCTCTGCGTCCGTGGACATGGACTGAAATTCCGGGCGTTCCGCCAGTGAAAGAAAATCGGGATAACGTGAAAGCCGGCTCACGGAAATGGGATTGTGCTGCACCAGCGCGATAATGTCTGACGCATCGTAAACCCATTCCGGCGCCGGATCGTGGGCGGCGACGAATTTATCCAGCTTCGTGGTCTGCAGTTGTTGGCGTGCCTGATTTAAAATCTTCACCGACTTCGGCATGTCGTCCGCGGTAGCGACTTGGGTTGTCAGATAGCCCGCAATATAAACCGGGATGAGCAGCAGGAAGAAATAGATCGCGCCGTTGAGCACTCCAACGCAAAGGCCGAGCCGTTTGCTCAGGCGCTGCCATTTAGCGCGCATGGTGTCGTTGGCTTTGAATTCAAAGTGCAGTTCCACTTTCTGATGAACGGCCTGCGCGATGATTTTAAAAACTATCACCACGATCAGGAAAACCGCAGCGGGGGCGATAATTGTTTGAAAAAACGGCTGCTGAACACCGCAGAGGCGAACGACCGGCTTTAGCAAAGGCCCGAGTGGGATAGCCAGGACCGCTCCAATCATTAATCCAATCAGAGAAATGGCCGCGCGAATTGCGCCGGCGCGATAACCGAGAACTGCGGGAAAGGCCAAAAAAATTAACGCAGCTAGCCACAAAATCATGTTGCGAAAATAATTTTCCAACCCGCGAAAAGCAAACTGCAAATCCAATGATCTTCTCGCGGAATCCTCTATGCCCCTCTTCGTTCTGCTTTTGCCGACGTGGCTTCGTGGTCGCGGATTTCGGCAACGACAGATTCGTTCTTGGCCATAAAAGTGAGATTTACCGGACGGCGCTTCGGTTTCATCGGTCCGAAGGGTAGGGGAGGAAGCCGTGGACTCAAAACTGACGTGGAGGCACCTCATTCGTGAACCGCGACGGGCTTAAAAAATAATAAACGCCCGTCTCCGGAATGGAAATGGGTTCAAAAAATAATTAAAGTCCGCTGCTTGAACGGAAGCGGACTTAAAAAATAATTAAAGTCCATCGCCGGAATGGAAAGGGACTCAAAAAATAATAAATGTCCGTCGCTGGAATGGAGATGGACTTAAAAAATAATAAACGTCCGTCGCCGGAACGGAAACGGGCTTAAAAAATAATAAATGTCCATCGCCGGATTGGAAACGGACTTAAATAATAATAAATGTCCGTCGCTGGAATGGAAATGGACTCAAAAAATAATTAAAGTCCGTCGCCGGAATGGTAAAAAACCATCACCAAAGTTTTGGCCCGGTGTAACTCGTTGATTTCGAGCTAAAAGCGATTCGCCAGCCCGGATCATCGACAAGATTGAAGTCGAACGGTGGTTTGAGGGCTAAACTGTCTCTTTTTGACCACCCCCAGGACCCCGGCACACGGTGGCTTAGACTTGGAGTTTATATGGTGCATGGAGCCTGGTTTTCGACGTTTTACCGATGCTCACAGGAATTGCGCTTTGTTTTTATAAGGAAAGCTGCTTAATTCCGCCCCATGAAACAGCGTCAGGCCGCGCTTCAACGCGACACGAAGGAAACACAGATTTCCTTAAAACTGAACGTCGACGGGTCCGGGAAGTCGAAGATCAAGACGGGGGTTCCGTTTTTCGATCATATGCTGACGCTTTTCGCCAAGCATGCCACCATGGATCTGGAATTAACGTGCCATGGCGATCTGGATGTGGACGCCCATCATACGGTCGAAGATTGCGGGATCGCGCTCGGTCAGGCATTTGTGCAGGCGCTCGGGGATAAAAAGGGAATTAAACGCTATGGAACGGGATTTGATCCGCGCAACCCGTTCACCGGGGAAGCTTACGTCCCTATGGACGAATGCCTCGGACGGTGCGTCATTGATTTCAGCGGACGACCTTACCTGGTCTGGCGCGGATTGAATAAGATGCAGTATAAACAAGTCACACAGGCCGAAAAGAAACAGGACATGTCATCGGCCTTTCGATTTGGTTTGGCACGGGAATTTTTTCAAGGCTTCGCGAACGAAGCCCGCTGTAATCTCCATTTGGAACTCCTTTACGGGGAAGAACCTCATCATGTGGTCGAAGTTTTATTTAAATCCTTTGCGCGCGCGGCCGATGCAGCGTGCCAGCGGGATCCGCGGATTGCGGGTCAATTACCGAGCACTAAAGGAAAACTTTAATCGTCCTGAATAAGGGTAAAAATCGTTCCGTCCAAATATATGCCGACAACACCGGATTACACGTCGCAAGCTGACAGCGAGCTCGTGAAGTCCTCCCAGAAAGGCGACATGCGAGCCTTCGAGGAGTTGGTGGGACGGCATCGGGACAAAATTTACGCTCGCGCGTTCAGCATGATGCGCAACGAGGAAGAAGCGATCGATCTTTCTCAGGAAGCCTGGGTAAAGGCCTGGCAGCGACTGGTGCAATTCCAGGGTGACTCGAGCTTTGTGACATGGATGACGCGGATCGTCATCAACCTTTGTCTCGATCAACTCCGGAAGAATAAACGTCAACGCGCCGAATCCATCGAAGCCATGGATGAAGACGGCGGAGGCGTGGAACGGCACCTGCCGGTCGTAACGGTAAATCCAACCGAAGGCCTGGAACGAGGCGAATTGCGGCAACGAATTGACAAAGCCCTTGCCCAATTATCCAAGGAGCACCGGACAGTGCTTATTTTGCATGAATTTGAAGATTTGGAATACAAGGAGATCGCCAAGCGGATGGGGTGCTCGATTGGGACAGTGATGTCGCGGCTCTTTTATGCGCGACGCCGGATGGCGAGTCTTTTGCAGAGTTTGAAGAAAGAGAGAACCTAAGATGAACAACGACCAACAACTGAAATTGCAATCTTATCTCGACGACGAATTATCCCCTCGCGAGAACCGACAGGTGACAGAATGGCTGGCGGTCGATAGCGACGCCCGCGCTTTGCTCGCCGAGTTAAAAAACACCACCAGCGCCCTCTCGGGTAACGAACTGGAAGTTAAACTGCCAGAAGGCCGTGACTTTTACTTCAGCAAGATCCAGCGACAGCTCGAACGCGAAGCGAAGGTCCAAGCAGCTCCGGTGAGAGAGCCCGTTCTTGCCCGTTTGTGGAAATATGTTTTACCGCTTGCTGGAACAGCCGCGGCCGTTATTGTTTTCGCCATGGTTTTGCAGAAGCAAATCAGTCCAGCCACTCTGGCCTATGTTGCTGGGGAAGGTGAAACGTCTGAAGAAATGAGCGCCTATACTTACCACTCGCAAGCAGATGGTATGACCGTCGTTTGGTTGGCAGACAACTCAGCGGCTACTGAGGTTTCATCCGAAGCCATCGAGATTCAATGACCAAACAACTTTCCTCCTTCGCAGGAAAATTCTTCCTGAGCATCCTGGTGATTGCGTTTCTCGCGTCCACCGTCGCGGCACAAGCAGCCGACGTGAAGCTTGATTTGCAATTGATCTGGGGCACGAACGATGCCGACTCACCGAATCCGCAACACAAGCGGATCGAACAAAAATTTCCCTTCAAATGGAAAAATTACTTTGAAGTGAACCGTCAGCAGGTTTCCGTCGCGCCCAAAGCAATGAAAGCGGTTATTATGAGCCCCCATTGTTCCGTGAACGTAAGCAATCTCGCAGACGGTCGAATCGAAGTAAAGCTGCTGGGCAAAGGTAAAAAAGTTCGCACAGAAATCCATCCGTTGGCGAGTGGCATGTTAGTGATCGGCGGTGACGCGACCAATGACACGTCGTGGTTTGTGGTAGTCAAAGAAGTTAAGCCGTAATCCGCTTTCGGTTCTCGCCATATTGTAACGCAGCTTGCAAGCTGCTGTATCGGCAGGTTTTCAGCCTGCGGACCTTCCAAATATACCGGTTGCCAGAAGTGATTTTTGGATAGACCGAAGCGTAACGGACCGCGGCTGTGTGCAACGCAGCAGCCGCAGCGACGTCAAATACGCCGAGATTTCCCTTTTTTCTAACGCGTTCCGTCATGCGTGCCCCGCTGCGGCTGGTCTCCGACACAGCCGCGCTCCGTTTCGATCTATCCGGAAATTATTTCTGGCAGCCGCTATAGTTTAAGCGTGTGGAAGTGGACGTTCTGCCGGTTGCAAACCGGCGATACAGCAGCTCGCAGAGCTGCGCTGCATATTCACCGCCAGTTCAAACCCCACCTTCACTCGAACGGTACAAAAGAAAGCCCCGCGAGATGCGGGGCTTTTTGTTTCTGGATGGTAATTCTTAATCCTTGCGAGTCTTAACCGACGCTCGCCAGTTCTTCGTTCGTTGCGACGTTCACAATCTTGAACTGCTCGGCATGCACGGCTGGTTCCGGACGGAACAGCAGTTTGACGAAGTAACGTTTCTCCAAATCCTTGATCAGGTTTTCGTCAATCGTGCGGAGACGATCGAGCACGACTGGATTGACGACAATGCGTAATTGATAATCCGATTCGTCACGGGAACGCTTCTTCAAAATCTCCCCGAGCTTACGCTGGATTTCCACGCTCATCGTGAGGGCGCTCTTCACTTTGCCGCGTCCTTTGCAGTACGGACAATCGTCGTAAACCGCCGCCCGCACGCTTTCAGAATGACGTTGGCGGGTCATTTCCATCAGGCCGAGTTGCGAAATCGGCAGCACGTGAGTCTTCGCTTTATCTTTGCGCAGATGCTCTTTCACGCGTTGATAAACTTGCTGCTGGTCGCGACGCTGACGCATATCGATGAAGTCGAGCACGATCAGACCGCCGATGTTGCGCAAGCGCAGTTGGCGACAGAGTTCGTCGGCGGCTTCGAGGTTCACTTTTAGAATCGTTGATTCCTGATCCTTACCGCTCTTATGGCGGCCGGTATTGACGTCGATGGCCACGAGGGCTTCCGTTTCATCGATGACGAGATAACCACCGCTCTTCAAATGCACCTGGCGGGAGAACGTGTTTTCCAACTGTTTCGTAATCGTAAACTTATCGAAGATCGGCACCGATTCCGGATAGAACATCACCTTGCTCGCGGAGCGCGCGGAAATCTTGGAGATCATTTCGCGCATGCGTTCGCAGGCCCTTTGATTGTCGACCACAATGCGTTCGACATCTTCGGTCAAGAAGTCGCGAACCGTTCTGGCGATCAAATCAGGTTCTTCAAACACGCATGTTGCAGGAGGCTGGCTCTTGATCTTGTCTTGAATGCCTTTCCATTCTTCCAGGAGCAATGCGAGATCGCGCACGAAGTAACGAAGCTGTTGGCCTTCGCCGACCGTCCGGATAATCACACCCATGCCTTCGGGAATCGTCAGGCTGCGGAGGATCTGCTTCAAACGCTGACGTTCTTCCTGCACTTCGATCTTGCGTGAAATACCGCATTGATCGGAGTTCGGGAGCAACACGAGATAACGACCCGGCAGCACGAGGTTCGTGGTAACGCGCGGACCTTTAGTGCCGATAGGACCTTTGGTGACCTGCACGATAATGTCCGTGCCCGGCGGATAGAGACGCGGCACATCACGTTGGGTGATGCGCGGCTTGTCGCGTTTACGTCCTTCGCGTTCGACCACTTCGACACTGCTGTCGAAATTCGTCGGCACGATATCCCAGTAATGCAGGAACGCATTCTTTTCGAAACCGATATCGACGAAGGCGGCTTTCAAACCATCTTCCAGATTGCGCACCTTCCCTTTGAAGATACTGCCGACCAAACGCTCCGCAGTGGTGCGTTCAATGGTGAACTCTTCCAATCGTCCTTCGACGGTCACCGCGACGCGCGTTTCCAGCGACTCGGCATTGATGATCACTTCACGATGCGAACTCTTCTTCGGGCGAAACAATCCCTGGACCTTCTTGATAATCTTGTTGGCGACCAATTTGATGTTCTCGAGGATTCCTTGTGGCGATTGTTCCTTGATCTTAACCGGCTCGAAGGGCGCTTCCTCTTTCTCGATCACGGTGGGGACGTGCGGCTCGTGAACATGCTGTTCATCGGCTTCATCATGTTGTTCCTCCGGCTTGGGCGCGCCTTCCGGCGGCAGACCAGCGGCGACATTTTCGGCGCGATCAATTTCATTTTGGAACCGGGTTTTATCGTAGATGACGTCGTCGCCGCCTACTTTTTCGCCCAGCGCATCGGCGCGTGCTTCGGTAGCGGCACGATCCGGGCGTTGTTGTTGGTTTGGGTTTTGTTGTCCCTGTTTCATTCCGCCAGTGGGGCGGAACCTCATGGGGCCGCGTTGACGGCGGCGTGAGAAGTTTCTGTCACTCATAATCAGTATGACCTTCTATAGATGTAAACATTTTGCAAAATGCCAATTGCGATTAACGAACATAGCACTGAAGACCCGCCGTAAGAAAGCAGCGGCAGTGGTACACCCGTTACAGGCATTATGCGAATATTCATGCCGATATTTATAAACACATGGCTGAAGAGCATCAGGACGACGCCCACGGCCAGGAGTTTTCCGAGGCGATCGCGCGCCTCGCTGGCGATTCTTATTCCGCAGAACAGAATCACCGAGTACAGCACGACGACAATCATGCTGCCAATGAATCCTTCCTCCTCGGCAAGAACGGAGAAAATGAAGTCATTGTGTGCCACACTGCGCGGCAGGAAACCGAGCACGTTTTGTGTGCCCTGTCGCCAGCCTTTGCCCGTCACTCCTCCCGAACCGACCGAGATGAGCGCCTGTTCAATGTTATAGGATTTATCCCTTTGATCAGCGCGGGCCTTTGTTTTCTCCGCTTCTGTGGCATCGAGCGGAGTAAAGTCTTGCCCGAAGAAAACCAACAAACGATCGCGTTGATAACCTTCGAGCGGAATACGGAAGTTTTTTGGTGCGAACAAAATGTCACCGACCAACAAACTTCCAAAAATGAAAATGGCGGCGAGCAAGCGCAGGATGAACTTCTTCGGCGTGCCCGCGACATAAAGCATCGCGAAACACATTGGCCAGAGCACCAGCGCGGAACCGAGATCCGGTTCTTTCAGGATCAGCACGAAAGGGAGCACCGTCAGTCCAAGGGCCTTGAAGAAATTGCGCGGTATTTTTAATTCATCCACTGGCCGGCTCAGGAAGTGCGCCATCACAAAGATTAAAGAAATCTTCGCAAACTCCGAGGGCTGTAGTTGAAACATTGGAAGCTTGATCCAACGTCGGGCACCCCAACCTTGCGTCGTCCCGATGCCCGGAATCAGGACCAGGATCAAAAGCAAAATGGTCAACCAATAACCAACGACGGCCCAGCGTGAGAGAATATGATAATCGATAAAGCACAGGGTTCCCGCCGCCGCAAACCCGATCCCGTACCACATGATCTGCCGCAAATAATATCCCTGTAACCGGACGTCCTCATTCGCCATCGTCGCGCTGTAGACAAAGAAAACGCCAAGCACCATCAGCCCGCCAATAGCGGCGAGCATCAGCCAATCAATTTTGGCGCGATCTGGTTTTAGCGTTGATTCGAACATGTTTATAATCCGGCGACCTGACCACTGCCTCGCGCCCGGCTTTCCTGATCTTCGATCTTTCGATAAATTTGCTCGGCCACCGGCGCGCACGTGACACCGCCGGATCCGCCGCTTTCAATCATGATGATGACGGCGTAGCGCGGGTTTTCGTAGGGAGCGTAGGAAACAAACCATGTGATTTTATCCTTAACTCCCCGCGTCAGGATTTCCGCAGTGCCGGTTTTGCCACAAACTTTAAAATCATTCAAACGCCGCTGACCTTCTTTATGGAAAGCCTTGTAGCCGCTGCCCTTCGGGTCTTCGGTGTCTGCTAACATCGCGTCACGAACAATTTGGAGGTTCGCGGGACGAACCTTCAAATCACCGCGCAATTCTGTAGGAAATTCTTCAACCTCATCGCCATTCGGAATCTTCTCTTGAGGCTCGATCCGTTGCACGATTCGTGGCTTGTAAATTTTTCCGCCGTTCGCAATCGCAGATGTCATCACGGCCATCTGCACGGGCGTCACCGCGACTGGACCTTGACCGATGCATAAATTCGCGGTGTCACCATCAGTCCATCTATTTTTGGTTATCCCCTCGATGGTGGGAAACCTGCCTCTCTGGGTTCGGATGCCCACGGGAAGACCAGTCGATTGCCCAAGAAAAAACCGGTTTCCCATATCAATGATTTGCCGGACACCCACGTGCAACCCACGATCGATGAAGTAACTATTGCTTGATTCAGCAAAGGCCAGTCGGAAATCGTAGTCACCCGCTGGCGCAGTATCGTCGATCTTGCGTCCACCGACATAAATGCAGCCTTTCGGTGCGCGCGAGGGGTCCAACTGAACATGATACAACTCGTTCGGATTCAGACCACCTTCCAAAGCCGCGAGACCGGAAACAATTTTGAAAATAGAACCAGGAGAATAAATCCCTTGCACGGGACGGTTATATTGCGGCATCTGCACCTCATCGAGCAGGTGATACATCTCGTTAGAACTCATGCCGCGGATGTAGGCATTTGGGTCGAACGTCGGATTGGATGCCATGGCCAGGATGTCGCCATTATTCACGTTCATCACCACGGCAGCCGCTCTGGCTTCGGGACCGAGCGAACTGGTGCGCAGCGCCTTCTCCGCCTCTATTTGCAGCGTTAGATCAATCGTCAAAACAACATTTCGTCCCGCTTCGGCGGGCTTCTCGATGCTCTCATGTTGACGATACCCAAGCCGATTCACCGTTACCCATTTTTCTCCCGCGCGGCCGTGCAACTGCTCGTCGAATTCTCCTTCGATCCCAATCTCTCCTTTGAAATCAATCAGGCGATAGTCGAAATTTGATTTCTCATCTTCCTGCGAATCATTGTTTCGGACGAGATAACCAAGCAAATGTGCGCCTGCTTGATTCGCGGGATATGTGCGCGTCGGCTGCATTTCGAGATCGAGTCCGGAAGCGTTGAGAGGCTGTTCCTCAAACCGGGCGATCTGCGTTGAGTTCAAATTAGTCGTGAGAGGGAAGGGCAGGATGCGACGTTTCTCGTAGTGCTGATGAAACTTCTGCGGTTCGAGCACGACCGGCTGTCCAATTTGTGCGGAGACCTTGGACGCAATCGCGGTCGCCACCCCGTAGCGAGCGCGCAACGTCAGCTCTTCCCGTTGCGCTTTGTCGAGTTTCACCTTTCGTGTCACCACCGTTTTCGATCGATCCCAGAATTTCCAAAGCGGCGCAGCATTGGTCACCTTTTCCGTAGGATAGATGTTCGTGTATTCCTGTTGGAACTTGGCGCGCAATTCATCGAGATAAAGGCTCACCGTATAATTCGCGCGATTCTCTGCGAGCGAAACGCCATTGCGATCGAGAATGCGGCCCCGGACCGCTGGAATCCGCACGGTCCTGAACGATTGGTTTTCGTGGGAATTGACGTATTTCCTGAAGGAAACGACCTGCACAATCCAAAGGCGCACTGCCAATATGATCATGGCGCAAAGGATCATCAGCGCGATTTTTTGCAACGCACTGTCGCCTTTCTTCAATTGGTCGATTACGAACATTTTTTAAGACTCAAAGTGGTAAATTTTTGAGAACGTGATGCGCTCTCCCTCACCCAGTCAGAGCAGAGATCGGCGGCACCGCTCGCGGTGCTGGCCCTCTCCCGCTGGGAGAGGGAGAATCGCACTCCGTCTTTTAGCAAGTCGAGTGGCTGCATCGCCCGGATAGTATTTAAACAAGAGAGGATGAACGCTTGCTGTCCCCTCTCCCAGCGGGAGAGGGTTAGGGTGAGGGAGAACGCACGAGCGCCCTTTACGTTTAAAATCTCAGGTGAGCTTCTCATCTTAATAGCGCCCTCTCTTGATTTCGCGGTCCGGATGAAAACTGTTTTGCTCGGCCACGGGTTCATAATTCAGCGAACGCTTCACGCGATCGAAAAATCGGAAACACATCGGCGTCAGCATCCCGCCAACGACCGTCATCGCGATCCATTGCCAAATCGAACCCCAGCCCAGCAACGGGCTTTCGCCAAGGGCCAGGATCACCAGCAACGTCATCAGGGGAGCAGCCGCGCTGGCAAATAAACCGAAAAAGAATTGCGCGTTCGTGTTCTGTCGCAGGAGCAATCCGCGATTGTAATAAATAAAAAGCCCGATCACCAACAACGGCAGCACCGAGGCACCGAATGGATTGGCTGAAAGTGAATCGAATAAAAGGCCACCCGCAAACGCCAGCGTCACCACCGTGAAAAGTCCGTGCGTGAGCGCGGCATAAACCATCAACATCGGCAACAGATCCACTTTGGCCAGCAACAGGTTGGAATAACCGGCAAAGGCCGATTCGAAAAACACCGCGAGGAGTGCAGCGAGCAAAATTAAAATGGGATTGAGCCAGTTCATTTTTTAATCGCAGAACTCGGCGTGCCGCTAACTGCCGCGTTATTTTCAGGGAACATCACCCAGACTTCCTCGATCGAATTCATGGAAGCAAACAGCGCTACCCGCGCTTCGGTGCTCAAGCCGTAATCCACTTTGCGCAGGTCGAAAATTTTTCCAATCGGGATGCCGCGGGGAAAGACGCCCCCTTCACCACTCGTTGTCACGGTTTGCCCGGGTTTTACGGAACTGGTTCCCGAAAGGTAACTCAAGGTCACCATGTTGTTCTCGAGCGGAGCGGAGGCATTGGCGGTCACGACCCCGGTTTCACGTCCATGAGCGGAGGTTCCGGTATCGGAGATCACGGCGCCAACCCGCAGTTGCGCATCGCCGAGGAGGATTACTTGCGACCGCGTCGAGCTAACGGACGAGACCCGCCCCACCAATCCTTCGACGGTCAGCACTGGAAAATTAACCTGCACTCCATCGCGGGTCCCCGCATCGATCTGGACTGTGCGCCACCAATTGGCTGGATCGTGGGCAATGACGTGGGCAAGTTTCAGCTTCCAGGGAACCGTCTTCTGCCAACCGATCAACTGGCGAAGTTGCGCGTTTTCGCGGGAGGCTTCCTGGGATTGTTGCGCGAGGATTTTGAGCTGCTGATTTTCGCGGCGAAGAACTTCATTTTGCCGGACCAAATCACCGCGGGGAACGATGGCATTCCCGGTCTTTGCGACCAATTGTTGCGTCGAGCCTGCCAGACCGAACAGTGGAAGGAAAAATCCTCCAACAGCCAGTTTAAACCTGGACACCGTTTCCGCCGGTAGCCTGAATAAAATCAGCACCAGCAGAATAACAGCGACCAACGCTATGTAATGCGGCCTCTTAAACATTTCGCCCACTCAGCCCCGCGTTTTTACACGCAGTGCTCTTTGGGACGAACGCTCTTAACCCTTCGAAGACGAAGCGACTCGTTGAATAATGTGCAGCTCTTGCAAAACCCGGCCCGTGCCATTGGCCACAGCCGTCAGCGGATCATCCGCAATATGGACCGGCAACCCGGTTTCCTCAGCCACCAGACGGTCGATGCCGCGCAATAAAGCGCCGCCACCAGCCATCATGATCCCGCGATCGATGAGATCCCCGGATAATTCCGGTGGACACCGTTCCAGCGTGAGCCGGATGGCCTCCAATATCTGCGACAGCGGTTCCCGCAATGCTTCACGAATTTCTTCCGAACGAATCGTTATTGTCTTTGGCAAGCCGGCGCTTAAATCGCGCCCTTTGACTTCCAGTGTTAATTCTTGTTCCAGCTGAAACGCAGATCCAATCTTGATCTTGATTTCTTCAGCTGTGCGTTCGCCAATCATTAAGTTGTAGGCCCGCTTCATGTGAGACACGATGGCGTCATCAAATTCGTCCCCGCCCACGCGCAAGCTCTTGCTTAAAACAATCCCGGCGAGGGAAATAATCGCAATTTCGCAAGTCCCACCGCCAGTATCCACAATCATGTTGCCGCCCGGCTCATGCACAGGCAGTCCAACCCCGATGGCCGAAGCCATTGGTTGTGGAATCAGATACACATCTCGCGCCCCGGCGTGCATGACAGAATCTTTAACAGCTCTTTTCTCAACTTCGGTGATCCCACTTGGAACGGCGACGACTACTCTCGGTGCAATCAGTTTCTTGTGATGAACCTTTTGAATGAAATATCGCAGCATTGCCTCGGTGATTTCGAAGTCGGCAATCACGCCGTCCTTCATAGGTCGAATGGCGACAATGTTCCCCGGAGTGCGTCCTAACATCATCTTCGCTTCGTTGCCAACTGCCAGGACATTAGTGGTCCCGGCCTGGATGGCGACGACGGATGGTTCTCGTAATACAATTCCCTGATCTCGAACATAGACGAGAGAATTGGCAGTTCCCAAATCGATACCGATATCGTTAGAAAATAAGCTTTTTAAGGTGTCGAACATGAACGGTCCCTACAACTGGGAGTTAGTTAAAAGGGAACCGGCAGGGAATCAAGTTTATTGAGGGAAAATCGTTTCAGGGACTGAGGAAAGACCGGAAGGGATTTGGCCAGGTTCAACTCCAGGATCCTTTCAATTTATTAAGCATTTGATTTAACCACGGATGAACACAGATAAACGGGGATGAAGATCGCATGAGGAGCTTTTTGAGTTCTCCAGAGCAAACCAAAAGGTGCCTTGTGAAATTCTGCCACGTTTGTCCCTGTTCTCCTTTTTTATCTGTGTTCATCCGTGGAAGACAAGTTTTCGCTTGAATCGATCCGGCCAATGGCTTTTCTTTCAAAAAAGGCCTCCAACGGGGAGTCTAAAACGGCGTTCTCACGTGAGAATGACATTTT
>JAQGOU010000056.1 GCA_028293445.1 Verrucomicrobiales bacterium | reverse complement strand
CTCTGGGAGAGACTGGACCATTATTATCTCAACGAAGTTGAAGGTTTGGAGAATCCGACCAGCGAAAACGTCGCGGTGTGGATATGGAATCGGTTGAAACCGAAACTGCCGCTCCTGAGTGAAGTGGTTGTTGCGGAAACCTGCACGGCGCGATGTGTTTATCGCGGCTAAACTGTTGGTCCTGCAATTCTTAAGATTTCGAACGAGCTGGCACGAAGGTTGCATTATGCGCGCCTCGGCCCCGCTTTATGTTTGCAATACGAGAATTTCACTGGAAATATTGTAAACGAAAAGAACGAGCTGGATGAATTTTAGGCGCGGTGTGGTGATATCGGACAAACAGGATGCCAAAAGTCAAAAAAACCTCCAAGAAAGCTCAGAAGAAGATTCCAACCATCAAAGTTCTGGTGGTAGACGATCATCGCATCGTCCGCGAAGGAATCCGTTCGAGCCTTTCTCATTACCCTTTCATCAAAATTGTCGGCGAAGCTGCGGATGGACGCGAAGCCCTGCGCAAAGTCGAAACCCTTTTACCCGACATCGCCCTGATGGACATTGATATGCCGCGGATGGACGGGCTGACCGCCATCGGAATTATCAGTAAGAAGTTCCCCAAAACCCGCGTCATTACGCTCACCATGCACGAGAACAAAGACTACGTGCTGTTGATCGTCCGAGCGGGTGGGAAAGGCTACGTGCTCAAAGACACTTCGTCGGATCAACTGGCGCGAGCGATCCGATCCGTTCATCAAGGAGAAGCGTTTTTCAGCCCTTCAGTGTCACGCGTCCTGCAGGAATACATCCAGTCCGATGAACGTCCAAAACCGCGGGTGACATTGACGGATCGAGAAATCGCCATCCTTTCTTCTATTTCGGCTGGGAAGACCACAAAGGAAATCGCCACGCAGCTCAATTTAAGTGATCGCACAATAGAGACCTATCGCGCCCGAATTCGACGTAAGATCCATGCCCGCAACACCGCGGAAATGATGAAGTATGCGGTGGAAAATTTCCTACACCGGTTTTAGGAATCAGCGAGACGTTGTATCTACTAAAGGAAAAGCTTACGTATTTTATGGACTTTGAGCCCCAGCGGCATTGTGTGCTTTAGTAAGCGAAACTCTAGGGAACATATGAGCAAACAATTGTCGGGAAAATCCATCCTCCTGGCAGACGACGAGGATAACGATGCTTTGCTGATAAAGCGTGCGTTTAAGAAAGCCGAAATCACCACGTCCATCCATCGAGTGAAAGACGGCGAAGACGCGCTCTCGTATCTCGAAGGCGAAGGTGTCTTTCGGGATCGTGTGATGTATCCGTTCCCCGACATGGTGCTTCTCGATTTGAAAATGCCACGCCGCAGTGGCTTTGAAGTATTGAGGTGGATTCGTGCACACGAACATTTCAAACGCATGGTAGTCATTGTGCTCACATCGTCCCAGCAAAGCTTCGATATCAACCAGGCCTATGACCTCGGAGCAAACTCCTATCTTGTCAAACCTCTCAATTTCGAAGAATTGATGCATCTGAGCATCTTGCTAAACAAATTCTGGCTGCAGTTCTGTCAGCATCCGGAAATCCACTCACCACGGGAAGCCGAAGCATCTCCCTGACCGCAAGCAGATACGGATCGCACGCGGACGGCGCCTTCAGTTTTCCCTAAAATCTGCATGACGGTGAATTGCCACTTGCGTATTCTCGTCGAAGAAGCCAATGAATTTCCCAGGTCGTCTTTTGCGGGTGGTCGCGTTTTTATCTGCGTCTTTGGCGGGAAGCCTCTTTGCCGCAGTGGACACGAGCAAACTGCCTGCCGCGAGTGAAAAGAAAGTTGATTTCGCCCGCGACATTCAACCCATCCTCAAGAACCGCTGTTACGACTGTCATGGTCCAAAGAAACAAGAAGCGTCCCTGCGCTGGGATCAAAAAGCATCCGCGATGAAAGGTGGCGAATCCGGTCCAGCGATCATCCCTGGAAAGAGCGCGGAAAGTCTGGTCGTTATCGCGGTCGCTCAATTACGTGACGATTTGAAAATGCCGAAGAAGGGAGCACCATTGGAGCGGGACGAAATCAGCTTGTTGCGAGCCTGGATCGATCAAGGTGCCGAATGGCCAGAGACACTGGCAACCGAAGGTTCTCAAAAATCGACGAATCACTGGGCGTTCAAAGCTCCGGTGCGTCCATCCGTTCCTGCTGTGAAAGCAAAAGGTTCCACCCGGACTCCGGTCGACAACTTTGTCATCGCCCGTTTGGAAACTGAGAAGCTGAAGCTCGCCCCCGATGCGGATAAAATTACTTTACTCCGCCGCCTGTCGCTCGACCTGATCGGTTTGCCCCCGACCATTGCCGAAATCGATGCGTTTCTTGCGGACACATCTTCCGATGCTTACGAAAAACAAGCAGATCGTTTACTCGCATCGCCCCACTACGGGGAACGTTGGGGACGTAATTGGCTGGACGCCGCGCGTTACGCCGACTCCGATGGTTTCGAAAAGGACAAATCGCGTCAGGTCTGGGCCTATCGCGATTACGTGATCAACGCGTTCAACCAGGATCTGCCCTATAATCAGTTTGTGATCGAGCAGGTCGCCGGCGATTTACTGCCGGACGCAACGCAAGATCAACTCGTCGCGACTGGTTTTCTCCGCAACTCAATGTTGAATGAGGAAGGTGGCGTGGACCCGGAGCAATTCCGCATGGACACGATGTTCGATCGTATGGATTGCATTGGTAAAAGTGTGCTCGGCCTCACGATCCAATGCGCGCAATGCCACAACCACAAATTTGATCCGCTGGCCCAGGAGGAATATTACCGGCTGTTTGCTTTTTTGAACAACGACCATGAATCCTCAAGCGTCGCTTATTCGCCCGATAGCCTCATGAAAATTGCGGAATTACGCCACGAAATGTCGACGATGGAATCCGAGTTGAAAGAGAAAACTCCGTTTTGGGTTGAGCGGATGGCGAAGTGGGAAGCATCGATCGCCACCAACCAACCCGATTGGCAGATCGTCACGTGCACCAACTCCGGCGATAACGGTGAACGCTTTTACAATTACTCCGATGGTTCTATCCGCGCGGCGAGTTACGCGCCGACAAAGTGGACGGCGCAGTTCCGGGGTACGAATAATTCACCCAGCATTGGCGCCTTTCGCCTGGAGTACCTGAATGATCCCAACCTGCCCTGTAACGGACCAGGCCGTTCAATCAAGGGGATGGCTGCTTTAACGGAGTTCGATGTCGACGCTGAGGATGCTAGTAATCCCACCAACAAAGTGAAGGTAAAATTCGTTAAGGCCACGGCCGATTTCTCCAACGCGGAAAAAGATTTAGAACCTGAGTTCGACGATAAATCCGGGAGAAAACGGATCTATGGTCCGATCGCTTTCGCCATCGACGATAAAGACGAAACAGCGTGGGGAATCGATGCGGGTCCAGGTCGACGCAATCAACCGCGCAAAGCTGTGTTCGTCGCGGATAAGCCGGTGACCTTCACCAACGGTGTTGTCCTCACGTTCAAACTGAAACAAAGTCATGGTGGATGGAATTCGGACGACAACCAGAATCACAACCTCGGCCGTTTCCGTCTCAGCGTAACGAGTGCGACCAATGCGGTGGCAGATCCCCTTCCCTCTAATATTCGGGAACTCTTCAAAGTGCCGCATGAGAAACGTTCTCCGGCGCAGGTCGCAGCCATGTTCAGTTACTGGCGCACGACGGTGGCTGATTGGAAGGATACGAATGAAAAGATTGAAGCGCTTTGGAAACAATGGCCGGAAGGCGCCTCTACGCTCGTGCTCAGCGAACGAAATAATAGAGGGGCTGGTGACGAGAAACGCGGCACTTTTATTTTGAAACGTGGGGATTGGCTCAAGCCAAGCAAAGAAGTCACGGCCGGGGTTCCAGCCTTTTTACATCAATTGCCGAAAGACGCGCCTGAGAACCGTCTCACTTTTGCCAAATGGCTCGTCGACGAGAAATCTCCCACGACCGCGCGAGTCTTTGTGAATCGGCTCTGGCAAAGTTATTTCGGCATTGGACTTGTCAGCACGCCCGAAGATTTTGGAACGCGCGCCGAGTTAGCCTCTCATCCTGAATTACTCGACTGGCTTGCGTGCGAGTTCATGGAGAACGGCTGGAGCATTAAACATATTCATCGGCTGATCGTAAACTCTTCGACCTATCGCCAATTATCGAAGATCACTCCCGAGCTTTACGCGAAGGATCAATATAACCGTTTGCTTGCGCACGGGCCCCGCTTCCGTGTCGAAGGCGAAATCGTCCGCGACATTGCCCTCGCCGCCAGCGGACTGCTGAACGATAAAGTAGGTGGACCGAGCGTCTTTTCTCCCGCACCGGAGTTTTTGTTCAAACCACCCACAAGCTATGGTCCCAAGACCTGGACCGAGGCCACTGGACCGGATCGATATCGACGCGCGCTTTATACTTTTCGTTATCGCTCCGTGCCCTATCCGATGCTTCAGGCTTATGATACGCCCAATGGCGATTTTTCCTGCGTGCGTCGCATGCGTTCCAATACACCACTGCAGGCACTAACGACACTTAACGAAATTGTTTCAATGGAATGTGCCCAGGCTCTCGCGCAGAAGATTCTGGCGGAAGGCGGAAAAACGGATGACGAACGGATTACCTACGCTTTCCGGCGCACTGTTGCCCGTCCGCCGACAAAGGGAGAAATCAAAGAGCTCAAATCGTTGTTGGAGAAACAGAAGAAGCGAATCGGTGAGGGTTGGATCAATCCGTATGAACTGGCGACTGCGAAAAATGAGAAACCCAAATCCCTGCCGGAAGGAACGAACCCAACCCAACTGGCCGCTTACACTGTCGTCTCCCGTGTGCTGCTGAACCTGGACGAAACGATCACGAAAGAATAGTCATGACAAAAGGACAACATTTCGCCAACGAAGCGCGCAAGCAAATCACCCGCCGCTGGTTCTTCAAGGAATGCGGCGTGGGACTTGGCAGCATCGCGTTGAACTCGTTGCTCGCCCAAAGTCTGTTTGGAAAGTCTGGCAAATCAGCCGGGACCAATCCCCTCGCCGCGCGCGCGCCTCATTTCGCGCCGAAAGCGAAACGTGTGATTTATCTCTTCATGGCCGGTGCACCGAGCCATTTGGATTTGTTCGATTACAAACCGCAGCTGGAAAAATTCAACGGCACACTTCCTCCGGCAGAATTGCTGAAGGGTTATCGCGCGGCCTTCATCAATCCATCATCCACTTTACTGGGACCTAAATTTAAATTCTCCAAATACGGCAAATCCGGGGCGGAGCTTTCCGAACTCTTACCGCACCTCGGAAGTGTCGCGGACGACATTGCGATTGTGAAGTCGATGAACACCGATGCGTTTAATCATGCACCGGCGCAGATTTTTATGAACACCGGTTCGCAACAGTTTGGCCGGCCTAGTTTTGGTGCCTGGTCCACCTACGGCCTCGGCAGTGAGACAGATAATTTGCCCTCTTACGTGGTGTTCAGCTCCGGCAGCAAAGGTCCCAGCGGCGGCGCGTCCAACTGGGGTTGTGGCTTTCTTCCCTCGCTCTATCAAGGCGTTCTCTTTCGCAACCAGGGCGAACCGATTCTCTACTTATCAAATCCCAAGGCCGTGGACGCCACAATGCAGCGCGACACGCTCGACTCGATTCGGAACCTGAACGAAATGCATCTGGGAGTGATCGGGGATCCCGAGATTTCGACGCGAATCAATTCCTACGAAATGGCATATCGCATGCAAACGAGCGCACCTGAACTCATGGATCTCACGAGAGAATCCAAAGATACTCTGGAACTGTATGGTGCCGAACCGGGCAAATCTTCTTTCGCGAATAACTGTTTACTTGCACGTCGACTCGTCGAGCGCGGCGTTCGCTTTGTGCAGTTGTTTCACGAAGCGTGGGATCAGCACGGCAATCTCACCAATGATTTGAAGAAGAATTGTCGCGACACCGACCAGGCTTGCGCCGCGCTCATCAAAGATTTGAAACAACGCGGCATGCTCGACGATACCCTTGTGATTTGGGGCGGAGAATTCGGTCGCACGCCGATGGTGCAAGGTGGAAACGACGGCCGCGATCATCATCCGAATGCGTTTACGATGTGGATGGCGGGTGGCGGCATCAAACCCGGCATCACGATTGGCGAAAGCGACGACTTTGGCTTCAACGCCGTGCGCGACAAAGTGCATGTACACGATTTACACGCCACGCTGCTGCAACTCCTCGGATTCGATCACACGAAACTAACCTATCGTTTTCAGGGTCGCGATTTTCGCCTCACCGATGTCCACGGGGATGTCGTGGATAAATTACTCGCTTGAGATGAAATCTTGTTTCTCATGCAGACTCCGGACGTGGTCTGTTACGTGCCGCCCGGCAGCGATGAGATTCCTGGCGGCAATGATGGTGATTGGATTGGCTCTGAGTTCTTTGAGCGACCCGGAAAACGTTCTCGTGGAAGGCTACACTCTCGTCCGCCCGGCAAAGTGGCTTTGGGAACCAGCGGGTGAAAAGTCTATGTCGCTCTGCCGCTTTACTATCCCGGGCAAAAGCGAAAAACCCCTCACTGACGTCAGCTTCTTCTACGTGAATGGAGTCCAATCTGAAATCCAGGAGCGGGTCATGAAGAACTTCGCGAAAGACGCCAAGTTCAGTGAAAGTTCTGTGGCGATCGCTAAAACGAATCTGACCTACGTCCGGGTCCGCGGGACGACCACGGCCCGAAAACCTGCCCTGTTGCCCGATTATGAATTGGTCGGCGTAATGTTATTGAGCAAAGCCAGGAACCAATGGTTTTTTGCCCGTATTTTTGGCCCACACGCGGAGGTTCAGTTGGCGGAAGTCGATTTTAAAAAGATGATCGAACATTCCTTGGAAGAGGCGGCGGATTAATCCAGGGGTCCTCCGAGCGTCGGATCGCGGCTGTCTCAGCCGCAGCGGATCCGAACAAGCCAAAACGCGTGAGGTAAACCGGT
>JAQGOU010000045.1 GCA_028293445.1 Verrucomicrobiales bacterium | reverse complement strand
GACCGCCTGCGACATGAATCCCACGCTGCTGCAGAAAATGGAGCAGGAATACAAGGTCCCCGTCTTCTCCAATTTGAAGGAAGCTCTCGCCGCGCACGCATTCGATGGCGTCGTGATCTGCACTCCTGCCCATACGCACATCGGCGTGGCGTTAACGTCCATTCGCCATGGCGCGGCGCTCTTGATTGAAAAACCTTTGAGCATTGGCTTCGAGCAACTCGATGAATTAAAGGCGGAAGTCGCGAAAACAAAAAGATTCGTCGGCGTGGCTTACGTTTATCACTTCATGCCCGGTGTGCAGAAGGCGCGCGAGTTCCTGAACTCGGGAACGTTAGGGAAACCGCTGCAAGTGGCGGTCGTGGCAGGCCAGCACTTCCCTACGTTTCGACCGGCTTACCGCGATATCTATTATAACAATCACAAGACTGGGGGCGGCGCGATTCAAGATGCGTTGACTCATCTCGTAAACGCAGTCGAGTGGATGATTGGGCCGACGAATAAAGTTTTCTGCGAAGCAGCCCATCAGAACCTCGAAGGCGTGACCGTCGAAGACACCGTTTGCGTTACCACGAAAAACGGGGCCGTGCCGGTCAGCTTCAGCATGAATCAGTTCCAGGCACCGAATGAAACGACGATCCATATCCATTGCGAAAACGGCAGTTTGAAAATCGAAGTGCATGAGCAACGCTGGGCGGTCTTCCCGCGTGGCGCGGAAAAGTGGGATTATCGTCCTGCGCCAGTCGGGCATCGTGATGATTTATTTCTGGCGCAGGCCAATGCGTTTCTCGATGGGCTTGAAGGAAAAGCCAATTCGCTCTGCACACTGGATGAGGCGATTCAAACCCTGAAATTTAATGTCGCGGCGTTGGAATCAGCACGTTCGGGACAGGCAGTAATCCTGTGATGAACACCTCTTCTGAAATCCGTCTGGCGATGCTCGGGATGATCGAAGGGAATGGACACCCGTATTCATGGTCCGCGATTGTGAATGGTTACGATCCGGAAAAGATGGCGTCGTGTCCGTATCCTGTGATCGCGCAGTATCTCGGAAAACAACCATTGGAATCGGTAAAAATTCCCGGCGCTCGCGTAACGCACGTCTGGACCGATAATCCCGCGGAGGCTCGGATCGTTGCTGGCGCGAGTAAGATCGAAAACGTCGTTGCCAAGCCAGAAGATGTCATCGACAAAGTCGATGCCGTAATCATCGCGACCGACGATGGCAACGATCATGTTCGGCGCGCGGCACCGTTTATCGAAGCAGGTCTGCCAGTGTTCATAGATAAACCGATGGCGATCAATTTGCCGGACTTAAAGCAATTCGTAGCGTGGCAAAAGAAGGGCGCAACCATTCTTTCCACGAGCGGCATGCGTTACATGCCCGAGATGAAACAACTGGAGACACGCCGTGAAGAGATCGGGGATCTTCGTTGGCTCACGAGCTTCACCTGCAAGAGTTGGGAGCGCTATGGCATTCACGCGCTCGAAGCGGTGTATCCGCACGTCGGACCTGGCTTTCTCAGCGTGCAGACGAATCATCAAGAGGGTTCCGATATTATTCACCTCTTTCATCAGAGTGGCATGCAGGTGACGATCGCTGCGATCAATGACGCTTACGGAAGTTTCGGCCAGGTGCATGTGTATGGCACGAAAGGATCGTTGACGTTGAAACTCGCGGATACGTACACCGCTTTTCGCGAACAATTGCTGGCGTTTATTTCTTTGGTGAAAACTGGGACGCCACCTATACCGTTCGACCAAACCGTCGAACTTATGGCGATCATTATTGCCGGCATCCGCAGTCGTGAACAGAACGGCCGTGTGGTGAACCTGAAAGAAATTTTTGCAGAACTTTGAAATTATGAAATTACGTTCGAGTCGTTTGTTAAGAGAACTTCGCGCTGGAAACTGTGCCACCAGCTTTAAAATCAACCTCGCTGATCCGCGAATCATCGAACTGTGCGGTCTCGCCGGCTTTTCGACGGTTTGGATTTGCAACGAACATGTCGGCAACGATTGGTTCAATCTCGAAAATCAAATTCGCGCCGCAAAGCTTTATGACATGGACACCATCGTCCGCGTCGAAAAAGGCAGCTACAGTGACTACGTCAAGCCCTTCGAAGCAGACGCAACTGGCATCATGGTTCCTCACGTGACCACAGCGGACGAAGCGAAGCAAATCGTCCAGATGACCCGTTTCCATCCCCTCGGACGCCGCGCCATCGACGGCGGGAACGTGGATGGTGTTTATTGTCAAATTCCCTTGGCCGATTACCTGACGCACAGCAACACGGAGCGTGTCCTGATTTTTCAAATTGAATCACCCGAAGCGTTGGAGAACGTTGAAGCCATTGCAGCGGTTCCGGGATTCGACATTCTCCTCTTTGGCCCGGGAGACTTCAGTCATCTCATCGGCAAAGCTGGCCAAATCCACGATCCAGTCGTCGTTGCCGCCCGCAAACGTGTCGCTGCCGCCGCGAAGAAGCATGGAAAATTTCTCATGACGCCCGGCATGATTGCGCCACGCGCGGAATTGGAGACGGAAGGCTTTCAAGCGTTCAACCTGGGAGCCGACGTCATCGGCATCGCCCAATATTGCAAAGACCGACTCGCCGCTTTTGAAAAGGATGCGCCGGTCGGGAAAACTAAATCCGTATACCAGTGAAGAATTTACGATTTACGATATTGGGTTGACGCACTCGTTCACGTTTGACCAGTAATTCGCAAATCGTAAGTCCCAAATAAGATGATTCTCGATCAATTCAGCCTCAAGGACAAAGTTATCGTTCTCACCGGTGGCGCCGGACTTTATGGACGGCAACTCACTTACGCGCTAGCGGAAGCTGGAGCCAAGCTCGTCATCGCCTCACGCAATCTGGAAAAACTGAAAGAAATTGCGGAGCCGAAATGTCAGGCAGGCCTTTCTATTCATTGCGAAGCGTTTGATCAGGGCGAAGAGAAATCCATTTTAGCTTTGCGCGATCGTGTCATGGAAAAATTCGGGCGTGCTGATGGTCTCGTGAATAATTCCGTGACCCGCACGATGAAGAGTCTCGATGATAAGCTGGAGACTTGGAATGAATCCTTACGCATCAATGCCACGGGCGTCTTTTTAATGACGCGCACATTCGGAGCCATCATGTGCAAGCAACGGAGCGGAAGCATTGTGAATGTCGGATCGATGCAGGGGATGGTTGGCCCAAGCCCGGAACTCTATACCGGCACCGATATGGGAGTTCCGCCCCCGGATTATTTTTTTCACAAGAGCGGCATGATTAATTTGAGCCGTTACTTTGCGAGTGTTTATGGAAAAGACAATGTGCGCGTGAATTGCGTTTCGCCTGGTGGTTTCTTCAATAACCAACCGGAGCCGTTCCTGAGCAATTATAACCGGCAGACGATGTTAGGCCGCATGGCGGATCAGAACGATCTCGGCGGTGCCGTGGTTTTCCTTTTGAGTGAAGCGTCTCGCTACGTGACCGCGATCAATTTGCCGGTGGACGGCGGTTATACGGCGAAGTAATCCGCTTGTGCTCAAGCGGTCTTGACCGGTTCTTCCAGGGCCACGGCGGCTGTCTTCACAGTTTTAGATGGCTTGACCAAAAATAAAATCACCGCGCAACCGACGAGGCTGATGGCGGAGAATTTAAAAATATCGCTGACGTTCTGATGAGCATCTCGCAGAACTCCACCGTAATAATTGGTGGCGCCGCCCACGAGACAGGAAAAGAAATTCAAGACTCCATAACCGGTGGCGCGATATCGAGTATCCGCAACCATGCAGAGAATAGGCATCATGTTTGAATCCGCAAAGGACCGGGTAAGTCCATAAAGGACCAGTCCACCGATCGCGAACAGTTGGACATCAGTTTTTGCCGCAAACATAATTCCTGGTGCCGCGAGCAAGAGACCAACGACAACCACGAAGACACGATTGCGTTCGTTTTTGCGACTCCAAAAATCAGCCAGGGCTCCACCGACAACCACCCCAATCATCGCCGCGATTTGGAGCGGAAGTGCCGCACGGAAACCGGCTTCCGTCTGACTAAGATGAAAGTGTTCCTTGAAATACGTCGGCATCCAACCAGCCGCTCCCCACCCAGCCATTCCCAGAATACCCCAGAAGATCAGGGCATAGTAAAATGAACTTCGACTGAAAAGACTTTTGAGCGCTGGCAGAAAACTCGCCTGGGGAACGGCGTTCGGGGTGGAACTTTTTTCACGCGGCGCTTCTGGCAGGAAAAAGACCAACACCACGGAATAAACAATACCGACAATCCCAAACAAATTGAATGCATACGCCCAATCATGCCCTTGCGCCAACCAGGCACCTACTCCACCGAGTCCGGAGCCAAGCAGGCATCCGCTCATATGAATTCCCGAGGCAAGCGAACGCGTTGGACCACGATGATAATCAACAATCAGAGCCATCGCCGCCGGAATGTAAAAGGCCTCACTGATCCCCATCAGTGCGCGCGCTGCCAGCAATTGTTCGTAATTCTGTGCGTGCGCCGTCAACCACGTAACTGCCGACCAGACAAACAAACTTCCGATAATGATCAGCCGGCGACTGAAACGATCCGCCATAAATCCTGCGAATGGACTCAGGATTCCGTAGACCAGGAGAAAAATAGAAGTGAGCGAACCAAATTGTTTATCGTTCATTGGAATCGCGGTTATGAGCGATTCCCGCATCGTGGTGAGCATGATGCGGTCGAGATAATTCAGCAAAGCGACGACCCAGAGTAGACCGACGCACAGCCAGGCTTTCGACATCAATTGAGCTGGCTTTGTCATCGCACTTTTACCCGATCTATATCCCGTGACCCGACCGCTTGAAGTAATCTAAATAATGTCATCGCGACTGTTTCAAATGCCTTCGGGAGATTTTCTACAGAAGACTAGAAATTTCAACGCCGTGGGACAAGCGCAAAGCCAATTGTTCTTCATTTATCCGAGGCTGGAGCCTTGTCTATGCCACCCCAAAGGCAAATCGACTTCCGGCGGCTTTTTCGTTGCGTCCGGGATTTTTTAAAATATTCTCGGCCACCGACCGCAGACGCGGCGACTTGGGGCGAAAACGAAATCAACGCAGCAACCACCTAAAAATGAAATACGTCAGCATCGATTTGGAAACGACCGGCTTGAATCCCGACAACTGCACCATCCTGGAGATGGCAGCGATCATCGAGGACACCAAAACTCAATTGCCGCGCGAACAGTGTCCGATTTTCCATCGCTATATTGATCATGGCAACAGGTTGGCAGGTGAACCTTTCGCGCTGGTGATGAACTCTCAATTGCTTAAAAAAACTTTAGAGCTCATCAAAGCCAAAGATCCACAGGTCTGCACGCCGGACAATTTGATGACCGAGTTTGACGCGTTCCTGAAAGCAAACGGCATCCCCAACAAAGTTTTGGCCGCCGGAAAAAATTTCGCATTCTTCGACCGGGAATTCCTTCGCCGACTTCCGCAAGCCGAGAAGATCAGATTTCACCACCGGGCACTGGATCCGGTTACGTTGTACACCGACTTCATCAACGACGAAGTTCCTCCCAACATGGATGACTGCATGAGCCGGGCGGCACTGGTCGCCTCTGGAAAGCATCAGGCGGCCGACGACGCCTGGGATGTGGTTTGTTTGCTGAGAAAGAAATACACGCCTGCGCGTCCGTAACCTTTTGCTGACGTTCGTAGAAACCTTAACAGACCGCGGCTGTCTCAGCCGCAGCGGGTGAAATTAATCGGGCGGCGGCGGTCTAACCTCACGTGTTTTGGCTTGTTCGGATCCGCTGCCAAAGAACCAGCTTCGTCCATGAATAGAAACATCGATACGCGAGCCTTTTCTCCCTCACCCTAGCCCTCTCCCGCTGGGAGAGGGGACCTGCGCCTCCGTCCTTTTAAACCATTCAGTCCGCACCAGGGCGTCCATGCTGTCCGAGACCCCGTGCAATCCAAGGCCACCGATCCCCTCTCCCAGCGGGAGAGGGCTAGGGTGAGGGAGAGTGCGTCGACCAAACCTTCGCTTTCAATTTTTTCAAAAGCGTTCCTTGGCAATAAAAACCAAATCTTTGGTTGGCGTCTGCGGGTGGGACAGCCGGGGTCCGACACGAAAAGCCGTGGCTCAATACGTCAGCTTGCCCTGGAAATAATCCTTCTCGTATTTCTCGAGCTGGCTTTTCACTTTGCTGACGTTTGCTTTTTCCGGCAGGAAATATTGGGTCCAGATCGGGCGCTTCGGCATCTTATTGATGCAATCGTAAAGCGCCTTGATTCCATCCACGCCGAACCCGCAGTCCAGGGCGTGAGCGGCGCCGCACTTCAATGAATCGTCCCACTCCGATGACGTCATTAGATTGTTGACGATCTCCCCTTTCTTTCCGGCCTCTTCGTCCAACTTATCACCGTATTTTTTAAAATGGCCCAAATAGAAATGGGAGAGGTTCATCGCCACGAGCATGCCGGTCATCTGATTGAAATTACTCAATTGCTCATTCATGATGTCGTCCGTCCAAAAGCTTTTGTCCGAGATCCTGGGTAGTTCTTTCAGCGACATTTCTCCCTTCTCCTGTCCCAGGCTCAAAAGATATTTCTCAAAGTAACCCGCTTCAATTTTGTCGATCGCTTTGGCATGCGCCACGTGATTGATCAGGTCCAGGAACCCGACGGAAATAAAAACCATCTGGATTGGATTTTTTTCGTCCGGGTACTCAGCCGGTTTAATGGAGGGCGTGACATCCGTTTCGAGCGAAATCGGTTGGACGGCAATGTGCGAATGATACTTCTCCTTCAGCGCAGTATAAATATCCGTGCCCAACTTCATCGTTGCGCTGTAGCCGGTCTGATATTTTGGCAACTCATCCGCCTTCGCGACGTCCTCGGCTTTCGCGGAGTTTATAAAGAATGTCACCAGGAGCAGCGGGAGCAGTGAAAAACATTTGGGAGCGTTCATGGGGTTTGCAAAATCAGACCTAAGAAACACTACCGGAATCCCCTAAGACGTCAATTAGAGGCATGGAGCCAAACCGAGGTTCATGAAGCCTGAGTTTGCGACACAGTTTCACGCCCTGCGCTCGACAATGATGAAGGCGGGATTTAGCGTTGAAGGACGACCCGCGAATAAGTATTCGGCACATGATCACCTCCTCCAAAGACAAATTGCCTAAAGGGCTTTCATACGTCCTTAAAACATCGCAACTTGAGAGGGCCTTATTGGATGCGGGCATCGACTGCGAAGTCTCGCTCAACTATTGGATACCACAAAGTGGGAGCTCAATCCTCCAAGGCATGTATTGGCTGCCGAACGAGAATGTGTCCCATGCTCGCGTGTACGTTCGCGCGGGTGTTGTGCCTAGCGCTTCACGCGCTGCGGCATCTGAGGCGCTCGTTTCGTCGGGACTGCCCCGCTTTATTGATTGGCTACAGGCGATCCTTGCATTGCCGGAAAATTCATCAGGGCTGCATGGTACCCTTTATTTCAATGCTGAATATACCGGCGGAGGACTGATCGTTACGAATAAGCCCGTCTACAAAGTTCGTCGGTAGAGCGGAGGCATTGGGGACGGATCTGTGCCAATCGATTGGCAGAGTATCTAAAAATTTATCGCTTCACTCACGCTGCATCGCTAGCCTCTTCGCCCATGAAATATCGCCGTTTCGGCAAGACGGAATTGCAGATGCCCGTCATCTCCTGCGGTGGCATGCGTTACCAATTCAAATGGCAGGATATCGATCCCAAAGATGTCCCCGCCGAGAACCAATCCAATCTCGAAGCGACCATTCATCGCGCCGTTGAACTCGGCATCAATCACATCGAAACCGCCCGCGGCTACGGTTCCTCGGAAATGCAGCTCGGGAATGTTCTCCCCACCCTGCCCCGGGAAAAGATCATCGTGCAGACGAAGGTCAGCCCGAAACCGACGACCAAGGAATTTCTCGAGACCTTCGAAACGTCGATGAAGTATCTCAAACTTGATTACGTCGATTTGTTTTCACTGCACGGAGTAAACAATCGCGATCTCCTCAAAGATTCTCTGAAGAAGAACGGCTGCCTGGCGGCGGCGCGTCAGTTACAGAAAGAAGGTCGCGTCCGGCACATCGGCTTCTCCACACACGCGACCACGGACGTCATCATCGAGGCGATTGAGAGCGGCGAATTTGATTACGTCAATCTGCACTGGTATTTCGTCAACGACCTGAATTGGGCTGCGGTCGAAGCCGCGCGCAAAAGGGACATGGGCGTTTTCATCATCAGTCCCAATGACAAAGGTGGAAAGCTTTACGATCCACCGAAGAAGCTCGTCGACTTGTGCGCCCCGTTGTCGCCGATGATTTTCAACGACCTCTATTGTCTCGCGCGACCGGAAGTTCACACGCTCAGTTGTGGTGCGGCGAAGCCAAGTGATTTCGATGAGCACATCAAAGCGCTCGAATTCTACGATAAAATTCCACAGACGATTGCGCCGATTGAAAAGCGGCTGCGTGCCGAAATGGAAACCGTCCTCGGACGCGATTGGTGTGAACGCTGGTTCGAAGGTCAACCGCATTACGTCGATGTTCCGGGCGAAATCAATGTGTCGGAAATCTTGCGTCTCTGGACCTACGCCAAATCACTCGACCTCACCACCTGGGGCAAGATGCGTTACAACCTCCTCGGCCAGGGCGACCATTGGTTCCCAGGGAGTAACTGCGCCACCTTCAACGAGAAAACAATCATGGCCGCCGTGAAGGACAGTCCATTCGCGGATAAGATTCCGGCGATTCTACGGGAAACGCATGAGATGCTCTTCGAAGCCCCGAAGAAGCGACTGAGCCAGAGTTAAACCGGCGGGCCGCTATCCGACGTCCGCGGTTACATTAAGGTTCGTTCAACCCGTCATAGCACCGGCGCTCCGCCCCCCGAAACTTCCCTCGGGCGATGCTATTTTGGTCCGTTACGTGCATTCATTGAACGCGTGAATTGTTCCGCAATCAAAGCAAACTGCAAAGCAGAACCAAACATCGGAAGAATATTCATGCCAAATGTCACCAAATGGCTGCTTCGATGCGGGGAAATCGGCGAATCCCCAGCCACTACAATTTCGGCGATCTTGATTCGTCGGCGCTGGACACGGCGATGCACCCAAGCTGGAGTGATACTTCATAATACCTGCTACCCGAAAACACTCGCCGTTCCACAGGCGACGCATCCGCCAGCGGTCCAGAAGTGAACGATCTCGAATGTCAGACCCGAGTATTCGTCTCTCCGCATACGACAAGGCTACCAACGAAGCGCGACGTTCAGGCAGCACATCCAGAATGAAGTATGGAGGATCATCTGCCCTGTATTCTGAAAGGTGAGTGATCTTGATCTTTCCCTCGCCAACGACCTGATAACTGATCTGCCCTCCGCCGGCCGAATACGCAAGCGGGTATATCAGCGGAACAAACCGGATACCTTCAAATCGGACGGGGGAACGACTATCAGAAGTATCCAAGCTCAACAGATGATGGACTGGGGCTGGCAGCTTCAAACCCGAATAATCAAGCCGAGGTTCGCCGCCGAAACGGTGAGATCCCCAACGACTCCAATTAACACGACACGATTTTGAGCGCGTAACGTCTTCGATTGATGAGACGAGCGTGGTCATGCCGCCTAACTTTAGGCAGTGTATCCGTCATGCCAAGGCGAAAGGGGTGAAAGTTTCAAAGAGAGGTTGAGGCATGAAGGATACCTGCGTGTTGGACTAAAGCGCTGAACCTGTGATGGACAACTTAGAGCGGACGGCTGTCGAGCGGGGACTTCGGCGGAGACATCCATTTCGAGTCTCTTCACGCGCGGCAGGCCTCTTTTTGCTTCCCAGAATCTCGTCTGCCATGCGGCAGGCTCCTTTTTGCCTCCCAGAATCTTGTCTGCCAGGTGGCAGGCTCCTTTTTGCTTCCCAGAATCTCGTCTGCCACGCGGCAGGCTCCTTTTTGCTTCCCAGATTCCCGTCCGCCACGCGGCAGGCTCCTTTTTGCTTCCCAGAATCTTGTCCGCCACGTGGCAGGCTCCTTTTTGCTTCCCAGAATCTCGTCCGCCACGCGGCAGGCTTCTTTTTGCTTCCCAGAATCTTGTCTGCCATGGTTCTTAGACGTTGATTTCCAGAACCTTATAGCAAGACATACAATTCTCGGGGTTTTAGGGAGAGGAAATGTGCCTGTTCTTTCGATATGGCCCTTTTTTCTGCCTCATAATCGATCTGCCGTCTAAATTGCCCTTCTTTCCAAATCCTCTTGACTATTTTCGCCATAAACCACTACATATACGCAGTTCTTTGAACAATCATACCATTAGTGGTGTGGTTAACGCGAATAAGTGCCCGAAACCACGGTTTTGGGAGAATAGGGAAGCGGGTGAGAATCCCGCGCGGTAGCGCCGCTGTAACGAGCGACGAACGCTTCATCAATCCACTGCCCTCATCGGCGGTAAGGCGAAGCTAGTAGAACGACCTCGAAGCCAGAAGACCTGCTTGTTCACGCTCATCAAGTCCTGCGTCGTGTGATGCAGGCAACGGTCGCGCCAATGACCGGATGAGGGAAAAGTCGCGCTGTCCGTTTTAGCCCGCCTTCGCTCCCTCGTGAGTGAACGTGGGATTTTTTATGCCCGCGTCTGCGCACGAGTGATTCCCTCCACAGTAAAAAACTGCGGTGTGGCAAACCGCCAATCAGGAATCGCTCAACATGCTACAAATCGACGGCCAGCTCCGGCTGGCACAACTGGACCCTCTGCAAGGACGTAAGTTTTCCGTCCGCAAACGCGACGATCGCATCGTTCCTTTCGATGAATCTCGCATTCAACTCGCCATCGAAGCCGCCTTCAGGGCGGACGCAGGTATACACAACGACCAACCGTTGCCGGAGAGCACGCAAGGCATCGCGCTTCGCATTGCCACGGCGGTGATTCACGACGCGATTGTTCGCGCCGCGAAAGGCGATGCCCTCGAAATCGAATTCATCCAGGATCTCGTGGAGACACAACTCATGGCCGCGGGCTGTCACAGTGTCGCCCGACGCTACATCCTCTATCGCGAAGAACGTCGCAAAGCGCGCGCGTTGCGTGGTGAACGGACGATTACCGGCGCGCGACAGTCAGAATTATTTGTCACGTCACTCGATGGCAGTCGTGAACCGCTCGACCCGCAACGGATCCGGCGTCGGCTGATCGGCGCGTGTCGCGGTGTGGAAGAGAATTGCTCCGCGCGTAATCTCGCGGACGAAACACTGAAGAATCTTTATGACGGCGTGAAGACGGATGAGATTGAGCAGGCGATGATCTTTGCGGCGCGCAGTCGCATCGAGCGGGAGCCGGAGTACACCTTCGTCGCCGCGCGGTTGTTGCTCCGAAAGATTTATCG
>JAQGOU010000644.1 GCA_028293445.1 Verrucomicrobiales bacterium | reverse complement strand
CATTGAACGCCGGGTTTGGCAGATACGTCGTGTTCAACGTATTCAAACGTACACAGTAATTGCTGACGCCCGTTTTGAATGTCCACGCTGTCTTCAGCACTTTCGCGCCCGCGTTGGCATTGCCTCCCGGGAATGACGTAGTCACGGTGGTGTAGTTGTTTACCGCCGTATCGATGAAGGCAACGGTGGTGCTCGAGTTGGCTGGCTTCTTGAACATTACCGCCTCGTTAGGCGTATTGTTCGTGAAGCTTTCAAACGTGAACACCGATTCGGTGGCTCGCGCCGTGCCAAGACTCAAAACCGGAGTCGCATTTGTGGGTACCACTTTAATCGTCACCGATTGTTCGTCCCACAAGGAGGGTGTGCCGCTGTCGGTCACACGAATGATCGCAGTCGTCGTGCTGAGTCCGGATGGCGGTGTCCAGCTAAACGCACCACCACTGCTGATGGATGCGCCGGCGGGACCTGAGGTCAGGCTGTAAGTCAGCGTCTGTGCCGGGACATCATCATCCTGGGCATCAGCCGTGAAGGTGACCGCGGTGCCGCTGTTGTTTTCCACCAGCAGGTCCGGAATCTTGTTGAGACGCGGAGGCGTATTGATTGTATTCACGGTCACCGTGATGGTTTGGCTGCCGCTTAAATTAGGCGAACCATTGTCGGTCACGACCAGTGAGATCACGTTCGTGCTCGAACCTTGTTCCGGTGTTGGCTTCCATGTGAAGACACCGGTGTTTGCATCCATGACCGCATTCGTTGGAGCACCCGCACCAAGACTGAAGGCAAGATTTTGCCCCGGCAGATCCGTGTCCGCTGCGGAAGTGTTCACCGTAAGGGTGTCACCTGTATCAACGCTGAAGGTGCTGTTGGTCTTGACCGAGAGCGTTTCGAAGTCATCCACATACATGGTGTAAAATCCCATTCCGCCATTCGGAACAATGACCAGATGTTCCAACACGCCTTTACCACTCGCCAATACACCGTTGCCGGTAAATGCCGCGATCGTTTCAGCAGGCAGGTTGAAATCAAGCTGCACCCAGTTGCTCGCAGTAATGGTGCGCGTCGGAGCAGGAACGCCGCCGGAAGCTGTCGCTCCGACCCATTCCAAAGTTCCAGTCGTACCGCCATCCAAACCAATCGGATTCTGCGTGCCGGTTTCACGGATGCCGAGTGCCAGCTTCACCGACTTGCTGCTCCAGACTTTAAATCTCACATGCTGGCCGAGATCAACAGTCGGATTCGGATAGGCAAACCCATTCGTCCAACCGGAGGAAGTAAACGTCGCGAGGCGACACCAGGGATTCGTCGTGCCGGTCTTGAACTGCCAGTTCAGGTAGAGCGCCTGATAACTGCTGTTCACACTGTCACGCGGAAAACTGTTCGTGATATACGAGAACGAAGTGCTGTCCAGAAACGGAGTTGTTGTGCCCGAGAAGTAAGGAACACGGAACAACGCCTCATTGTTATGACCACCGACGCCTTCGTCATCCAGTTCATCAAACTGCGCGAACGGATGTGTGTCATTGATCGTGCCTACCGTCAAGGTCGGCGCCGTGTTCACTTCATTGACGGTCACGTTGAACGTTTTCGTTCCTTTTAAGACCGGCGTCCCGTTGTCGGTCGCGGTCACAGTAACCTGATAGACTTGTCCGCCATCGGTTTCGCCGGGTGTGTAACTGATCGCACCGGAATTCGAATCGAACGACATTCCAGGAGGTCCAGTGAGACTGTACGTAACCGTGTTGGCCGGGACATCAGCGTCCGTCGCGGACGCAGTCAGATTCAACGCGCTGCCTTCGTTGACGCTTTGATTCGAGATCGCAGCAACAACTGGCGCTGTATTCACTTCGCTGACGGTCACGGTAATCGTTTCGAAATCATTCGAAATCGGAGAACCGTTGTCGGTCACGCGAACCGTAATCGGATAGCTCCCGGGACCGTGGGATTCTGTAGGCGTCCAACTGAAAGCACCACCTGAAGTAATCGAAGCCCCAGCGGGTGCGCCCGCATCGAGACTAAACGTCAACGTTTGACCCGCGTTCGGATCGCTTGCCGTAGCCGTGAAAGCAAGAGCGCTTCCTTCAGCCACCGTCTTGTTGCCGATCGCAGCCAGCACTGGCGCGGCATTGCCGGTTCCAGTAACTGTGACATTCACCGTTTGGAAATCCTGACCACCGAGACTGTCCGTGACTCTTACAGTAATCGGATAGGTGCCGGAGGTACCTGCGGCCGGTGTCCACGAAAACTTTCCAGTGCGACGTTCAATGGTCGCTCCCGATGGGGCTCCAGCATCCAGTGAGTACGCGAGATTGTTTTGCACCACGACGGCAAAATCATCCAGGTAAACGGTATAGCTGCCCGTGCCGCCTTCACCGCGCACAATCAGATGTTCCAAGACGCCTTTGGCGCCGTTCTGATCAATTTTCCCGTCACCGGTAAATGAAGCCTGAGGCTCAAACGGCAGATTGTAGGTCAAGGTCGTCCACACATTAGCCGTGACCGCGTGGCTCGGGATCGGATTACCGCTCACGACGTTTGTTACCCCGCCCCAGTCCAAAGTGCCGACTGTGCCACCATTCGCACCGTAGGCAGCGACGGATCCTGTTTCGCGGACACCGACGCCGACTTTCAATGCCTTCGTCGAATAAATGCGGAACTTAACAATCTGATCCAACGCGATCGTCGGATTCGGCACCACTGGCGCGTTGAAGGTATTCAAACGTACCCAGTAGTCAGTGACCCCGGTCTTGAAGGTCCATTGTGATTTCAATGCTCTCGTTCCGCCCGCTCCAGCCGGTGGGTTCGTCACGACCATCGAATAGTTCGTCTGCGCCGTGTCGATAAACGCAGCTGTCGTTGAAGAGTTCAACGGATCGCGGAAAACAACTTCCCGTTCGCCCTGAGCACTTCCTTCCCACGTTGCAAACGTGGTCGTTACGGGAGCTGGTGCATTCGGATCGGTCGCAACCGCCGTGAATGCAAGTGTCGTTCCTGAAGAAACAACCTGATCACCAATCGCGTTTAAGGCCGGGGGCGCGTTCGGCGTCGCCTTGCTGACCACCGCTGAGTAACTCGAATTGCCGTTCACATTGTAACTGCGCACGCGATAGTAATAAGTCGTCAGTGCCGCCAGTCCCGAATCCGTGTAGGAAGTGATGCCGATGGCATTGGTCCCAATCTGCGAGAACGGTCCAGCCACAGCGGTTCCGCGTTCAACCTTGAAACCGACTTCGCCACCAGCGTTATCAGTCCATGTCAAAGCGAGCTTGTTCCAGTTGGCTGTTCCAGCAACGGCATTCACAGCCAATGCACTCGGTGCAGCGGGTCCGCTCATGGCTGTCGCCACATTCGAATCGACTGAATTGCCGGCGGTATTGAACGAAGCAATCTTGTACCAGAACAATCTATTCCCCGTCACACCAGTGTCGGCATAAGTCGTTACGTTGATCGCCGTGCTGGTCACGAGCGTAAATGTGGTCCCGTCGGTCGAACGATAGATGCGGAAACCATCTTCGTTCGGCGTCGTATCGGTCCACGCCAGGTTAATTTGCACGTCCGAGATTGTCGTCGCGCTTAATCCAGTCGGCGCCGCGGGAATGGTATCCTTCGTCGCCGCATTTGCGGTGTTCGAGTAACCCGAATTTCCGGACGCATTGTACGATCGAACCCGATAATAGTAAGTCGTGCCCGAAGCCAGTCCGATGGAGGAATATGCTTTTATATTCGCTCCCACCGTCCCGATTTCACCAAAACCGCTTCCCGCCGAAGTCGAGCGCTCCACACGGAATCCAGTTTCATTGCTGGAATTGTCCGCCCACGCGAGATTGATTTGACTGGTAGAAACACTGCTTGCCGTCAATCCACTTGGAGCCGCCGGAATTGCCACGGTTCCTTTGACAAGATCCATGAAATGAGTCCAGTTCCAATAAGGACCCGGATCGTCATGGCTGTTGCAGTTGGGATCGATACCGAAATTCGCCGCCGCATAACTTCTCCACGCGGAGTGCATCCATTCATCATGACCCACGCAGTGATTACGATCCTTGGCAATCGCGTATTTGGTGGTCTTGGATCGGGTCAACAAACTCGAAGCCTGATACATCGCTTCCGTATACCAGGCGGGATTGTTGCGAAACCCTTCGTGTTCCGTGCCCATGGTATAGCCGTTCCAACAGCGCACATGCCAGGCATAATACGAATCACGCACCATCTGGCCGACCGCGCCGGCCGCAGCATCACCGGCATAATCGCTCTTGCCGTTGATCAGATAATGGATGCTGACCGAGACCGAGCATTTTTGCAGATAGGAAATACCGGTGAGGTAATACCCTTCCATGTCGTGATGGACGTAAAACTTTTTGCCGTGCCCGGAGGTATTCCATTTGTTACACGATCCCGTTCCGTAAAAGGTGGCGGGGCCGTAATCGGTACTGGCCTCGGCAGGGATCGCAGCCAGGCAAAGTGCCAGGGTCGCCACGCCTGTGGAAAGTCCAAGCCGACGAGTTGTCTCGGCTGGAGGTGATGGATTTTTAATTTTCATGTTCTGTTCGCCAATTGAATATTTGATGAGTGTTTATTGGATTTGCCGTTTGGGGCGGATCGTCCAACAAAAACGGTGCGCAGGAGCACGAATGCTTTTGTGGGAACGACAGACTATAGAGAAGTCGGCGGAACGGTTCTGTACCCTTTATCGACCCGTCACGACATAAAATCCAATTTTGGAACAGAAGGATTAGTCCATCTGTAGTACAAGGGGCAATGATCGGGCAGCAATTCTGTTCCTGTAGCGGTTACCAAAGGAAATCTTCGGAAAGAAGCAGCCTCACCCTAACTTTCTCCTTCCCAGGCCGTAACGTTTCAGTTGAACCACGAATGGACCCAGCGCGGCAGAGCGACAACCCAAAGGTCCGGATTTAACCGCAGATAAACGCAGATCGGAGATGCACATCTTCGTCTTTTTATCGGGTCTATCCTGCTTTAATTGCTGGATTTAGGATGAATTTTCCCGCGCCCGATGCCTTCCTCTGGCAATTGGAGGCAAATGAGCAGAAATCGAACGCATTTTTTGCAAACCTTTGATTTACAGCTATTAAAAACTTATTTCCCCAGGGAAAAAAGTTTTTTAGCTTCTAAAAAAGATTTTTCCCTTTGGATTGGTGAATTTTAGTTCCTTAATCGCTCTCTTCCCCAGGGAAATTTCCGTTTTAGCTTCTAAAATGCTTTCTGTCCGAGGCAAGAAGCCGTTTTAGAAGCTAAAAAAGATTTTTCCCCAGAGATTGAAGAATTTTGGTTCCGTAATCGGTCGATTCCCCAGGGAAACGTCCGTTTTAGCTTCTAAAAATCTTTTTTTCCCACGGCAGCAACCATTTTAGCTTCTAAGACACATTTTCCCCTGGGGCAGAACCCGTTTTAGGCCCTAAAAAACATTTTTCCACAGGGAAGTTTTCGTTTTAGTCAGGCTGGTCGGCAATTTTTCGAGATAAACCTAAATCCAGCAGCTAAAAAACAGGAAACCACGAATCTGCGTTAGCAGGTCTGAATAGATGGACGAAGGGCGAGAACACGTTGTTCTCGCCCTTCGATTGATTGAGTTCGGATTCAGAAACTGAAAGCCGTTTTATTGCCACCGCTAATGCGGGTAACCGGTTTCCGCTCAAAAATCGGAGACTTTTACCCACTTCACGGCATCCGCGGCGACGATGGCGCCCGTGGTGGTCCAACAGGAGAGCTTAACCGTGTTCGTACCGCTCGCGAGCGTGAAGGTTCCCATCGAATTCCATTGGCCTCCATTGACACTTTGATTGAAAACAATCGTCTGCGTCCCGCCGGTGGTGGAAATCAAATAAGGAGCGGACGTCGAAAAGGTTCCTTGCGGCCAGTACGCGGAGATCTGGTATTTACCGGCCGCTGTCGTCGTGCTCCATGTCGCGACATCGCTGATCGCCTCGGTGGGACGAAAACGGTAGTTACCACCATGAGCCGTTGGAGACGTGCCCGTCAGCCAATTCGCCGACGCGCTGAAACCCGCATCAGTATTGTCCACGATGGTTCCTTTGACGTAATCCATGTAGGCTTTCCAATCGAAATAAATTCCCATGCCTATGCCGCTGGAATTGCAACCGGCGTTGATCCCCGGATAATTACTGCCAAGCCACGTTACCCACGCTGCGTTGCTTCCTTCTTTATCGCTGATGATGTGATTGCGATCTTTCGGAAACGACGCGGTGTCCGCGAGGTGTCGTGTGAGCACAGCCGATTCCGTGTAGAGCCGGCTCGTTTGCCAGGCCGGACTGCTGTTGAATCCCTCGTGACCTGTTCCAAACATGTAGGTCGCCCAACAGTTGGCGTGCCACGCCCAATACGCTTCACGCACCATCTGTGTCGTTTCTCCCGGAGCCGCGTCGGAGGAGGCATCCTGCTTGGCATTGACGAGATAGTGCAAACTCGCGGCCGTCGCACATTTTTGATAAAAAGAAATCGACGCCAGATAGTAGCCTTCGAGCGAATGAAGAACCTGGAAGTCGTGCATGTTGCCCGACGTGTAAAACTGGCCGCAATTAGGTTTCCAGATCGCTGGTCCGTAATCCGTGCTTGCTGATGCCAACGGTACCGCCACAACGGCGAAAGCCAGGGCAAGAAGGTGAGTTTTTAATCCGCGCATGGAACAGTCTATTTTAATTTTCATTTCGATAATGGGTTTTGATTTTTTGAGCTGTGCCGTTTGGGACGAATCCGGGGGGATAAAAAGAGCTTCTGCGAAAAAGAGTTGCCGTGTCAATGCCCGATGAGGGATGGCACTCGTTGAAGTGCGATTGAAAGTTGGCGAGGAAAGGAGCGCACCGTTTACGGTGCTTCATCGTTCGAATGACGAGTGTGTTCGCTACTTCGAAAGCCTTCGACCTTTTCACATTGAAGCGGCGTGAACGCCGCGCGCCTATTCGTGGTGTTGCCGACAGGCCACCGCGATCCGGGATTTGGGCGACACGCCCTTGCTTTTAGCAATTAGTATAGACGAAGGGCGAGAACACATTGTTCTCGCCCTTCGATTGATTTCAGATTCAGAAACGGAAAACCGCGTTATTGCCAGGTTCCCATCGTCATGCGGCCAGCGACGTTGTTCAGGCTGAAGGCACCACTTTGATACCAACCCGTCGCGCCCTGATAAGAATTTCCGTTCAGGAACACATGGTAACGGAAGGTTCCGTCCGCATATTGATACGCCGCCACGAGATCAGCTTTGCCGTCGCCATTGACATCACCCGATGCCACACGACTGCCCACGTTTGCGAGGTCGTAACCAGACGTGGCTACCACCGTTGTTTCTGCCGCGAACGAATTACCGTCAGAGAGGAAACGATAAACATTCACCCCACCACCGTTGTCATACACCATGGCGACATCACCTTTGCCGTCGCCGTTGAAATCACCACCGGCCATGCGACCCGCCACATTGGACATCGCGAAGGCTCCGCTCTGATACCAACCCGTCGGCCCTTGATAAGAATTTCCATTCAGGAAAACGTGCAAACGCATCGTGCCGTCGGAGTATTGGTAAGCGAGAATCAGGTCGTCCTTGCCATCGCCGTTGACATCGGCGCACGCGATGTTTTCGCCGACGTTAGTGAGATCGTAGCCTGAAGTTGCCACCACCACGGAATCATAAGTAAACGCACTTCCAGTGGAGAGAAATCGATAGATGCTCAAACCGCCGCCGTTGTCATACACCATGGCGACATCGTCCTTGCCGTCGCCGTTGAAATCGCCGCCGATCATTCTACCGCCGACAGCGGCCATGTTGAACTGGCCGCTTTGAAACCAGCCCGCCGGACCTTGATACGAACTGCCGTTCAGGAATACATGCAGACGCATCGTGCCATCGGGATACTGGTAGGCGACGACGTTATCGGTTTTGCCATCTCCATTCACATCCGCCGCGACCATATGATTGGCGACGTTTGTCAGCGAGTAGCCGCTGGCGATACCCGTTTGTGTGATCGTAGAGAAACTCGATCCACTGGAAACCCAACGATAAATATTCATCGCGCCGCCGCCCAGATCATAAAACATCGACGGACCTTTCAAACCGCCGCCGTTGACCAACGCCATGTAGTGACTCCAATCCCAATAGGCGCCAGGATCGGAGTGCGTGTTACACGTCGGATCGATGCCGAGGTTTGCCGAGGCCCAGGTACGCCATGCGGAACTGCCGCCCGCGTTATGACCAACAATGTGATTGCGGTCTTTGGCATATCCGAACTTGGTGGCGATGTGTTTAGTAATTCCTGCTGAAGCCTGGTACTCCGCCTCTGTAAACCATGCGGGATTGCTGACAAAGCCTTCGTGCTCGGTGCCGGTGGAATGAGTATTCCAACAACGAGCGTGCCAGGCGTAATTCGCTTCCAACACCATCTGCGTGATCGCGCCAGCCGCATAATCGGTAGAGGTGTCCTGCTTTCCGTTCACACAATAATGAACGCTGACGCTGCTGTTGCAGTTTTGGATCATCGAGATGGTGCTGGCGTAATAGCCTTCCATGTCATGAATCACGTGGAATTTGTGACCGCTCCCGGAGCTGTACCAATGTCCGCTGCACGCTGATTTCCAGACGGCCGGACCGTAATCCGAGCTCGCGCGGGAAAGGAGGGTTCCGAGGGACAGGACAGCCACGGTGACCGCGGCCGACGCGCCGCCAAAGGCGCGATGAGATGGAGTGGTGATCATATATGAGTTTCTGTTGTGTACTTCCAATGTTTAGCGTTGTGAACGTTAAGGGTAACGAGAGCTGATGCCGTTTATCCGGCAAAGCTGTTGTCGGAAAAATACGGAACGTGTTGGGGAGACTTCGGACGCGAGAATAACTAGAGGATTTCCCGCTGCAAGGATTGTTTTATGAGCCCCCACAATGAGGAAGCATTTTGACACAACCACCATAGCAACGTGGAAAACGGTGTGGGGACGTCTCGTCCCCGCAAAAGCATTGGGTTGATATGACGTGGGGACGGGGACGTCCCCACACCGGTGGTGGCTGTTTCAAGATAAACACCCGCAATGGGACTAATGAATTGACGACCTCACGCTGATGTCACAGCGGGCTCTGGATGTAAACTGCGAAGCGGAACGAAAGACGTGAATGGCATTGTTCGTCCAATAACAATGCCGCCGGGGCAATCTCATTCGGCAATGTGGTAATGGTCTGCCAACAAAGGCGCGACCTTGCGCAACGATTCGTAAGCCATCTTCTGCCTCATCAGGGCCTGATTCGGAATCCAACCGGGACCTCGGGTTGGAAAAGTGGAATTCATCAGGCTCTTGTTTGTGACAGCATTGATCAAGATGGGAATACCATTAGTCACTGAGCTGTCTACCCGCGAAAGCATAACAGCCGACTTGAGCTGGATGTGGAAGTCAGCGTCACGGAGAAACGCCACAAAATAGGTCTTCTTCCTCTCCACGTCATCCAGTCTCACCGCTAGGATTTCTACCGTGTCGTATGCCTGCTCTCGAGTGATGTCATCGGCTATTCCCGGCACGATTGCCATCAGATCGCTCGCGACGTAGTCCAGTTTTCGCAGCATGTGCTGCAAATGCGAAAGAGCAATCCTCTGGGTGTAATACGGACTTAATGGTGGCCTGAGCTTCGACTGCAATATCGAAGGGAACATCGAATAAAACCACCCGTAGACCTTGTTGAAACCGCTTTCTTTCCTTCGCACCTCGTTCAGTAAGAAAGGAATGCAATTCGTTCCCATCGCGTCAAAGACCAAGTCGGCGGCATTCATTGTCTTCTCTCGCCCCGGATGACCGTCTTCTCCAAAAAACCACTCTCGAACTGACTTTCCGCCATAGGCAGGTAAAGGAGCACGGGACCTGAACGCCGTGAACCAGCATGCCAGCATCACTAACGATGCCAAGATTGCCAGAAGACCTATATTGCGAGCTCGTATCGGTTTCATGTCATCTGACGTACCGGATCAGCGAACCCGCACCAGTGGCAAACAGAATTCAATGGAGACGCAACGCTGGGTTCGCCCTGTACTGTGCACGTCACGATAATTGTTGAGACAACTTAGCGTCCAGGCGAAGCCCCTGAATCGCCCAACGTAGGCAAACAAGACCGAGCAGAATGCAAATCAGCTTTGGAATGGGCGAGAAATGAGACTGGAGCATATACACGATCATAGACAGGTATCCCAGAGCCGTGAGAGACCAACCTAGCGATGAAAGAACCCGTACTTTTCGAAACAGCCTCAAGCAAACGAAGGGAATACCACAAACGGCGATGCAAAGTACAACGAAGGCAAAAAGAAGCTGACCCTCCCAATAGTCGTTGTCGAGTCGCCTGCGGGTCTCCAGAAGCCAAGGCAGCAATATGACTCCGGCAACGGCGAGAATCAGCGACGGAACCAACAACAATCGGGCTTTGCGTTCAGGTGTATCTGCGGCTTGCATAGCTGCGAGTAGGCCTAATATCTATAATGAGCTGCCAAACAGGCCGCGTTCGCAGCCTGACACCAAGTTTACGAAGCCTAAATCTTTCACTTGCGAGAAGGTGACGCGAACGGTCTCGTTTGTCGATTGGAGACGCAGCAAACAAAAGCCGAGGTCGAGGAGGGAGTCGGTTTCGGTTTCGTGACGGTGATTCCGGGAGCCAGACTGTAAAGCTGCTTCCGTCCGTCGTTTCGTCGTTGGAAAACGAGTTACCAGGAACGGATCGTCGCCGTGGTGCCGTGTCATCACGAACTGCTCAAATCCTTCACGGTGTTTCCGCAGTTGCTCGAAGTGCCTCAGCCGGGCAATCAGGACAATCGGCAGGAGGCGGCGGGCAGCTTTGGCAAGTGTTCGACTCCAGAATAGTCCACCGGGTGTTTGAGTATCGAAAACGGAACCAGAGAACGGTCTCCTGCGGGGGCACGACCCCGGGCGTAAAAGGAAGGTGCTGGATGGTGAGCCGCACGTGCCAGTTCTTGGCGTCTTGATCACCTGCCAGGGGAGGCAGACCTGGCATACAATTCGGAGCAAATTCCAAAACCGGCGCATGATAACCGGTGAGGCCGTAAGCAGTGTATCGCAATCCTTCATAGGCAACGGACCTCCAGATTTCCCAATGGAAACTCAGGGTGTTTGTGGTGTTACTCAAAGGATCCAGGCTGGTCGAGGCATCGAAGATCGCGGGATTGAAGGCGTCGACCGTCCACTTTTGGATGTAACTGTAAAGGCCATCGATCTCTTGATCGCTAGAGACATTGGTGGTGGTTAGCGGACGCGGAATGGAACCCTGCACCATGGTCATCATCGGCACGGGCTGACCTCCGACCGTTTTGGTGAGACGATAAAAGCGCGCGGTATCCTGGATTGAGTTTATCCAGACCTGTTGGTTTCCCTCTACCAAAGGCGAGGCCAGAGGCTGCCAGTTGGTCGTCGTCAAATCGGTCGATTCCTCCAGCGTGACCGAGGAATAAATCGCCGGCACCGAGATCACGACGTTGTCCGAAGCGTCGCGCGTGATGACCATGTTTCCCACCGGTGGAAGATACAGCAAATCCGCGGGACTGAATTCACCCGTGGCAAACGTGCTGATCCTAACCTCGTCCACAAAACCCTGCACGTCGTTCGTGCCGGTGTTCGGGCCGCCAATGGTCAGGTTTCCCGTGGGCGGATTCGGCGTCGCACTGGTAACCGCGGCCAAAACTCCGTTGGTAAAAAATTTCGCCGTGCCATTGCTGCAGACGAGCGCGAGATGCATCCATTCGCCCGGAGGACAAGAGACCGTGCCCACCGTACCGATCCCTCCGAGCACGGCCTTGTAAGTATTCGTTTCCAGCACAAGCCCGTAACCATCCAGCGCCGGGTTGCCGTTGTAAGCCACGACATGCGTGCTGCGCCAACCGGTATTGGCCCAGGCTTCGAGACAGACATTATTCGTGTCCGAAACAATCGTCGCCGTCCCTTGATTGGTGGTGGAGAACAACAGCGAGAAACTGGAATTAGTATTGCCCGGCGCCGCGTGAGCCCAATATTTCGGCGCGCCCGTGATGGTGAGAGCATTTGTGCTGACGCTATCGAGCGAGTTCGTGGCGGCAACCTCGTGGCCAACACCGGCATCTCCTTCGCCCAGATGATAAAAGCGAACCGGCGTCATCGCCGCGTGGGAGATTAAAGCCGAAAAAACAATCGTTCCGGCCAGTAGCCATCTGGAGAAATTCATGGTTTTGTTTAAAGTAAATTTTGTTTCGGAACAACTTAATTAGGGTTTCTTGCGCTCTGCCCTGCCGGAGCCAACGCCGCCGCCGTCTGCGGCCCTTTTCGTGCCAGCGAAACAAGCACTCCGCATCGAAACGGCTCCAACTTTTCCCTCGTAGGAGACGACGTAAGGAGACTCTGACTATTTCTAGGGAAAGACCGCGAGACCAACCTTAGCGGTGCGAACCAATCATGCGCCTCCCTCCCTTTTCAATCACTGAAAGAAAGAGTCAGAGTCTCCTTACGTCGTCTCCTACGAATATTAAGAGCGACCAATCAAATTATTTCGGACGGGTTCCGAAAAACTTCATGACGGCTTCCGTGCGCGTCCGCACATGGAGCTTTTCGTAAATCCGGCGGAGATGACTTCGCACCGTTAACGGGCTGATCGACAGTTGCTCGGCGATTTCTTTGTATTGATAGCCCTTGGCCAGCAACGTCACAATTTCGCACTCGCGATCAGATAACTTTTTCGCGTCGTCGTTGCTTCGCTTTTGCTTTTGGAAATGAACAACGACTTTGCGCGCGATGGAACTGGTCATTGGCGAACCGCCATTCTGCACATCCCGTAAC
>JAQGOU010000631.1 GCA_028293445.1 Verrucomicrobiales bacterium | reverse complement strand
GTGCGTTGCAGTTGGAATCCGGCGGTATTTGTCGGCCACAATATCGACAGGTTCGAACCGCTGCTGGAGAAGGAGAGGGTGGGAGGAATAACCAATTGCGCGACCATCGTATCGAGATCGCCCGCGCTGTTGAAGCTGTAACCATCGAAACTGGCGCTTCCGGAAAAATTTCCCGCAACGTAAAGCTCGCCTGTGTTCGCCGACCAGATGTGTGCGTGATTGTTTCGGGTATTTCCAAATCCTTTCGCCGCCGTCAGCGTGCCGTTGCTATCGTACTTGGCGAGGAAGATGGCGGAGTTGCCCGCATTCGTATTCGCTGCGGTCAACGAGGTGTTGTCGAGCGTAATCGTGTTTTGGAAATCACCGCAGAGACAGATCGTTCCGGAATTGTCGACCACCACGCTTTGTCCAAAATCCGCGCCGGCACCACCAATCTGCCGGACCCAGTTGAAGGTCCCATCCACATTATATTTGGCCAGAAAAGTATCGTAACTGCCGCGACTGATGAGATTCGTTCCCGGGAAAGCCATCGTGTTTTGGAACCAACCGCTCACGTAGACGCCGTTGGTTGAATCAATGGCCACAGAACTCCCTTTATCGCTGCCGCTGCTGCCGGTTGAGCGTGCCCAGAGCAACGTTCCGGCGGGGTCGAATTTCACCAGATACATTTCATCACTGGTGCCGGTCAAGGTCGTGCCGCTGACCGATGCACTGGTGTTGAAATAACCGGTGGCATAAATATTTCCGACGGCATCGGCGACCGCAACGTAGCCCGAATCAAACGAGGATCCACCAATTTGCCGAACCCACAGGAGTTGGCCGGACGAATTGTATTTGGCCACGTAGGAGTCGGAGAAGTTCGAGCTGCCGGAGTTGAGATTCGTTGTGCCGAAGGAACAGAGATTTCGAAAATAGCCGGTGACGATACTGTTGCCGGAACTATCGACTGCGACGTGCAGACCGATGTCGTCATTGGCTCCGCCCGCCCGCGTTGCCCACAGCACATTTCCAGAGGGATCGTATTTGGCGAGGAACATGTCGTGACTGCCAGCGCTTACAAGGTTTGTGCCACCAAATGTTGCCGTTCCGGAAAAGTTTCCCGTCACGAGGATATTACCGCTGGAATCTGTGGTCACGCCGTAACCGACGTCACCGACTGAGCCATCACCGCTGATCTGGCGTATCCAGATGAGAGTCCCGTTCGTTGTGTATTTGGCAACGTACCCATCGAGGTTCCCGTCCGTGGTTGTGAGATTGGTCTGGCCGAACGTTACGGTTTCGCGAAAGTAGCCAGTGACAATGACGTTGCCCTGAGGGTCCGTCGTGACAAATTTTGCCGAGTCATTCGTGCTCGCACCGGCAGTTTTAACCCAGGTGAAGACGGGCGTTTGCGCGCACAGCGGTGAAACGAGGAAAAAGAGGAGTGCCGCGAGTATCGAGAGGCAAATGCGAGGTTGTTTCCCCATAAATAACATTCTGTTTAACATAGAAACGATGTAAAGCACGTGTAATCACCGCGGTCGTGTTTGTTCAGGGAAAACCACGCACTCTTTTCCACTTTTCATTTTCCAACCGTCAGAATAAAAAACGCGGCGGAACTTCGGGCTAATCAGGGCACGAGGGAATAACGGCAACATTATGGAAATGGACAACAACTCACCGGAACCACGCGATACTTACCAAAACCGCCGTCGGATGGCGCAATTCAAACGGATACTCAAGAAACACCCCGAGATGCCGATCACGAAGGTCGCGAAGAAGATGAAGGTCGATCGTCGCACGCTTCATCGTTACCTGTTGCAGATGAAAACCGCGGCCACGGAGGAGTCCAAGTATTCCGACGCGGATGGCCGGAACTTTTCCGAGGATTTTACTTATACCGATGCGGAGATTACCGAGTCGGAGATGATCGCATTGCTGGTCGCGCAGAAAGATTTGAAGAGTCGCGGCGCCGCCAGCCTGGATCGGGGCATCACGAGCACGTTCAAGAAGATCGTTTCCACGGCGTCGGCCAAACTCGTGTCGAAGATCAAAGTTTGGGAGCGGGTGATTTCATTCCGGTTCAGCGGTCATGCGAGGACCGATTCGAAAGTATTCAGCGCCATGGCCCACGCGGCGGGGAGTCATCAGGAGATGACGATCAAGTATCGCGACCCGAACGGCGCGGAAACCACGCGGGACATTCATTTGCTGAACATCTCCAATATTAATGGGGATTGGTACGGCTTCGCGTTTGATAGTCTGCGGGAATGGAAGGTGCGTTGTTTTAATCTTTGCCGGATCAAGGAGTATTCCCTGACGGGCAAGACCTACGAGTATCCCGAGGGTTGGACGTTGGAAAAGTATCTTAAGAACAGCTTTGGGGTCTTCAGCGGCGATGGCGAGCACCACGTGGTGATTCGTTTCCGTGGGAAGGTGGCGGATTTGATTCGGGAGAAGGAATGGCGTTGTCAGACCGATTTGATCGAACTGGGCAACGGCGTGGTGGAGTTGCACCTGACGGTGAACGGGTTGTTCGAAGTTTTTCTCTGGGTGATGGAATGGGGTTGCAATGCAAAGGTGGTTTCGCCCCCGGAATTGCGTGGCATGGTGGAAAACGAGATTAAAGCCATGATGGAAGCGTATGCGGACAGTTCGTGGTGAGATTCCTTTAATAATGTAGGAGACGAGGTGACGAGTCTCATATCTCTTCCGGGAAAAAGTTAGAGACTCCTCACGTCGTCTCCTACAATTAAGGGGCTTTTTCGCGATCTCGTGGTCAGATCCTCTGTGTCTTCCCCAAAATTCGTGTCAATTCGTGAAATTCGTGTCGAAGTCTTTCCTCTTTTGTCCCAATTCGTGTCTCTCCCGCCATTTTTCCTCCAAATAAATCTGCATTTTACCACCACTTTAGACTTGCCGCATCACGAAGTGGCTGAAAACAGGGGCTGAAACCCACGAAAAATAGTTTCATTTTGAAAAATGAGTGAGACACGGAATGTCTCACTCGGTGTGGCAAAGTCATTCCCGTTGCAATTAACACGAGTCGTTAAGTGCGACAGACGAAGACCGGAGTGGACCTAAGAAACCCAACCCAGTCGCGGGTCTTACAGGCAATACGTCTGTGGCCGACAGCGATGTGCTTCGTATCGGCTGGTTCAAAGATTGAAGTTTAAAGTTCAAAGTTTGGAGCAGCCAAAAACATTGGAGGACGGATGACCGAGTGTCGGAAGTCGGAAGATGGCAGTAGTCGGTAAACCGTTTTCGGTCGAAAGGCTGGAGACAAAGAGAAAGTAAAACATATGAAACAGAAACAAATATTCACGATCAACTCTGCCCTTAACGCGGGCAAATTAATCGTGGCTGGCATCACGGAGGTCGGTGCCGGCATCAGCCTGCCACACAATCCGTTGGCTGATATCAACACAGACCTGGTGAATCAAATCATGGCTTGCGGCAACCATGAACAAGCTAAACAAGTCAAGGCGACCCGTCGTAACGTCTTGGTCCTCCAACTGGAGGAAGTCACGAATTTCATTCGCGGTACTCGCGACGTGTTCAAGATGACCTGGGGCACTGAATTCTCAGAGTTGTTTACAGCGCTGGGTTTCAAAAACGGCTCCCTCGCATTGCCGGACTCCCTGGAGGATATGACCGGCACGTTGCAGGCGATCAAGACGCATCTGGCGTCGAATCCGACGCAAGAGGTGGGCACGGTGATCACTGCGGCGCGCGCGCAGGAGCTGCTCGATGCGTTGTTCGCAGCGCAGGCTGCGATTGCTTCGCAGGATGCGGAGATCGAGTCGATGATCACGATCCGTGACGAGAAGTTCGACGTGTTGAAGAAACGCATCAGCGGCGTTTACCAGGAGTTGCGCATGCAGTTGGCGCCTCTGGATGCGCGCTGGATGAAGTTCGGCTTCAACATGCCGGGCGCGGATGAAACGCCGGAGCAGGTCACCGGACTGAAGGTGACGTTGATTGGACCGACGGCGGCAGCAACGAAATGGGAGGCGTCGGTGCGCGCGGCTTATTACCGCGTGTATATCCGTGTGATCGGCGTGGATGCGGATTATCGGGCGATCGGTTCGCCGGCGGATCTCGATTTCACGATCGAGAACCTGCCTGCCAATGCGACGATCGATGTCGTAGTCACAGCCGTGAACAACGGCGGTGAAGGTGCGCGCTCGGAAGTGATGCGTGTTGTGACTCACTAAGCGCCTGCGGCGCATAGCCGATAGGCAATAGCCAATAGACAAGTGCTAGCGCACGGCCACAAAGCCGCCCGGGAAACCGGGCGGCTCTTTCATTTCGCGATGGTGCGCCGCTTGGAATGGGAGCGAAAGCCGATCAGCCAGGGAAGGGGCAGCATGGAGAGCTTCTTTTCTTGTGAGGCGGATTAATCGCGTTACACCCTTGCACAGTTTTCCGGACGAGAGTCAGGTCGGTAGTTTTGTAGGTATGCGCGGGATCACGTTTTTTTACAGGACCTAGCGGTGGTGATGATTGTGGCCGGAGTGATGGTCCTGGGCCTTTTGTTGGTGCCGCGCCTGATCGGAAATGTCGCGCGTTTCAAGAGTAACGAGATGCTGCTCATCACGGTCCTGGGGTTTTGCTTTGGTGTCTCCCTGCTCGCCGTGAAACTGCATTACAGTGTGGCGCTGGCGCAGAACGTCTAGAGTGCGAAAGTTGAAACTCCTGCATCCGCTCGCGCGTCATTGTTGGGGTGAGATTTGTTTTATCCACTTTGCTGATCGTTTTTACGTCTGGCGCGGCGATCGCCGCTCCAACCGTTGCCAAACCCAACGTTCTCTTCATCGCGGTCGATGATCTGAATCATTGGGTTGGGTATACCGGACGCAATCCGCAGGTCAAAACGCCGAACATCGATCGACTCTCGAAGATGGGCGTGTCGTTTACCGCGGCCAGTTGCGCGGCCCCAGTCTGCAATCCTTCGCGGGCCGCCTTGATGAGTGGACTTCGCCCGAGCACGACCGGTGTCTACGACAACGGTCAGAATTGGAAGAAGGCTATTCCCGAGGGACGCGGCCTGAGTTTTGCATTCAAACAAGCCGGCTACTACGTGGCCGGTGCGGGGAAGATTTATCATGGCGACACGTTTTACCCAAGTGAATGGGATGATTACATGAAACGAATTGGGAATGACGAAGAGCAGCACGGACCGAAAGGGGTTACGAAGCTCGAGGCCTTCCACACGCCGTTGCAGCATGACTTAAAAGATCAGGACCTCGCCGATTGGGGCATCACCGATTATGCGATTGAGCAACTTGGAAAGAAGCATGATCGCCCGTTCTTCCTCGCCTGCGGACTTCACAAACCGCATCTGCCCTGGGTGGTTCCGCGCAAGTATTACGATCTGTTTCCGCTGGAGAGTATCCAACTGCCGCCGCATCGCGATGATGATTTGAAAGATGTCCCCAAAGCCGGAGTGCGGATGGCACATACGGCCGAGCATGCAGAAATCGTGAAGAACGATCGTTGGAAATCGGCTGTCCAATCGTATCTAGCCGCGATCGCCTACACGGACATGAATGTGGGACGATTGCTCGATGCGCTAGAGAAGAGCGCCTATCGCGATAACACCATTATCGTATTTTTTGGCGACCACGGTTGGCACCTGGGAGAGAAGCAACACTGGCGCAAGTTCGCCCTTTGGGAGGAAGCGGTTCGAGCGCCGTTCATCTGGCGGGTGCCGGGCCTGACGAAGTCGGGAACCCTCTGCGATCGCCCCGTCGATTTCATGAGCATGTATCCGACCCTTTGCGAACTGGCTGGCATCCCGATTCCCAAACATGTTGAGGGGAAGAGTATTAAGTCGCTGCTCGCGGACCCGAAAGCTGAATGGGCAACACCGGGTCTCTGCACCTATGGTTATCAAAACCACACAGTGCGCACGGAACAGTGGCGTTACATCCGTTACGCGAACGGGGACGAAGAACTTTACGATCACACCAAGGATCCTTACGAATGGACGAACCTCGCTGGCAAGGCTGAGCTCAATTCCGTGAAAAAGCAGTTGGCCGAGTCGTTTCCAAAAAACAATGTGCAGGCAATGAAACAAAAAGGTGGCGCCGGTGTTTCGGATTGAGGTTGGTATGGCGCGAGCGTGGTTCTCGGCGTTGTGGAAGGTTGGTAAAACCCATGTTTTATTGACTTTTTGGGGTTTTCGGCGAGGATAACTGGGATTTTAGGCCTGATTGGATAAAGTAGCCTTTGTTTTTTATGGCGACAACAACATCAGACACTCTGCTCATGAGGACGATCCGGTTGGTCAACGGATTGGCTGGCAAGAGTTCGATTAAATTGAAAACAGGGTTGGAAGTGCGTCCGGATAACATTCGAAGCACCAGGGAATTTTTCTACATTGAAGTTTTCAATCCCGGTCCATTCTCAGCCTGTGTTGGGGATGTCTCCCTCTGCTGGAAAAGTCCAACGCACACGAAAACCGTCAAGAGCATCATCGTTGGTGAGGAAAAGAACTATCCGGTTACCCTCAAGGCCGGTGTCCATTGGCGAATTCATTTGTTGCCGTCCCTGATTAATCCGGCGTTGCTCACGGGCGCTACGGTCGAATTAACGAACGGCCAGAAGCTGCACTGCTTCATCGATTCGTCGACCTTGCCGGTGCCGCGAACCGGGGCAGCAACTGCGAAAAAATGGGCGGGCGGCTTGCGTTTGAAATAGGTTTTCGGGTTTCTTTTAGAACTTCTTCGGGTGCTCTCATGCCTCTTCGTGGGAATTGACCAACTGGAAAACGGAGATTGCCCTCATTGTTTACGCCTCGATTTGTGGAACCGGTTGAGGAGACGCAAAAAGTCTATCAACGAAAGGCAATCGAGTTATGAAAAAGGAAATCATTCTGACATGTGCAATTGCGGCGGCAGCTTTGGTTGGCTGCAGTCAACGAGACAGAAGTGGCAGTTCCAGTGATATTAATGAACCCGCAGGATCGAGTCGTAGCAGTTCGACCAATACGTTGGACATGAATCGAACCAACAGTTCGTTTCAAGGAGGTTCATCCTCCCAGGGAAGTTCTTCGGGCAGTTCGGTAAATGAACCTTCTGGCGCGAAGAGTGGAAGTTCGAGCGGTTCCGGGTCCTCCGGCAGCGCGCCTAAAAGTAACCCCTAAAAGCATCGTTTCCTTCCAGAAATCGGCCGCGGGTCAACAGCTCGCGTCCGTTTCTTTGTACCCCCTCGTTTTACCAATTTTTTTCGGTTTCTCCCTTTTTCCGAAAAGCGCAATTAGTTCGGCGTCGGGCAAGATAGCACTACAAGTAATTGTATTTTTCACCGTTCCCGTGGTAAAATAAAACGTTGTAAGACTGCAGGTTTTTTCTTATATTCGGATCGTCCTTTTTCGGGCGACGGAACGCACCGGTTTTTTGATTTATATGCCCAAAGAAAATGAAGTTTTAGTATCAGCACCCATGTCCACCGAGCCAGCCCCGAATACCAAATATGATTCGTCAAAGATCGATAAACTGGAAGGGTTGGACGCCGTTCGTCAACGGCCTGGAATGTATATCGGCCACACCGATGAACGCGGTTTGCACCATTGTGTTTTTGAAGTTTTAGACAATTCGATCGACGAACATCTCGCGGGCTTTTGCAGCAAGATCGAAGTGACCATTCACGTGGATGGTTCTCTTTCGTTGCGCGATAACGGACGCGGCATCCCGGTGGATACGCATCCCAAATTCAACATGCCTGCCGTGGAGTTGGTGCTTACCAATTTGCACGCGGGTGGAAAGTTTGGTCAGGGCGCCTACAAATACTCCGGCGGACTGCATGGTGTCGGAGCAAAATGCGTCAACGCACTCTCCGAGTGGTTCGAAGTTGAGGTCTGTCGCGATGGCGAAGTCTTTCACATGGAATTCGAGCGCGGCAAAACGACCAAGAAGCTCGAAGTCATCGGTAAAACCAAGACGACCGGCACCCAGATCACGTTTAAGCCGGACGCGCAGATTTTCACGATCACGACGGAATTCAAATTTGATATTTTAGCCAATCGCCTCCGCGAACTGGCGTTTTTGAATCCCGGCGTTGAAATCACATTGACGGATGAACGTGGGGACGCGAAGAAGGAAGAGCGCTTCATCTACAAAGACGGCATCGAAGAGTTCGTTCGGCAGTTGGGTAAAAACAAGGACGTCATTCATCCCAAGGCGATCGTGCTTTGCGGTAAACGTCCGGTGCAATACAAAGGCAAGGACGGCGAGGAACAGGAAGCCGACATGATCGTCGACTGCGTTCTGCAGTATAACGACAGCTACACGGATCAAATTCTTTGTTTCACCAATGCGATCCCGAATCCAGACGGTGGAACGCATTCGACCGGTTTCCGCACCGCTCTCACGCGTGCGATCAATCAATACGCCAAGCAAAACAGTATCCTGAAGGAAAAGGATCCAGCGATCACCGGCGATGACGTGCGCGAAGGTCTCGTCGCGGTCATCTCGGTCAAACATCCGAATCCAAGTTTTGAATCGCAGACGAAAGTAAAACTTGTCACCCAGGAAGTCGAAGGGATCGTTTCCTCGCTGACCTATGACGGGTTGATGCATTTCTTCGACACCAATCCTCCGGTGGCTAAAAAGGTCATCGAAAAAAGTTTAAATGCAGCACGCGCACGCGAAGCCGCACGTCGAGCGCGCGAAGCCGTTCGCAAAAGCGCCATGACCGGTGGTGGTCTGCCCGGGAAGCTGGCGGATTGTTCGGATCGTGATCCGTTTAATACTGAACTTTATATTGTCGAAGGTGACTCCGCCGGTGGCTCTGCCAAACAGGGCCGTGACCGTAAATTCCAGGCGATTCTTCCGATTCGCGGAAAGCTCATCAACGTCGAGAAAGCGCGCCTGGACAAGGTTCTCCAGAACAACGAAATCCGGACGATGATTACAGCCGTCGGGACCGGCATCGGCAATGGGGAAGGGGAGGGTGCGTTCAACCTCGAGAAGCTTCGTTATCACAAGATCATCGTAATGACAGACGCTGACGTGGATGGCTCACACATCCGCACCTTGTTGCTCACGTTTTTCTATCGGCAGATGACGCAGCTCATCAAGCAAGGCTACGTCTACATTGCGCAACCGCCGCTGTACCAGATTTCTCGCAAGAAACGCATCGAATATGTCGATGACGATGCCGCCTTGAACAAGATTTTGATTCAACTCGGCACCGAAGAAGTCCGTTTGCGCAACGTGGCCGATCAAAAGGAAATGTCGCAGGGGCAATTGGCGGAAATTTTACAGCTCCTTGAGTCGCTCGATAAGTACGCCAACGCGATTCGTCGTCACGGCGGCGATTTCTCTGAGTACGTGGAGCACCGCAATCCCAAGACGCAGGATTTGCCACGACATCTCGTGAAGGTCCGGGAAGGCAACCACGAGAAGGTGCACTATTTCGGAACTGACGAAGAACTGCGCCAGTTCAGCGATGCGAACGCCGATTTGAAACTGTTCGGTGTCCCTGCCAATGGCGAAGAGGATACGGAGACGATTATCAAAGGCGGCCAAACCCGTCGCGCGCGCCTGTTTGAACTGGCTGGTGAAAGCAAAGCTGTCGGGGAATTGCTGCTCAAGCTCGCCCAAAAGGGACTGAACGTGGAACATTACGCCGCGCAGGACAAACCGCTGTTTGAACTGATCGAAGGCCAGGGGGAGAAGGAGCAGATACGTCCGCTCTTCGCGATCCCTGAGATCTTATCGGGTGTTAAGGACGTGGGTCGTCGTGGCATTCAAATCAAACGGTTTAAAGGGCTGGGGGAAATGAACCCGAAAGAACTGTTCGAGACCACGATGAATCCCGAACGCCGCAAGCTGTTGCGCATCGACCTGACCGACGCCATTGAGGCGGAAGAAATGTTTACGAAGTTGATGGGCGAAGAGGTCGAACCACGCCGCCAGTTTATC
>JAQGOU010000628.1 GCA_028293445.1 Verrucomicrobiales bacterium | reverse complement strand
ACCGGCATTTTGGGGCCGGAAAACTGATTCCAAGTCTCCGGATCGAGTTTTCTGCGGCCGGAAACGCGATCCCGAGTCTCTGAGGAGCCTTCCGGACGTCCAAAAAATCGATCCGGAGTCTCCCTCCCGTCTCCGGCGACGTCCGGAAGGGTCGACCGAGTCTCAGGGAGGAAATTCAAAGCACTCAATATCAACAGTTAACGCAAAACAGGGAGCGCGGAACGCGGAAAAAAGTTGGCGGCTTTAATGATTAAAGTAAAAACGTCAACAAAAGATCGATCAGAGCAGAAAAGGACACCTTTTTAGACATGAATAGCACGGGCGCGCGACGCGAAACAGAGCCGTCGGCACCGGCCAACGATTCGCACGGAGAACCGTCGTTGAACCAACCATTGAAGGTCAGTGAAAGAGTTGTTTCGAACCAGAAACCGGGGTGGTGAGAGCGAGCGCTGAATCTTCGGAGAGTTTGAGCGGCTTACCGGGCAGGAGACCAAGGTAAAGAATTGCCGCCATGCAAACGACCAATGAAAGCTTCGCTGGCCAGGAAACCGTGATCGGGGAAAAGTCCGTGACATCCTTTGACCAGTAAATCGCGCGAATGACGCCGAAGTAATAGTAAAGCGAGATGACAACACCAAAAACTGTGATGCCCACGAGCCAGTAGTAAGCGGAATTCGTCGCGCCCTGTTCAACGACCGCTTTCAGCAAAAGAAACTTGCCAAAGAATCCTGCCAAGGGTGGGATGCCGGCGAGGGAGACCATCGCCATGGTCAGGGCCATGGCCAGAAGTGGCGAACGACGATGCAAACCCGCCAGGACCGTGATGTCGTCGGAATCCCGGTCGCGCGTTACCAAACAAATGACCGTGAACGCCGCAACGACGGTGAAGAGGTATCCAGCCAAATAATAAAGAATTGCGGCTTTGCCCGCCTGACTCAATGCCGCGAAGCCAAGCAACAGATACCCTGCGTTTGAAATGCTGGAGTAACCAAGGAGACGTTTAAGATTGCGTTGTGGAATCGCGCAGAGGTTGCCGTAGAGAATCGTAATCGCAGAAATAATGATGAGCAGTTTGCTCCAATGTTGGGTTACTGCAGGAACAGCCACGAACAAGACGCGCAGCAACAGAACGATGCCGGCGGCTTTGGAACCGACCGCGAGAAACGCCGTGGAAGGAGTGGGTGACCCTTGATAAACGTCCGGCGCCCAGATTTGAAACGGGAACGCAGCGATCTTGAAGCCCAGTCCCACAATGATCATCAACACGCCGAGAAGAAAGAGGCCATTACCGGCCAGTGCTGGATTTGCAACAAGCGCTCTTTGGATATCGGCGAAATTGGTAAAGGTCGTTGTCCCAAAAACGAGGGCAATACCAAAGACGAGAAATGCGGCCGACAGTGCGCTGAGGATCAGATATTTGATCCCGGCTTCCAACGAGGCGAGGCGATTACGCTGGAAACTGTTCAGCACGTAAAAGGTCACGGAGATCAACTCCAGAGCAACGAAGACCATGATGAAATCATTGGCTGAAGCCGCGAACATCATTCCGGTGAGCGCGAAAAGAATCAGGCAATAGAACTCTGAGATGCCACTTTGAATCCGATTGGAGAATTCCACGGACATCAACAGCACCAGAATGGCTGCGATGAGAAAGAAACGTTTAAAGAACACCGCCAAACCGTCGAGAACGAGCATGTTGTTGAACGCGTAAGCCGGACCGGAACCGACTTGCTCGAGTCCAAAGAAACTGGCGAGCAGAATGACGCCGAGCAAAGCCGCTGCCGCATAACCGAGCAGATGCTTTTGATGCGCGGCCGTCCATAAATCCCCGAGCAAAATCCCTAAACCGAGGACGACGACCGCCAATTCTAAAATCATCAGGTTCATGAATTATTTCGCTGAATGCAGTCGTGCCGTGAGTTGTTTCACGACGGCTTCCCCGGTCGCCATGTCTACGATCGTTTTGGCACTGGGGTTGATCTTGTCGGTCAGAAGGCGCGGGAAAAACCCAAATATGAGCAGGCTGGCGAGCAACAGTGCATAAGGAAGCTTCTGCCAGACAGACGAGGTGTCGGAAACGTCTTTCCATTGTTCGTTCAAAGGACCGTGGAGGATACTTCGTATAGCGCGCAGCATATAAACAGCACCAATGACCGAGGCTCCCCACACGGCAGCGACGACGACAAAGTGTGGCACGTTAAACACCGTCTTCCATGCGCCGAACAGAACCAACATTTCGCCGATGAAATTAGCAAAGCCCGGCAAGCCACATCCGGCCATCATTGCGAAGACCATGACGGCCCCGATGAACGGCAGTTTGCGCAGGAGACCACCCCACTGATCCATGTTGAGCGTATTGGTCTTCTGATAGAGATAGCCGCTCAACGAGAACGTCAGCGCCGCGAGCAAACCGTGCGCGATCATGACCATAATCGTGCCGCTAATGCCAATAAGGTTCAGGCTGGCAATGCCAAGGAAACAAAAGCCCATATGCGCGACACTCGAATTGCCGATGAGCAAATTCAGATCACGTTGACGCATAGCCACCCAACCGCAGTAAACAATATTGCCAAGGCAAAGCAGCGCGATGATGTGCAGCCAGCTTTGGGCGGCTTGCGGCATCAGCGGAAGCGCAATGCGAATAATGCCGTAGAGTCCGAACTTCTTCAGAACGCCAGCGTGCAGCATGGCTGTCGCCGTTGGGGCCGAACCGTATCCAAGCGGTGCCCAGGTGTGAAACGGCCAAAGAGAAACTAGAATTCCGAAACCGAAGAGCAAGAGCGGGAAAATAAAATTCTGCGCACCGAGTGCCATCGGATTCTTTTGCAAGTAACTGGTGATCGCGGCGATGTCGAAGGTGCGTTCTGTCACCGGCAACTGGAGATAAAGAGCGATTAAACCAACGAGCGCAATGAGCGCACCGAGGCTGAGATAAAGTGTGATTTGGAAGGTCGCGTAATTCTTGTTCTCTCCCCTGCCCCACACGCCGATCATGATAAACGTCGGCACGAGTGCGAGTTCATGGAAGAAGTAGAAGAAGAAAAGATCCAGCGACGCGAAAGCACCAAGAATTCCACCGGTCATGACCAGGAGCAGGAGATAAAATTCCTTTTCGAACTTTGTGATTTCGCGCGACACACACGCCGCGGCGAAGGCGACAATGCCACCCATGAGAATTAAGCCGACGTTCACGCCATCAACGCCCACGTGGTAATTGATGCCCAAAGACGTTACCCACGGAATGACTTGCTCGAACTGATAGTGCGTTGCACCGGCCTCAAATCGAGAGAACAAAGCGATCGCACACAGCATGGAGATTGCTGTCGAAATCAGCGCGACCATGCGGATGATCAACTTATAATCGCGCGGAATCAAAAGGACCAGTAACGCCCCAATCAGCGGTGCGGCGATAATATCTGTCAGCAGCGAATTCATTTAGTGAAGAAACAGAACCAGGTACAGTAAAATCGCGACGCCTCCGACGAGCAGAAACGCGTAGGTTTGTAAATTGCCCGTCTGCACCAGGCGCAAGACGCGTCCAACCAGCTCAGTGGTGCCATGCGAACCACGCACCAACAGACCAGCCACAATCCAGCGATCTATGGCGTCAGCAAATTTGGCAAGCGCCTCATGAGTGATCTGGATGATGCCAGAATAAATTTCGTCGAAGTAAAAACGATTACGCATCCAGCGCGCGAGGAAGCCGATTTTTTCGGGCACAGGATCGACCGAAGCATTCCAGTAGAAATGAAAGGCGGCGCTCAGACCGACGACTACGGCCAGCAAACCGAACGCAGCGGCGACCGGTGCGCTACTGAACGGAGCAAACCAGCTTTCCACCAAAGAGAAATGATGTTCTTCGCCAACGATGAACGCTTTGCTGATAAAATGTTCGAGACCCACGAGTCCACCCACTGCCGAGAGAACGGCAAGAAATTGCAACGGTGCCGTCATGATTCCCGGAGATTCATGGGCATGATCCGCGGATTCCGACTTCGCTTTTCCGAGGAACGCCACGAAGAAGAGTCGAAACATGTAGAACGTGGTGAGCACGGCCACAAGCGTCGCGACGACGAACAGTGCGAGGTTGTGTTCGTAAGCCGCGGCGAGAATTTCATCTTTGCTATAAAAGCCACTCAACGGAGGAACACCACAAAGCGCCAGGGTACCGATCAGGAATGTCCAAAAGGTGATCGGCATCTTCTTTTTCAATGCGCCCATTTTCCAGATGTCCTGCTCATGATGTAGGGCGTGAATGACTGAACCAGCGCCCAGAAAGAGCAGTGCTTTAAAAAAGGCGTGCGTGGTCAGATGATACATCGCGGCGGTTGGCCCCTGTAAACCGACAGCCATCACCATGTAGCCGAGTTG
>JAQGOU010000626.1 GCA_028293445.1 Verrucomicrobiales bacterium | reverse complement strand
CCGTCGATAAATCTATCGTGGCTACGAATACGACTTATGGGGATACGTTCGCGTCATCGGTGTGGAAGGACAACGTTTTCGCGACACAGTTTCATCCCGAAAAAAGCCAGACGATAGGTCTGCAATTGCTAAAGAACTTCGTCGATTTCGCAGGCTAAGGCATCTCGCTTCACGATGATCTGTTCACATAGGGTTCTTTGGTGCCCTGATTACGTGATCCACTGAACGGTGCAAAGACTCCTCACCTCATTGTCCTATTCCCATTTCACTGCCTAAATCTTTCCCCATGAAAACCACAACAAAAGGGACTGGATTATCCGCAGTTACGCTAGCGCTCCTTCTTTCATCGGCACACGCCTTCGCTGAAACCGAGAAGCCAGGTGGAGTTCTCACCTACAAGCTCACCGATGCGGTCATTGTGCGTCCATTGGGAATGGTCGCCACACTGGCGGGTGGCGCGTTATATCTCGTGACGTGGCCGATATCCTCCGCAACGGGAAACAAAAAAGAGATGTACAACACGCTCGTGCGAAATCCGGCGAAGTTGGGTTTTGGCAATCGACAGGCCGCTCAAGAAACGCCCCTCGTCCAGAAGGAAGTGGTCGTCACTAAACAAACCGCGAAGAATTAGCTGGGATGCTGCAGAAGCGAATGGCGTCACGAGCGCGCAGACTACGGAAAAGGTTTGTGAGCGGCGAAGCCGAGTGCTTCGCCGCTCATCGCAAGCCTTAGTTATTGAGGACGAACTTCACTGCGTCGGCAATCACAACGGTGCCGGTGTAGTTGTCTTGAATCTTCACGTTGCCGGTGGTGCCGGTCGCGAAGGTGTAGTTTCCAAGCAGAACCCAAGTTCCACCGTTAATCTGTTGGTTAACACGGTTAGTCACCGAACCGCCGCTGAAGGCCACCACGACTGGGGCATTCGTCGTGCGATTTGCGCCTTGGGTATGCCACTCATAGATGTCGTATTTACCGGCGACGGCAATGGTCGGTGTGTATTTCAGATTATTAGCCCCGGTACCAGGCGCACTAAGGAACCGGTAGTCGGTGCCGAATTTGTCCGTCGAAGCCGTGCCGGTAGTCCAGGTCCCGGTCACAGTCGCCGCTGGATTATCAATGACGATGTCTGCGATCGGTGCAGCACTGGCCTGAGCCGTGTTCACCGATGAACCGTTACCATTGGAGGAACGGACCACATAGTAATAGGTCGTGCCAGTGGTCAGGCCCGTGTTCGTGTAAGTGGTGACATTCGCACCAAGGATGGCGATATCGCTATAAGGACCTCCAGAGGCCGTACCACGTCCGACAATGAAATTGGCTTCATTGTTCGAGTTATCCGTCCAGCTCAGGCGGATCGAAGTAGAAGTCCAAGCCGTCGCAACCAAGCCACTCGGAGCGACTGGCGCACCGGACGGGGTCGTAACACTCACCTGCGCCGAGTTCGCCGATAAACCTGCACTGTTGGTCGCACGAACCACATAGTAGTAAGTCGTGACGGATCCAACACTTGTGTCGGAATAGGTGGTGACATTGGCTCCCCTCGTCACAATATCTGTGTAAGGTCCACCGGAAGTCAGGCTGCGGCGGACAATGAAACCGGTTTCGTTGCTGGAGTTGTCGGCCCAGCTCAAATCCACTTGACCGGAACTGATTGCCGTTGCGCTCAGACCACTTGGCGCCAAAGGCAACCCAGACTGGGTCGTAGCACTTGCCTGGGCCGATAGAGCCGAAGACCCGACTCCATTCACCGCGCGGACCACATAGTAATAAGTGGTACTGGAGGCGAGGCCCGTGTTGGTGTAGCCGGTTACGTTCACCGCCGTTGTGAAGATATCCGTATAAGGTCCACCACTGTTCGTGCCGCGCGAAACGGTAAAGCCAGTTTCATTGTTGGCGTTATCTGTCCAGCTGAGATTGATTTGGCTGGAGCTGATCGCTGTGGCAGTCAAACCACTCGGCGCGGCGGGCGCCGAACCGGGGGAAACAAAACTGAATTTAATGGCGTCCGCGATCACCACGTTTGCTGAATCAGCAAAATTGTCGCTGACGATCACGTTACCACCGGTTCCGCTGGCGAAGTTAAACGTGCCGAGAAGGACCCAGCTACCGCCCGTGGCTTGTTGATTCACCGTCGCGCCGGCCGACCCGCCGTTATAGGAAATCGTGTAAGGAGCAGCCACCGTGCGGTTGCCTCCAGCGGCATACCATGAGTAAACATTGTAATCACCCGGCGTCGCGATGTTCGGGGTGTATTGCAAATACGCCGCGCCCGTGCCGCCCGATTTGAAACGATAATCCGCACCAAACTTGTCGGTTGCTGAAGATCCAGTCGACCATGTGCCGACGACGGTCGCCGCAGGATTATCAACCGTGATATCCGCAATGCCCGTGGCAGTGACAAAGGTAAAGTCACCGGAAGTCGCTGTAACGTCATTGATGTTCTTTGATTTCACCCGGTAGTGATAGGTCGTCCCCAATGATAAACCCGTAAGATTCACGCTATGGCTGGTGACGGAGTTGACGTTCGTCTTTGAAGTTCCGTACGAAGCGGTCAGCCCATAGTTCACAACGCTGTCAGAGCTTTGATCCGTGGTCCACGTGATTTTCGCCGAATTACTGGTGATGTTGATCGCGTCAACCGCAGTGATGACCGGCGGAATCGTTGTATCGATGCCGATGCTGTTTCCCCCAATGGCGGTCCACATCGTAGCAGTATGAAGATCGGATCTCCACCAGCTCATTCCTTGATAACCACCGGGACTCGCCGGATTCGCACTGTTCTTTACTGCGTCGTAGAAATTATCAATTTCCGTGGTCGTGACCCCGTTCCATCCCTGACCGACTGGCGCAATCGGCTTGATCGCTCCGGACCATGCCGGACTCAGGCCGTTGTAAAAGTTATTCCATTCCGTATCCAGGTCGGCCGCACATTGTGTGGAACTAATGCCGAACTCATGCCAATAAGCCTGAGGCATCACGGCGTCGCACAACAAACCGAATGTTTTGTAGGGGAACGACGAGTGCAGGCTGATATACATCGAGGGTGCATGTCCAAGGAAACGATTGGGGAACACGTTCTTAATCCCCTGCAACAGATTGGTCGCCTTGGTGGCGTTGCTGGAGAGGGTTTCCCATTCGATCTCAGCGTCGATAATATAACCATCCGCGCCATTGTTCATGATGTTCGTCGCAATCGCGATTTCACCATTGATATTAACCCCGTAAGAACGGGTATAACCGAACACTTTCAAACCAGCGGTATGCGCCGCATTGATCACACTGGTGGTCAACTGTTGACCAGCGGTTGGAAAATTAGTCGAGCCTTCACCTGACTTGATGACGATGAAATACATTCCCTGGCTTTTTTCGTAGCTCATGAGACTGGCCACGTTCGTCACGCTGGGCACGTTTCCGCCAAGTTGGTTGGCTGCGGTTGACAGGACATAAACCCAATCGCCTTTCTGAAGGTTATTGGGATCGATTCCGTTATCGAGAGCTTTAGAAGTCTGGGTCAAAGATGCACACAGCACCAGACCGAGAGCAATGGATTTTGAGAGACGTTTTAGGATGGAGTTGTTCATGATGGAGTTTTTGCTGCAGAGACATGGGAACAGCGCGAGATTAGATTTCAGAGGGAGAAAGTCAATGCTGGAGCCTCTGAAAATGGAATGGGATTCGTAACAATTCGAGTTTTCCCCGTCAGAACAGCACGATCCCGTACAGACTTACCGTCGATGAGGTCTCTTATTTATTGAACAATCCCTTCAAGCTTTTGCTCGCCTTCTCCACTTGCGTTGCGGCTCCTTTTCCGAGTCCCTGCACTTCTTTACCGAGCAGACCAGTTGAACTGCTCAGATCCTTGATCGTGCTCGCCAAAATCTCTCGAACCACTTTTTTGCTGAGTTCCGCAGAGGAAACGCCGTCACCATCGGTCCCAATGTTCGTCAGGTGGATGTCGGGCAGCGTACGTGTCACGGTCTTGCCGCCCATCCCGGTCAGGCTCGCATTCACCTTCGTGCCCTTGATCAAAATGTCTTTCACCCGAAATTTCTTACCTCCTTCAGCCGGTTTTTGAGCTGTGGATGTCGTCCCCTCATCTGCGCCCGCGACGGAGCTGATATTGTCCAATAGCTTGGAAAGGTTATTACCGCCAATGCCGCCTTCAAGCGTCACTTCCGGGGCTTCCATCACAAACGAGTCGACGACGACAACACTGGAGAACACGGACTTCACCTCAACAGCCACTTTGATGTCTCCGACCTTAATTGCTGAAGGGGTGTTGTATCCGCTCGGATTTCCGACAACCAGACCGTGCAATTGTCCACTGCCTGAAAATGGAGAAATGTTCGCGCTGTCCAGTTTGACACTGGTTTGTGTGATCATGGGTCCGACTTTTTCCACGCCGCGTTTGACGAGGCTGTTCATTGAGAAAAATACCGCGACGAGGCCGACGATCAGGAGAACGAAACAAATGATAACCAACCGAATGATCCATTTTTTCATACACGAGAGGCTGCGCGCTTCGGGGAGACATTTTCAAGTTTAATGCAGCGCTGCCCAGAGAAACTTAAACGCAAGCGAAAGCATTTGCAATTTCGCATATCCTTTTTAGCGTGGGCAGATGGACAACCTGCATGCTCCGTGGCGGATTCAATACATCCTCGGACCCAAGACCGAAAACGGCGATACGTTCGCCCGGATTGCTCAATCCAATGAGGACGAAGCCAATTACGTCATCGCACGCGACCGG
>JAQGOU010000615.1 GCA_028293445.1 Verrucomicrobiales bacterium | reverse complement strand
GGATGCTCATTTGTATCAAAAACGCTAACCAACTCCCAGCCATCCTCACCGAGGCGATTCAAACGGTCATTGAACTTTTGGCCATCCAATTCGCCGCCAAACCATCCTGAAGCCTCAAACAGTACGGTGTAATATTCCCATTTCATAGTGGTGTGATTGTGCGCTGGACGGAGAATTAATACACGCCGCGCGGTTTGTATATTGAAATTGGGCAATTGCGCCAGAGGCCAGCGACGACAGTTTCTTCGCAACGATCATCACGACAAAAACTTGAAACCCCGTTTCCTTTCCGATTTACTCGCCAGCAATTCCTCCGACGACGTAAAACATTTTATGAAACATCAGATCACACGCCGCAATTTTATCTGGAAGACTTCCGCCACTGCCGCGGGCGTTTTCTTCATCGGTAAAGCCAGTTCGTTCGGTCGAAATAAAATTTCTCCCAATGACAAACTGAACATCGCCTGTATCGGCACCGCTAATCGCGCCGCGGAAAACATTAAGGGCGTGGAGGGCGAAAACATTGTCGCACTTTGCGATGTCGATGAATTGTATCTCGGCAAAGCCAAGGCGAACCATGCCAGCGCAAAAACCTACAGCGACTTCCGCCGCTTAATCGACCAAAAGGACATCGACGCTATTGTCGTTGCCACTACCGATCATACCCACGCCGTGGCCACCGCCGCCGCCATCAAGAGTGGACGTCACGCCTACTGCGAAAAACCGCTCACACACACAATCTCGGAATGTCGCCGTATTCAGGAGCTTGCGCGCCAACATAAATGCGTCACGCAAATGGGAACGCAGATTCATGCGACCGACAATTATCGTCGGGTGGTGGAAGTGATCCAGAGTGGCGCCATTGGAAAAGTCAAAGAAGTGCATGTCTGGGTTGGACGCGTTTACAACTTCCCGGGCAACCCCCCGTTAGCGCCCGTGCCAAAGAACTTGAATTGGGACCTCTGGCTCGGTCCTGTTTCTGAAACGCCCTACAGCCCGGAATACGTTCCGATGTGGTGGCGCAAGTTTTGGCATTTCGGTGGCGGCACGTTGAGCGACATGGCCTGTCATCACATGGATCTATCGCATTGGGCGCTCGGCATTCACACGCCGTTGACCGTTGAGACCGAAGGTCCAACCGTCGACGCCATCACGACCCCGTCGTGGCTGACGGTGCATTATCAGTACCCTGAGACGAAGACCTTCTCCGGCAAGCTGAATTGGTATCACGGCGAAAAGGATGGGAAGCTCCATCGCCCGCCCCAGTTCGCCGACGGCAGTTTGCCGAAGTGGGATGGCGACGGTTCATTGTTTATCGGCGAAAAAGGAATGTTGCTTGCCGATTATGGCCGCTACGTCTTGTTGCCGGAAAAGGATTTCACCGGATTCACCCCGCCGCCACAAACGATTGCGCCATCCAAGGGACACCATGCCGAGTGGATCCACGCGATCAAGAATGGTGGAACCACGCTGTGCAATTTCGATTACTCGGGCGATTTGAGTGAATCGGTATTGCTCGGAAACGTGGCCTTCCGCGTCGGCAAGAAACTGGAATGGGATTCAAAACATCTTAAAGCAAAGAATTGTCCGGAAGCGGATCAATTCATCCAGCATCACTACCGCAAAGGTTGGAAACTCTAATCAGGCAGGAGTTCTATTTAATTTCGGCACTGACGTCGCGGGCGCGTTTGCTCAATTCATCGACAAACGTCTGCGTCAGTGCCGATGGTTTCCCACGCCAGATCACGCCCAAGGTGACGGAAGGAAAGTTTGGAAGCTCCAGCGCCCTAACATCGGGAGACAATTTGGTTTGTGGAACACGAATCGAAAGTCCAATGCCGTAGCCTTTTGCCACGTAAGTTTCCACGAGATTGAGTGAGCTGACTTCGACGCTTGGAAACCAATCAATTCCACGACGTGCCAATTCCTGTTGAAACTGTTGCGTGGCGATTTCCTTCGCCGGCAGGGCAATGAGGGATTCCGTAATCTTGTCGCGCCTCCACAATTCGTCGGCTGATTTGAGTTTGCTGCTTTTGTGCACGAGCAGGATTACCGGAAGATTCAAGAGCGGCTGCGAGCAAAGTGCCGCTGGCGTCTTTTCGTGGATCAGCGTAATCGCAATGTCGATCTGATCCCGCTCAAGAAGGTTTTGCAGTTCAGGCTGGTTTGCTTCACGTAAGCTGATTTTAAGCTGAGGGAATTTAGTGCGGACCTTTTGCACCATGTCGGGCAAATGTTCGCGTAAAATAATCTCGGAGGCACCGATGCGGATATTATGCGAAACCCCGCCCTGTAGCTTCGCCATCACCGGTCCGATCTGTTCGAAGAAGGGGCAAACGAATGCAAAAAGCTCGCGCCCGGGTGCAGTCAGCTCAAATGGACGGCGCTGAAAAAGCGTTACGCCCAGAAACTCTTCGAGCTGCGCAATTTGTCCGCTCACCGCCGGTTGCTGAATGCCGTAGGGAATGTTGCGGACGGCTTCACTGATGCCACCATGTTTTGCGACGTAATAGAAAATCTCAAGGTGGTGAAGGTTCATGAGTGGACATCGATAAAATCGATGGGACATCACTTTTATCGATTAACACTTTTAAGGCAAGCCGCGTTACAGATCAGGTATGCGCCGGCGGCTAAATTCGGATAACGGGAGAATTGAAGGAAATCTCCACTTATGAACGCGTCACTTCAGCTCAATTTAGCGATTGCCTGGCTTTGGGTTCTGCTCGGGTTTGCCGGTGGCGCCGTTCTCGGAATGAATTTCCACAAAGAGAATTGGTTGGGTGGTTATGGTAGTTGGAAACGACGACTCTATCGACTTGGCCATATTTCCTGCTTCGGATTGGCGTTGATTAATTTCATGTTCTACGTGACGGGAAAGTTGGCATTGAGTTCCGGGCAGTTTCCCACTCTGGCTTCGCAGGCGTTTCTGCTTGGGGCAGTGACGATGCCAATCTGCTGTGTTCTCGCCGCGCACTTTCCGAAACTCCGTAGTTTATTTGCGCTTCCAGTGTGTAGCCTGATCGCCGGCGCGTGCATTACAATTTTGGAGGTCATTAAGTTATGAAAATCGGATTCATTGCCATGAGCGGTGTGCGTGCGCACAACGAGGAACTCACGAAGCTTGGCCTCACATTGCCAGGTTTTGTGGAGCGCAATAAAACCATCGCCTCGTTGCCAAGTCTCGGTCTCTTGACGCTCGCCGGGCTCACTCCGAAAAAGTACGAGGTCGAATATCTGGAGATTGCCGATATGCGGAAGTTGCCGTTACTTCCGGTGGATTTTGATCTCGTAGCGATCAGCACATTCACCGCCCAATTCTACGAAGCCCTGGACGTCGCGGATTTTTACGAGAGCAAAAAGATTCCCGTTGTGATGGGCGGCATTACGGTCTCGGCTCTTTTCGAGCAGGCCAAAGAATACTGTAGCAGTGTCGTCATTGGGGAAGGGGAGTTGCTGTGGCCGGAAGTGCTGCGCGACTTCGAAAATGGAAATCTCAAGCCGGTGTATCGGTCGCCTGTGGGAGCTTCGTTCGATCTGCGTGACGCGCCGTTGCCGCGTTTCGATCTGTTGGACCCTGATAAATACAATCGCATCACGGTCCAGACGACGAGAGGCTGTCCACATCGCTGCGAATTTTGCGCCAGCTCAATTCTTCTCACGCCCAATTACAAACTAAAACCAGTCGAGAAAGTTATAGCCGAGATTCACGCCATCAAAGAAATCTGGCCCAGGCCGTTCATCGAATTCGCGGACGACAACAGCTTCGTCAATATGCGTCACTCAAAAGAGCTGATGCGAGCGTTGGCAAAGGAGAAATTGCGTTGGTTCACCGAAACGGACATTAACGTCGCAAAGGACGATGAGTTGCTTGGATTGATACGAGACGCAGGTTGCCAGCAGGTTCTGATTGGCCTTGAAAGCCCGCGGGGTGCGAATCTGGCCGGCGTGGAATTAAAGGGGGACTGGAAAGCGCGCCAAACCGATTTCTATCTCGAAGCCATCGCCAGGATTCAATCCTACGGCATTACCGTGAATGGCTGTTTTGTTTTTGGTCTCGATGGTGACACCCAGGAAAGCTTCGATGAGGTTCATCAGTTCGTAAAGCAGTCCGGGCTGTTCGAAGTGCAGATTACATTTATGACCGCTTTTCCAGGCACGCCGCTTTATCAAAGGTTGAAAAAGGAGGACCGAGTGATTCGCGACCGTGCCTGGGAACTTTGCACTTTGTTCGATATTAATGTGACGCCGAAAAACATGACCGTTGCTGAGTTGCAGTCCGGCTTTCTTGATTTGGCAACGAAGCTGTATTCCACGGAAGAAACCCAGGAGCGTCGTCGCGGGTTTAAGCGAAGGCTCAAGAGTTCGGCCAACTTCGGCCGCCATGGCAAGGGGCACTTGAAATTGGCGGCTTAAGCAAAGGGTAACTCAACGGTTTTTACGGGAATGTTGCCCTCGCTGGTTTTTAAGACCAACTCCGTGCCAATCTTGTTCGCTTCGCGTCGGACGTACCCGAGTGCGATGTTGGCTTTTAGCTTCGGCGAAAAGATCGCGGTCGTGATGTAGCCAACATCCTTATCGCCGAGAAAGACCTTCTCGCCGCGTGATGGCAATGCTTTCAATTCATCAGGCAGACGCAACCCCCGCAACGCTTTTGCCACCTGCCCGTAGGTGCGGATGCGCGCGATGACTTCCTGGCCAATATAACAGCCCTTCGTGTAACTGATCGCGCGTTTGTCCAGACCGGCTTCAGGCGGCAAGTTGTTCTCGTCCATATCCGCGCCGAAACGGGGAAGGCCGGCTTCAACACGCGCGATTTCCAGCGCTCGCCATCCACAGGCGCGTCCACCAAATTCCTTCGCAGCGGCAATCAGTTTGTCGGCCACGGCTCCGAGCGCATTCGTTGGGACAAACAAGTCGAACCCACTGCCGCCAACGCGGGGCTGATTCATTAAATAGATTTCGCCGAGCATGTCGCTCTTGACGCTGGCGAATGACATCGGCTGTTGCGGAATGGCTATTCCAAGGTCGAGTTTCGCAATGGTCTCCGCTGCTTTCGGTCCCTGCACACTGAGCAAACCGTAGTGAGGCGCCACATCAACCACCTGCACATCGTCAGCGATAATGTATTTGTCGAGTCGTTGCGAAATGGCATCGCTCAGGCCCGGCTCAAAATCCAAGAGTAACTCATTTTCCAAATTGTAGATATTGAGGTCGCTCTGCATCTTGCCTTTGGCGGTAATCAACGCCGCGTAGCAACCTTCTCCGGCTTTGAGCTTGTTTACGTCATTCGTGACCTGGCCATTGAGAAACTTCTGACGGTCGGCGCCCGCGAGGCAGATCCGGCTGCGGAAACTTAAATCCAGGACACCTACGGAATTTTGCAGGGCTGTATATTCAGCCAGGTAATCGCCGAAATCGTTCACAACCTCCATGCCGTTGATCGTTGTAAACGTTGCGTTAAGCCCGTCATGAAATTCGTGCAGCGCCAGAGTCATCGATTGGAATTAAGCATTAAGGAACCGCGACACCAAGAAGTTTGTAGACCTGTTTACGCTTGTTACGGACTGACCGCGAAGAACGCCGCCACGAACTCATTGGCTGGTTTCTGGCGGATTTCCGCCGGAGTTCCGATCTGTTGGAGTTCCCCTTTGTTGAGGACAGCAATGCGGTTCCCGAGCGTTAGCGCTTCTTTCTGGTCGTGTGTCACGTAAATCATCGGCCGACCGAGCTTCTGTTGCAGTTTAGCGATCTCACAACGGAGTTGTATTCGCGTCGGCGCGTCCACATTGGACAGAGGTTCGTCGAGGAGAAAGAGTTTCGGTTGACGAACCAGGGCGCGGCCAAGGGCGACCCGTTGTGCTTCACCGCCGGAAAGTTCATCGGGTTTGCGGTTCAGCTTATCCGAGAGCCCGAGCGTTTCGAGGGCCGACCGGATGCGTTCATCAATTTCCGTACGGGAGAGGTTCCTCAATTTCAATCCGAACGAGAGGTTTTCATAAACCGTCATGTGGGGAAATAGCGCATGACTTTGGAACACCATCGCGATGTCTCGGTTTTTCGGCGGGACACCATTTAAAGGTTCGCCATGAAGAACGATCTGCCCCCCGGAGATATCTTCCAAACCCGCAATGAGCCGGAGCGTAGTTGTTTTTCCGCAGCCAGAAGGCCCAACCAAAACGAGGAGTTCGGTTGCATTCAAATCCAAAGTCAGATCCTTCAAAGCAAGAATCCCCCGCCCATCCGGCGTTTTATAAACTTTGGTCAGGTTTTCAAGGACAAGAACAGCCACGGCAAGAAAATGCGTTAATGAAGTATACTTGCCAAAGGAAATCTGAGCTCTCCAGTCACTCTACCTTGACGCCTTCACGGAATTTACGCGCGCAATCCGGGCAATATCCGTGGGTGAAGCGCGCCTTGGAATTTTTGGTGATGTATTCCTCCAAGCGACTCCAGGATCCACGGTCATCACGGATCTGTTTGCACGAAATACAAATGGGCAACAGTCCACTGAGACGGCGCACCTCAACCATCGCTTCCTGCAATTCGCGCATCAGGCCTTCGCGTTCCTGTTCCACCTGATGTTTGTAGATCGCCATTTCCACGGTGATTTCCAATTCGCGTTCTTCAAATGGTTTAAATATGTAGCCTAGCGGATTGGTAACCTTCGCTCGGGCTATCGTGTATTCATCTGTTTTGGATGCCAGATAGACGACGGGAATCTGAAAGCCCGTACGAATTTGGTCGGCCGCTTCGATCCCGTCGACGGCACCGCGAATCTGAATATCCATCAGAACGAGATCAGGACGGAGGTCCTCTGCTTTTTCGATTGCGTCGGTCCCGTTGAGCGCAATGCCGACGATCAAATAATTCATCGCGCTGAGCCGCTGTTCAAGCGTACGAGCCAGAACGGCATCATTCTCGACGAGCAAGATTTTGCCACGTTTGCCGACCGACTTTTCTATGAGGCTTGTATCCACGTTTGGGTTGGAACCAACCTGAGGCAAATCCCGGTGAAACAAAATGAAAATATCTTCAATCGATGATGCAGTGGGATCAGCTCGCAGCCTTTCGTGGCAGGGTAAAATAAAACTTTGCTCCTTTGTCCCGTTCGCTTTCCGCCCAGATGCGCCCGCCATGACGAAGAATAATGCGGCGGACAATGGCGAGGCCTAACCCGGTTCCTTCGAATTCCTCTGTCGTATGGAAACGTTGGAACACACCGAAAAGACGATCCGCATGTTTTATATCAAATCCGGCGCCATTATCTTCCACCCCAAAAATAAATTCGGTTTCCTCTTCGCGTGCCGTGATTTCGACCGCCGGCTTGTGCCTGCGACTGCTGAACTTCACGGCGTTGGACAGCAGG
>JAQGOU010000544.1 GCA_028293445.1 Verrucomicrobiales bacterium | reverse complement strand
TTTGATGAAATAAAACCATTTTGCTTCCCAGAATACTTTTATTTGGTCATTTCATGGCATTTTGCTTCCACGAACGGTTCCAAATGGCCAAAAGACGACCTTTTGCTTCCCGAAATACAAATATTTGACCAAATATTTCCATTTTGCTTCCCAAAACCCCGTTCCCTGGCCAGCAGTCCAACCTCGGGTTTCTGGACGGCACGGAAATGGCAAACCGCTCTCCTTTTCCTATCCGAAACCACCTCTTTGCGCAGAAAGTAGACGTTTAGCATCCGGAATCGTCGGGATACCAAGAAAGGGACCGATGCCTCCGGCGGGAATGAGTTTTTTAAGATTGCTCCTTTCCCCACCCGCCCGGTGGCTGACGTTTACCAGCGCACCGCCTTCAGGAAGGCGATCAGATCGGCCATTTCCTGTTTCGACAACTGTTCATCCAGACCTTGCGGCATGACGGAAACATTTCCGGGGCGCATCTCGGTGATATCGGCGCGGGCAATGCGCGACTCGGCGTTCGGACCGGTCACGAGCACGACTTCGTCGGCGTTATCCTTTTTCACGATGCCGCTGTAATCCTCGTCCTTGGTCGTGACGATCATCGGTTCGAAACTGCGGACAAAGCTGGCGCTCGGATAAACAATCGCTTCGAGGAGATCGCGCTCGGTGCGGACCTGGCCAATCTTCGTCAGATCAGGACCGACATGACCGCCGCCGTAGCCAATCGCGTGACAAGATGAGCATGCGGTCTTCGGACTATTGAAAAGCAGTTGGCCACGACGAATGTCGCCGTCTTTGAGGGAGGCGAGGAGATCGTTGATATGAGCGGCTTGTTTACCAGCATCGACGTTCAAGGTGGCGATCAACTCGTCGAGTTTTACTTGCACAGCGGCTGGATATTTTCCGAGATGCTGTTTCAAGGTTTCGCCGCGCACGCTCTTGAGGGCTTTGGCTTCCTTTAGTGTCGCGACGACTTTCAATCCAAGCGCTTCATTCGTCGAACGCTCAAAGGCGCCGAGCAGTTTCGAGACTTCCAGCGGGCCGGATGTTTTCAAGGAATCGGTTAACGACAACAGTTGCTCTTCGCTCAGTTTGACACGGATCAATGCGCTCGTGGCCGCACCGCGAATCAACACGGGTCCTTTGGGATCCAGATGCGCGGTGAGAAATGCAAACAGCGGCGCATCCACGGAAATCTGGCCGTGCACCGCCGCGAGAGCGTTCAAACGGTTTTCTGCGGGCGCAGAATTATCGTTGGCAATGCGCAGCAACGCGTCGACGAGTTCTTGCGGCTTCTTCTCAAACGACAAATTCTTCGCAGTAGTGACGGCTTGCTTGATCAGCGGCGCGTCCGTGCCGGCGAGAATCTTCACAATCCCAGGAGCCCACGCGGCCGGGGCTTTGCTCAACCCAGCCCACGCCATCGCGCGCAGGGCGATAATCTCCGTGGCTTTGGAATCCAGCGCCTTCGTGATCAATTCCTGAACAGATCCATTCGAAGCGAGTTCGGAGAGTTGTTTGGCCAATTCATTTTGCGCAGCAGGAGAAAATTCTTTCTTCGCCAACGCATCGCGGAAGAAACCGGCCAAGACGTCGCCCCACTCGGGATGATGACTGACGACCCACGCCGCGGCCTCTTTCAATTGCGTGTTGGTGGAAAGCAGGAACGGGGTGACCTGTTCTGGTTTCAGTCCGCCGTTATCCATTTGATCGAGGGCGACCAACGCGATGCGCTGGGCGGATGGTGAATTCGTCAGACCTTCGGCAGTTGTCCTCGGGTCATTCAGTTCCATAAGCGCGTAAATAAATGAATGATCAAGAACGCGGTCGTTCTTGTTCTTGAGGCGAAAACTGTCGGCCGCGCTGCTGAGCAGATGGCGAACGGCAAATGGCTTATCTTGCGCCACGCGTCCCCAAACCTCCGCGGCTTCTCGACGCATCGCAGCACCATTACTGGCTAGTGCAGCAATCAGAGGATCGGTTAAACCGGCGTGCTCCTCCGACTGGCCGTGGGCCAGAGCGTCGATGGCCTTCATATCACGCCAGAGGCCGACAGAATGCATCGCAGCTCGCATCACGGAATCGTCGGACCTGACATAGTAATTGATGTCGTCTCGGAAGAAGGCGTCGCGGATCGCGCCCCGCGCATCTGCGTGGTCAATGCGGGTTAAAGCCCAGATTGCGTTCCGACGAGTTTCCATCGAGTTGTTATCTTTTAACGCCTTCTTCAACGTGGGAATGGCCACCGAATCCAGTTTGGCGAAACGCTGGAGAGCTTTCTCAACAACGTAAGGCCGATTGTCATCCAAGAACTTCGCTAGTTGATCGGGAGTTGATTTCGCCCAATCAATCTTCAACCCGCGCGGATCCTCGATCTTCGGCGCGCCTTTCCGGCGGATGCGATAGATCGCGCCGAACACCTCGGGTTTGTAGAGCTGTGACGTCGGGCAACAAACTTTATACCAGCCACCGGTGTCGATCACGAGCAGGCTGCCGTCGGCATCTTCGAGCAGGCAGGTCGGATGGAAGTCAGGATGATCGCAACTGAGGAACACGCTGTCGGTCGGTTTGAAGGTCGCACCGTCCGGCGTGAGGATGTGGCGGGTCACGCTGTGCAAATTGAAATTGCCGACGAAGAGGTTGTCTTTGAATTCTTTGCCGAACACTTCGGATTTGTAGGAGATCACCGTCGCCGAGGCCGCAGGGCCGAGGTGAACCATCACCGGCATGAGTTCGCCGGTTTTGGCAAAGCCATCCAAAACGTCGGGATGTGGTTTGCCATAAACACCGCCGTAAATCGCGTGAATCACGCCATCGCGTTGACCGGGTATGTGCGGCTCAAAGAATGTTCCCGCCACAAAACGTTCGCCCGTCGGAGAAAACGCGAGACCGACTGGATTATCCATGCCACCGGTCATGACCGGTTCAAGGCGAGTGTGATCCGGGCGCGCGCGAAAGATATGCGCTGCTTTCGATACCCACGGTTTCCCATTAATTTCATAGCTCTGTTCCTGGAATCCGCCTTTGCACCAATAGATAAAACCATCGGGTCCCAAATAGGGCCCATGCAAATCGTTGGCACAACCACCCATCGTTTTGCCGGCATGCCATTCTTCCCGTTTATCCGCGACGCCATCGCCATCGGTATCGGTCAGCTTCCAAATGCTCGGGACAGAAGAAACATAAAGCGATCCATCGAACCAGAGGCAGCCTTCCGGAAACATCAGTTTGTCGGCGAACACCGTGGATTTATCAAACTTCCCATCACCATCGGTATCTTCGAGGCGCAAGATGCGATCGAGTTTCTTTTCCAATTGCACTCCGACTTTTTCACTCGAGCCTGCGGATTCGGTGACATAAAGACGACCTTGCTCATCGTAATCCATCGAGACCGGCCGCTTCACGACGTTGGTGCTGGTGACCAACTCGATTTCAAAGCCATCGGGAACGGTGAGCGTTTGGTCGCCGAATTTGAATTGCGCCCCTTGCAGGGAAAAGGAAGCCGCGACGAACAAGGAGATGCCACGAAAGAGAGTTTTTTTCATGAGTCAGGATCAGTGCGATTGGAATAGCTTCCCAAAACCGACGCCGAGAGGAAACCAAAATTCATAGAGTCGCCGACGGGCCCGATGGCTGGCCACTGAACAATCCGCAGCACACAGCGTTGACTTGCCCCCCATTTATTGCCACAAACGCTTTGTTCGGCTACCTCAGAGAAAGGCGACAACCATGCTTGGCATCAAATTCATCAAATCACCACCCACGACATATCTCCTTCAATATTCGAAAGGCAAATTAATCAGGGAAGGTATTGGCCTCGCGTTTTTCTATTACTCGCCGACGACATCGTTGATCTCCGTTCCGATCGGGAGCAGCGATGCGCCGTTCATCTTTAAAGAGGTCACCGCTGATTTCCAGGACGTCACCGTACAAGGACAAGTGACGTTTCGTATCGCGGACGCAAAGCGCGTGTCACAGCTCATTAATTTCACGCTGGACTCCTCGGGTAAAAGTTATGTTTCGGAAGATCCGAACAAGCTGCCGATGCGTGTCGTGAACGCGATCAATGTTTTGACCCGAAAGGAATTGCAGGGCTTGCCATTGCGCGATGCCATTCGGGCCTCGGACACCATTGTCCAGAACGTCCGGAAAAATCTAAGCGAGTCGCCGGAAATCACTTCCCTCGGTTTGGAAATTCTCGGGCTCTCGATCCTCGCGATCAAACCGTCGCCTGAAACAGCCCGTGCCCTGGAAGCCGAAGCGCGCGAGAAACTCCTGGGACAAGCCGATGAAGCGATCTATACCCGTCGCAATGCCGCAGTCGAAAAGGAACGCGCGATCAAGGAGAACGAGCTGAACACCGAAATCGCCGTCGAGATGAAGAAGCGGCAAATTCGCGAGGCACAAATGGATGCCGATCGTTCCATTCAGACGAAAAGACACCAGATGGAAACGGCGGACATGGATGCACAAGTCGGCCTCGAAGGTAAAAAGAAACAATTCGTCGCCATTTCCGTCGAGAACTCGAAAGCGGAAGCCGACGCTCGCGCCTACGGAATTTCCACCAGCATGCAGGCACTGAGTAATGTGGATGCTAAAACCTTACAAGCGCTCGCCAGCGTGGGAATGAAGCCAGATCAATTGATCGCCATCGCCTTTCAGGAAATCGCAGAGAAAGCAGAGAAGATTGGTCAGCTCAACATTTCGCCTGAT
>JAQGOU010000543.1 GCA_028293445.1 Verrucomicrobiales bacterium | reverse complement strand
GGCGGGAAGGCAAATTTACAATTTTCAACGAACAGAATGGGTTCGCGGACGATACGGTGCTTTCAATTTATCAGGATGCCAACGAAGTGTTCTGGATCGGCACCGCGAGTCATGGGCTCTTTCGGTTCAGCGGTGGAAAGTTTTTCAATTACACCCGGGAGATGGGTTTATTTAGCGACGCAGTTTTCAGCACCATGGAGGATGACAACGGCTATTTCTGGATGACTTGTGGTTCGGGTGTTTATCGCGTGACTCGAAAGGAACTCGAAGATTGCGCGTCGGGAAAACGGCCGGGCATCACGTGCATTTCCTACGGGCATGCTGATGGATTGGTTACTGAGCAATGCAGCGCTGTGGCCCAGCCTTCGGTTTGCAAAACCAAAGATGGCCGACTCTGGTTCGCCACGGCTAAAGGACTGGCTACGATCGATCCGAATTCTGATCTCAACAAGAATGATGTAATTCCGCCGGTTGTAATCGAAAAAACCCTGTCTGATCGAAAATCTTTGGCGATCGAATCAGGCGGCGTGCGAGTTGAGCCGGGGCACCGGGATCTGGAGTTCGGTTACACGGCATTGAGCCTTCGTTCACCGGAAAAAAACCGGTTTAAATTCAAACTCGCGGGATTTGACTCCGATTGGGTGGATGCAGGAACGCGACGGGTGGCTTACTACAACAATCTGGCTCCGGGCCATTACGAATTTCATGTCGTCGCGTGCAATAATGACGGCGTCTGGAACGAAAAAGGCGCGTCATTGGCGGTAATTATTCTGCCGCATTTCTGGCAGACCCCGGCGTTTATAATCGTGGCTGTGCTCCTCGCCGGCAGCGCTATGACCGGCCTGGTGCGCTATGTGTCGGTGAAAAAATATAAACATCGCCTCGCCCTTCTCGAGCAACAACATCAAATTGAAAAAGAGCGGACGCGCATTGCCAGGGATATTCACGACGACCTCGGATCGAGCCTCACGCAAATCGCGTTATTGAGTGAGTTAGGGCAGAAAGAGCAGAGCAATTTTGCCGTCGTGGCCGAGCATTTTCAAAGGATTTCCGGGACGGCACGCGAGTTAGTGCAAGGCATGGACCAGATCGTCTGGGCAGTGAATCCAAAGAATGACACGCTGGATAATCTGGCGAATTATATTTGTCACTTTGCTGAGAATTTTTTCCAGCTGACCCCGGTGCGATGCCGACTGGATGTGCCAGCTGACCTGCCGTCCTGTGCGTTGTCAGCCGAAGTTCGCCATAATATTTTTCTAGTGATCAAAGAGGCATTGCACAACGTCGTCCGGCACGCCGAAGCCACCGAAGTATGGATTCGGCTTTCAGTCGAGGCGGATGTGTTTACTGTTCAGATTGAAGACAACGGCAAAGGTTTCAGAGGCAGCCCCGCCAATGTGGCGACCAGCGACGGCTTGGAAAATATGCCCAAACGCCTGGAAAGCCTGGGAGGCAAATTTTCACTGCAAAGTGAGCCCGGAAAGGGAACTCGTATTCGTTTTCAGATTCCGATAAAAAGTAGGGAACGATGAGTCTGAAATCTGGATTTATAATTTGAGAGTTCGAAATTCTTCATGTCCATTAGTGTTTCCATTGTGGAGGACGACGAACCAATTCGTCAGAGCCTCGCGTTGATCATCGAGGCCGCGCCCGGTTTTCGTTGTCTGGCCACCTATCCTTCGGCGGAACAAGCGCTCAAAGGGATTCCGCAAACCCCTCCCGATGTCGCGCTGGTGGACATCAACCTGCCAGTCCTTTCGGGCGTGGAATGTGTGCGCCGGTTAAAAGTGATGCTGCCAAAATTGCAGATTATCATGCACACCGTTTATGAAGACAGTGAAGTGATATTTGATGCGCTGGAAGCGGGGGCCAGCGGCTATCTGCTCAAACGCACGGCACCAGCCCAGTTGCTGGAGGCGATTCAGGAAGTGCATCGCGGAGGAGCGCCGATGTCCAGCCACATTGCTCGTAAAGTGGTGCAGTCATTTCAAAAAAGAGGACGCTCGGCCCAGGTCTCGGAAAATCTTTCGCCCCGTGAAGAGGAGATTTTAAATTACGTCGCCAAAGGTTACATTAACAAGGAGATCGCTGAGGCATTGGCCATTGGCTCCGAAACCGTTCATTCGCATCTCAAGAGCATCTATTATAAATTACATGTCCGTTCCCGCACGGAAGCGGTAATGAAATACATGAACAAGTAGAATACTGGTTTTGGCGTGCTGGTCACGGCCGCTTCTTCTCCCCATTACGGGGGATGCTACAAATATTCGGCATCACCTATCGTTCTTTCCGAAGCCCCCACTGAGAAGACGAGCGCTCATCATCATAGCTAGGTTCTTTTTCCTTATACTCCTGAGGATGCCATACCCAGAGCCTGCACCACCAAGACCGCGAATAGGGATATAAAGGAATATTCCAAGATTTCGCGCTAGCGGATTCCGCCTGTGTCGACCAGCAGTTCAGATATTTGGCACAGCCTCGAGAAGTCGTGGATGCGATTATTTCCCCGGCATAGCGGCGTCATCAAGTATTTCAGATCTTAAAAGGACGCGCCCGTCCTCAATGTAATGCTCAACAGAACGGCGGTTGTGGTTTTATGGTACTTGACGATTGTCTTCTCAAAGCGGGCAGACGGATGGTCAATTTTACCTCGTGTCGACACGTCCAATGCCAATCTCGCCGAGAGCAGAATGGATGGCTCCAGCGGTTTCCGGCTTGCGGTTACCGATCAGCGAGCGCTTTTATCTTTAGAGTAGCCTGGCCACTATCGATTGTTTGCTCGGCGAGGGACCAACCGTCTCCCATGGATTTTACTTTGTTTGCTACGAAGAGCGCGGCGGCGGCGTTGAGTAATACGGCGTCGCGCTTTGGGCCTCGTTCGTCTCCCCGCAGAATTCGACGCGTGATCTCAGCGTTCTCTTTCGCATCGCCGCCGGCAAGGTCAGAAAGTTTTCCCGCCTGGATGCCGAAGTTCTCCGGCAGAAGGGTGGAACAACTGAAGCCGCGTTCCTGGAAAAATTCAGCGATGAAGTTTTCACCAAAGATGGAGAGCTCATCGAGGTAGGCGTCCGCACTTTGAGGGTCGTTTGCGTCCTTCGGAATTTTGCCGGAGACAACCATGCCGCGCCGGATCCCGAGCGTCTGCAACACACGGGCGAGCGGTTCGCAAAACTCTGGACGTGGCACGCCGATGAGTTGCGCCGTGGGGCGTGCCGGGTTGAGCAGGGGTCCGAGCAGGTTGAAAATGGTGCGCTGTCCACGTTGCGCGCAGAGTCGTCGGGCCAGGGCCAGGTGCTTAAAGGCCGGATGATATTTCGGCGCAAACAGAAAGGCGAAATGATGATCCCGCAGAGATACGGCCGCTTCTTCGGGAGAAAGATCGACGCGGATCCCGAGTGCTTCGAGAACATCTGCGCTGCCGGATTGCGATGTGATTGCGCGATTCCCATGCTTTGCAACCGTGACTCCAGCGGCAGCAACGACCAGCGCGACAGTTGTCGAGATATTGAACGTTTTCAGGTGGTCGCCGCCGGTTCCGCACACATCGAGAATTTCCCGCGAACGGGTTTCGGCATCGAGCGGAGGTAGAATGGATTTATCGCGTAACGCCTGTGCGAAGGCGGCAATGACTTCGACCGTTTCGCCCTTTTTTGCCAGGGCAGTCAAAAAATCGGCCTTCACTTCAGCGGAAATGTCTTCGCGGACGAGTTCCTCGACAGCCGTGACCGCTTGCACATCGGTGAGAGAGACGCCACCGGTGAGCTGCTGTTGAAATTCCTGTAGGCTGTTGCGCACGGTCCAAGGATAAATCCAAACGCTGAAGTGAAAAGCGTAATTTCTGGGTGAAGAAAGAGGTTCAACACGAATTTCGCGGATTAGCACGAATTAGGAGGGGTAAGGCGCGACACTCCGTGCGCCGCGCGTGAAATAGACTAACGCGTAAAGTACGTTCGGACCACGGCGCGCACGGAGTAACGCGCCCTACCAGTTCCGGAAAAATTCGTGTTAATCTGTGTAATTCGTGTCGAAACGTTTTCCTGTAAACCTCGGGGGTGCGGAAAAACTTTGTAACATTCTCGTTCTGAGGCAGTCTTAAATAATACGTGTTCGTAGCATTGGGAGAATTTTCGACCTTATGGCAGATCAAAAAAGCTGGCGTTGGCTCAAGTGGCTGGTTGCACTGCTCGTCCTGGGTGGTGTCTCCTTTGCGGCTTATTACTTCATCAAGAGTCGCGGAGATAACGAGCCTGAATACAAAACTTCCCCCGTCGGGCGCGGAGATATAACGCAGGTTGTCACAGCGACAGGAATTTTGAACCCGCTGCTCAGTGTGCAGGTGGGTAGTCAGATTTCCGGGGCCATCCAGAAAATCATGGTCGATTACAACTCTCCCGTGACGGAGGGGCAGGTGATCGCGCAAATTGATCCGGCGACCTACCAGGCCTCAGTTCATCAGGCAGAAGGCGACCTGGCAAATGCGAAAGCCGCCCTGGAATTGACTCGCCTCAATGCGAAACGGGCCGAGGAACTTGTGAAGAGTAAACTCATCGCGCAGGCCGACTACGACAAGGCCACTGCGGACTGGCACCAGGCCGAGGCTCAAGTGAAACTGAAAGAGGCGTCACTCGAACGCGCGAAGGTGGATCTTTCCCGCTGCACGATTTATGCGCCGGTTAGCGGTATCGTCATTTCCCGGAGCGTGGATGTGGGGCAGACGGTTGCGGCGAGTTTTAATACGCCGACGCTTTTTCTTATCGCAAACGATCTCGCGAAAATGCAAATCGACGCGAATGTTTCTGAGGCAGACATCGGCGGCATCGAGGTCGGACAAAGCGTCAAGTTTACGGTGGATGCGTTTCCTACGCGAACGTTCCACGGCAAAGTCACGCAAGTGCGCAACGCTCCGATCACCGTGCAGAATGTGGTGACCTATGACACGGTGATTGAGGTTAGTAATGCGGATTTAAAATTGAAACCTGGCATGACCGCGAATGTTTCGATCGTCATCGCTGAGCGCAATGGCGTGCTCACCATTCCGAACGGAGCTTTCAGATTCAAGCCAGCAGAAAGTACTGCCCCAAAGAAGTTGGCGGCTCCCGCCACGAGTTCCAATGCCGCAACGGCTGAAGTTCAGGGTGAAAAAAGTGAGGGTCAGCCCAAGGGACAACGTCGTCAGGGTGGCGGTGGGGGAGGAAACTGGAGTGGCAAACGAAGCGGTCAATCACGCGGCGAGGCCTCACCCAATCGCACCGTTTACACCCTGTCTAAAGGAGCCAACGGACAGCAACCGGAACCTAAGCCCGTGCAAATCAAGATCGGCATTAGCGACGGAATTTCAACCGAAGTTGTCGAAGGCTTAAGCGAAGGCGACACTATTATCGTCGGGATGAATGCCCAGACGTCCGCTCCCGGCGCGCCGTCGAGCAATCCTTTCGGCGGTGGAAGCATGCGGAGATTTTAGTCGTAACGTTTGAGGTATAGTCGAATGCAACCGCTGATCAAAATCGAAGAGCTTTCAAAGACTTACGTCACCGGCGAAGTCGAAGTGAAAGCCGTTCGTGCGGTATCCCTCGATATTTTGGCGGGCGACTTTGTGGCGATCATGGGATCGAGTGGTTCTGGCAAGTCGACAATGATGAACACGCTGGGCTGCCTGGATCGTCCAAGCTCCGGCCGATACTTTTTGGACGGCATTGATGTTTCCAAGTTGGATCGGGATGAACTGGCAGACATTCGAAATGAAAAGATCGGTTTCGTTTTCCAAGGATTCAATCTGCTCACGCGCACGTCTGCCTTGGAAAATGTTGAACTGCCCATGCTCTATGCGCGAAAGCATATCTCGGCCCGGGAACAGAGAGAACGTGCCGTTCACGCCCTGAAACTCGTCGGACTGGGTGATCGCGTTGAACATTATTCAAACCAACTCTCCGGCGGACAGCAGCAGCGTGTCGCCATTGCCCGGGCGCTGGTGAACAATCCAAGCCTGCTTATCGCCGATGAGCCGACAGGGAATCTCGATAGCAGGACGAGCATTGAAATCATGGGAGTATTTCAAGGGCTGAACGCACGTGGGATAACGGTAGTGATGGTTACGCACGAACTGGATATTGCCAGTTACACGAAGCGGAATATTGTCATGCGCGATGGAAAAATTGTTTCAGACACGACAGTTCCAAAGCGCTTGAACGCCGAAGAAGAATTGCGACGTCTCGATGCGGCTCATGAAGCCGTGCAACTCGCATGAAGATATTTGCCACCTTAAAACTTGCCGGACGCGCGCTAAGGCGGAATAAAATGCGCACGTTGCTAACAATGCTTGGCATTATCATTGGCGTCGGAGCCGTCATTGCCATGGTGAGTATTGGCAACGGTGCCAAGGCCCAGGTCGAAGCGCAAATCGCCAGCCTGGGTCAAAATGTAATTCTGATTTTCTCCGGAAGCCAAACGCGCGGGGGAGTGCATAGCGGTTGGGGGAGTGCTGGCACGCTGACGATCGAAGATGCGACGGGTATTCAACGGGAAGTTTCCGAAGTGCAGGCGGTCAGTCCGGAATTGCGTTCTGCGGCCCAGGTCGCGGCCGGGAACCAGAACTGGATGACTTCTATTCTTGGTGAAGGCGAAGATTACCTGGACATTCGCCAGTGGCCATTAGTGAGTGGCTCGATGTTCACGGGACAGGATGTTCGGGGTGCCAACAAAGTCGCCATCATCGGAAAAACGACCTCGACGCAGCTTTTCGGTGATACTGATCCCGTCGGACAAATCGTCCGGATTAAGAACGTTCCTTTTATTGTGGTTGGGATGCTTTCTTCCAAAGGGCTGTCGATCATGGGAACCGATCAAGATGATGTGCTCGTCATTCCATACACCAGCGCGATGAAAAGGGTTTTAGGTGTGACCACTCTCCGTGGAATCACCGTGCAAGCGGCGCCCGGAAGCGATCTCAAAGCGGTTCAGGCAGAAATTACACAGGTGCTGCGCCAACGTCATAAAGTTCAGCCGGGAAGAGAAGATGATTTCACGGTTCGCACCCAGCAGGAGATCGCAGAGACCGCGACAGAGACCTCCAAGACGATGACGATTTTGTTGAGTGCGATTGCGAGTGTCTCTTTGTTGGTCGGCGGAATTGGCATCATGAACATTATGCTGGTCAGCGTAACCGAACGGACCCGCGAAATTGGGATCCGAATGGCTGTGGGGGCGCGGTCGCGCGACATCCTCCTGCAGTTTCTCATTGAGGCAGTCACGTTGAGTATTGTCGGTGGAGCGATTGGAATTGCACTCGGAGTAGGAGGTGTTCAAATCCTCTCCAAAGTGAAACATTGGCCCGCATTAACTTCCGTGAGCTCGATTGTTGCCGCCTTTCTTTTCAGCGCGGCGGTCGGAATTTTCTTTGGTTTTTATCCGGCACGCAAAGCTTCTGGTTTGAATCCAATCGACGCGTTGCGTTACGAATAAGCCGTGGACGCTCCCTCCCAAGCTGAAGTTCTCCCGACGCACACGTCCGCATTGTTTCAAGTGGCTGTGAAACGTGCGGCGGAACTCTTGCGCGCTGGTGAGTTGGTCGCCTTGCCCACGGAAACAGTTTATGGCCTCGCTGCTAACGCATTTGACACGAATGCAGTGGCGAAAATCTTCCAGATCAAAGGCCGCCCGGCGCACAATCCCATTATTGTTCACGTCTCTTCCACCGAAATGGCCCAGCGGTGTGTTGAGCAATGGCCGTTGCTCGCGGACAAGTTGTCCGCGGCATTTTGGCCGGGTCCGATGACAATGGTTCTTAATCGTTCCGGGAACGTCCCGAAGAACGTCACGGCTGGTGGAAAAACGGTGGGTGTCCGTTGGCCGAGCCATCCCTTTATCCAAGCCGTCATCCGTGAGTGCGATTTCCCGCTCGCCGCACCGAGTGCCAATCTGTCCAATTCCATCTCGCCCACCAACGCCGAACACGTGCGGAAAAGTCTCGGCGGGCAAATCAAATTGATTGTTGATGGTGGACAGTCGCAAGTCGGAATTGAATCAACTGTTCTCGATCTTACATCGCATCCCGTGCGCCTGTTGCGTCCGGGGATGATTCACGAAGAATCGCTGCTGTCTGTGTTGGGCGAATTGGCGCTCGGCTTTGGCGATAGCGAGGAAGTGCTGAAGAGCCCGGGCATGTTGCGAAAACATTACTCTCCCAAAGCGAAGCTTCTCATTTTGAATTGGGCTAACGAGGCTGACCTGAAATCCCAAATTGCATCGAACGGCGCTGGCGAATTCAGTCTTTCTCAAACGCACGTCATTGCACACACGAGAATTCCCTTAAGCACGGAGTTTGGAAGGGTCTCGGTAATCCCGCACGATGCGGAAGCGTTTGCGAGGGCCATTTATGCTGAGCTGCATCACGCCGATGAAAGTGGAGCGGGATTGATCGTTGTCGAAGGATTGCCGAATACCAAAGAGTGGCACGCCATTCGAGACCGTTTGAACCGCGCGTCGGCTGATTGACGAAGCAAGTAAGACAATGACGGAAGCTCGACAAGAAGTTTGATGAACCCTACCATTCGGTAGGTATCGATTGATTTAGAAAAATGTTCTGCTCATGCGAAAAATATCATTGATTGGAATTCTGTTTTTGGTCGTCACTGGCACAGGGATTGCCGAGGCAGAGACGAATACAGTCCGGCAAATGACCTTGCAGGAATGTGTTCAACTCGCGCTGGCCAATAACTTCGATATACAAATCGAGCGATTCAATCCGCAGATCGCCGGCTTCAACTATGAACGACTGCGCGGGGTTTATTACGATCCAGTCTTCGACACCACCGTGTTGCACAGTTACAACTCGCGCGAAGGGGGATTAAATCAAAATACGGGTCAGCCGTTTCCTTCGAGCACGAGTGAAAGCACGACTGTTTCGCCCGGCATCACCGGTGTGTTGCCGACCGGCCTGACGTATGATTTCGCGCAAAACATTGCGCATCGAACGGGTAGCAGTAGTGGAGGACCGTTTGATTTCTATGACAGCACGACTGGCGTTTCCATGCGGCAACCATTGTTGCGCAATGCATGGATTGATGCGGGGCGTCAAAATATCTGGATCGCCAAGAGGGATGTGAAGATCTCCGAAGAAGCCTATCGTCAGCAATTAATGGATATCGCGACCCGTGTGGAGAAAGCTTATTACGAACTGATCTTCGCCCGGGAACAAATCAAGGTTCAGGAAACGGCAATGCAACTTGCCGAGCGATTGCTTCAGGAAAATCGGCGTCGCGTGGAAGTCGGCGCACTTGCCCCTCTCGATGAAAAACAGGCGCAATCACAATATGCTAAAAGCAGGGCCGATCTCCTCACGGCCAAGCAGCAATTGCTGACCAAACAAAATGATTTGAAGGGTTTAATGTCGAATAATTTTCGCGAGTGGCGGGAAACGATCGTTCTTCCGACCGAGAAACTGATCGCCATCCCTGAAAAGTTTGACTTGCAGGAAAGTTGGCGCGTTGGTGTCGCCCAGCGTCCAGAGTTGCAACGGCTGCGCCTGGATCTTGAGAAGCGGGATATCGTGCTTCGCTATCAACACAATCAATTGTTTCCGGCATTGGATCTGACTGGAAGCTACGGCCGGAACGGGTTGGCGAATGATTTTGGCGGCGTGTTAGAGGATACGAAGAAGGGGGACAATCCGAATTATACATTTGGGGTTGTGTTCAGCATTCCGTTGAGCAGACGCGGGCCCAAGAACGCTTACAACGCAACGAAGGCGGAAAAGGAGCAGGCGATCCTGCGTTATAAAAAGCAGGAGCAGGATATTCTCGTGTCGATTGAGAACGCGATTGGCAACGCGCAAAACAGTTTTGAACGCGTGAAAGCTTCCGCCGAAGCGAGTGGCTACGCGGAGTCTGCCTTGCAAGCGGAACAGAAGAAGTTGGAAAGCGGCAAGAGTACCAGTTTCAATGTTTTGCAACTGCAACGTGACCTGACGGAGCGCCGTTCTGACGAAATTCGAGCGCTCGCGGACTACAATCAGGCGCTCGCAGACATTGCTTTTCAGGAAGCCACAACGCTGGAAAGACATCATTTCTCTGTAAGTTTCAAATAACTCGCGGTATTCCTTCGTCCATTTGTTAAATGGCTGCTGCTGCCACATCGCGACCGCGGGTGACGCTCGATGGGAAATTTTTCCGTCTGGGCGAGAAGAAATTCTATGTCAAAGGGGTTTCTTATGGCCCATTTGCTCCCACCAAAGAGGGTGGAAATTTTCCTCCCCCTGCGCAAGCCCGACGTGACCTGGAACTCATCCGGGAATTAGGCGCCAACGTTCTCCGTGTTTATTACACTCCCCCGCGATGGCTGCTCGATCTCGCTCTCGAGTTGGATCTGAGACTCTTCGTCGATATCCCATGGGGAAAACATCTCTGCTTCCTGGATTCAGAACAAGGACAGGACAACGCGCGAACTGCCATTCGACAAGCAGTTCAATATTGCGCGGCGCATCCGGGTGTTTTTGCGTTCAGTGTCGTGAACGAGCTCTCCCCTGACATCGTCCGCTGGAGTGGAGCGCCGAAAGTGGCTGAGTTCATGGATGAACTCGTCAATATCGCCAAGGAGGTTGATCCTGAATGTCTCTGCACCATGGGCAATTATCCGCCCACGGAATTCCTGCGACCGCAGAACCTCGATTTTGTCTGCTTCAACGTTTATTTGCATCAACCGCGGCCCTTCGAAAACTACCTGGCTCGGTTGCAAATGATTGCAGACAACAAGCCGCTCATACTCGGAGAATTTGGCATCGATACGTTAAGGGAGGGCGAGCCGTCCAAGTGCGAGATGCTTGACTGGCAGATTGAAACGGTTTTTCGCAGCGGACTGGCGGGAGCGGTTGTTTACAGTTTCACAGACGATTGGTTTAAAGATAATCGGCAGGTCGAAGACTGGGGATTCGGTCTGACCACACGCGAACGCGAAAAGAAAGAATCGTTCCACGTTGTAAAAAGGAAGTTCACGGAAGCACCCTATTTTCCTCTCGCGCAATATCCGAAAGTTTCCGTCGTTGTCGCCAGTTACAATGGCGCGCGAACTTTGAAGGCGTGCCTTGAATCTCTAGAGCATTTAAATTATCCGAATTACGAAGTGCTGCTCGTGGACGACGGTTCGACCGATACGACGCAACAAATTGCGGTGCTCTACAAAAACGTTCGGCACATTTACCAGATTCACCAGGGTTTGTCGGTTGCTCGCAATACAGGAATTTACGCTGGCGATGGCGACGTCGTCGCCTTCACGGACTCCGACTGTCGTGCCGATGAAGATTGGCTCTATTATCTCGTTGGTGATTTGTTGAACAGCAAGTTTGCCGGGATTGGCGGTCACAATTTTCTGCCACCGGAGGATTCACAAGTGGCGGCGGCAGTCCAGGTTTCTCCGGGGGCGCCCGCACATGTCATGCTCACCGATCGTGTGGCTGAGCACATCCCAGGATGCAACATGGCCTTTTATAAATGGGCATTGTTGGAAATCGGCTGTTTCGATCCGCTTTACAAGAAAGCAGGGGACGACGTGGACGTTTGCTGGCGGTTGCAGCAACGCGGTTACAAACTCGGTTTTTCCCCCGGCGGCTTTGTTTGGCATTACCGCCGTTCGACGATGCGCGCCTACCTTCGACAACAGCAGGGGTATGGCGAAGCCGAAGCGTTACTGGTGCGACGGCATCCGGAGAATTTTAATTCGTTTGGGGGTGGGATCTGGCACGGGCGCATTTACGCTTCGTCCAAGTTCGGCCCAACCTTCAATCGGCCGATCATTTATCACGGGTTGTTCGCCAGCGGATTCTTCCAGACCTTATACCAGGCTGAGCCGGCGGAAGCGCTCATGCTCTGCACCAGTTTGGAATATCATGTCATCGTCAACCTGCCGCTGCTGGTACTCTCGGTGCCGTTTCATTACCTGCTTCCATTGGCGATCGCGAGCTTGCTGCTCTCGCTGGGTGTTTGTGTGGCAGCGGCCTGGCAGGCGAATTTGCCGAAGAACAAAAAACGTTTTTGGTCACGGCCGCTGATTACGTTGCTCTTTCTCCTTCAACCCATTGTTCGCGGCTGGGCTCGATATCGAGGACGGATCGCTCTGGGCCCCACGCCTCGGGTGGCATATGAAAATCTCGACTTCGTTCATTTGAGGAACAGCGGGGAGAGAATTGAGACCGCTGAGTATTGGTCCGAGAAATGGATTGAACGCATCGAATTTGTGCGGCTCGTCATCCAAACGCTGGAGAAACAAGGATGGCAGTACAAGGCGGATTCCGGTTGGAGCGATTTCGACATTGAAATTTTTGCGAGTCGCTGGGGCCATCTATATCTAACGAGCGTCGTTGAACCGCACGCCAATGAAAAGGTGTTGCTTCGCTGTCGGATGAAAACCGCATGGTCGCTTTTCGCCAAGTTGAGTTTCGGTACTCTGGCCGGGCTTGAATTGTTGGTGATTGGAATTTTCCGCGACAACAACCCGTGGCTCTGGCTGTTGCTTCTGACCCTGCCGCTCTTCGCGTGGTTTATCGATTCCGACCGGCGCAACCTCCAACGCGTGATTGTAATCCTTCTGGACGAAGTCGCCGGGCGTTACGGGGCCAAGAAATTTCGGAAGCCCGTTGATCCGACGCGCTGATCCGGAGCGGCGATGTTATATGCCGCACCTGCACGAAACGGCAGTCTTTAGCGTCGCAACGGCGTCGTTGAAATTAAGGTAATTCCAAATTCTCTTCTTTACGTCCTGCGAGGACCGGCGCGGGAGCCTTTTTCGGAGGATCACGGAAAAAGATCATGAAGATTACCAGGACAGCAACAGCGCCCCAGGCGGGATAGGTCCAGATTCCTTTCCAATCATGCGTAATCAGTCCTTGAGGCACCTTCAGCGCGTGAGCTCCTTGTGATATTCCACCAAGTCTGCTTCCGACAAAATTTCCGACGCCCCAAAGGATGAAGGCAATGAGTCCTTGGCTTGCGCCGCGGATACGTTCGTTCGCCTCGTTGTCCACATAGAGTTGTCCTGCGATGAAAAGGAAGTCGTAGCAGACGCCATGCAACAGAATACCGCCGAAGACGAGAGCCGTTTGCATTGATACGGAATTAACACTTCCCGCCAGCAAGAAGTAACGTGTCGCCCAGGCGAGGATGCCAATGCCAATGGTTTTCTTGTAGCCGAGCCTGCTCAACATTAATGGCAGCAGTAGCAAAAATATAATGTCGGAGACCTGGGCTAAAGTCAGTTTAGCAGCCACGAATTTCCAACCAAGTTCGGTGACATATCCGCCCATGTTCACGAAATAGAAATAAAGCGGAATACAAATGAGGAACATGCAGGCAATGAAGATGGCGAAAGAGGGTTTCTTTAAAAGTGCGAGCGCATCGAGCCCGAGAATTTCACTCATCTTTACATTCTGACCAGTTTTCTTCGGCGGTGTATGTGGCAGCGTCAGGGAAAATAAGCCGAGTGCAATGGAACCAGCGCCTGCGAGATAAAATTGAATGTGCGATTGTTCGCCATTCAGGAAACTGAGCGTCACGCCGCCCGCAATCCAGCCGACCGCTGAGAGTGTTTTTACGAGCGGAAAATCGCGCTTGGGATTCGTGAGATGATGCAGAGAAAGGGAATTGCCGAGTGCCAAGGTTGGGGCGAAAGACAGGCAATAAAGAATGAGCATCGGAAGAAATGAAACAAACGTTGTCATCTTCGGCATGACACACATCAGCACGCCACCAAGAATGCCGAGGAACGCGAGAATTTTTTCGGAGGCGAAATATCGATCAGCGATCAAACCAACGATAAACGGCGAAATCATGGAGCCGATGGCAAGGGCACTGTAAGCCCAGCCAATTTGATTGCCATCGAACATCAAAGTTTTCCCGAGATAGGTGCCCATGCTCACGTACCAGGATCCCCAGATGAAATACTGCAGGAACATGAAAAACGAGAGTTTGACTTTGAGTTGCGTTTGCATAGGCGTGATTGGAACCCGCTTAAGCTACGGAAATTACCGCTGAGCGAAAAGCAGAAAGTTGGAACCTGTGGGAAAAATGTTTCTTAAGAGTTATGCTCTTGGCTCCGTCGGCGTCGGTGAATCCGTAGAACAAACTGTCGCGCTATTTTGGTTGAAGCATTTGTTCGATCATCCCGGTGAACGCCGCCTTGTTTTTCTCCACCAACTTTGTTGGCCCAGTGAAGCGGACGATGATACTGCCTTCCCCATCTTCCATGTGTGCTCCGAGCATAGTATAGTCAGTGAAGAGCTTCGGGTCGCTGCCGGTCGGCGGTCCTTTGTAAGTCCCTGTGATTTCGAGAAAAGAGAGCTTGTTCGTTCCGATGATTTTGGTTTCGGAAAAGGGTGCCGCAGATCGAACTTCCGCGAACCACGTCTGCCATCGGTGGGCAGTCGGTCCGGCTGCCGCGATTGCCGTGTTCGGTTTCATATGGTTGAAGCAAACCGTTGCCTCGCTCCTTGGGTCCTGCGGATCTTTCACGCTGAAGATCACCTCCATTAAAACGTTAATTTCATGCGGCTGCGTGCTCACCCATTGCCAATGCTGAGGACGCGTCAGGGTGACATGGCTCAACAAAACCGTTTCTGGATTGAAAGCGGAGGCTTTCTCAGGTTCGGCTGCATGACTGTGCGTCGGAGCGAAGGAAGCCAGTAAAATAATGAAAGAGAGAAAACGGCACATACGAATGCTCACGGACGGGAATTTATTAAAATTGTACCAACCCTGCAACACTTGAGAAACCAAATTGGATGCTCTCGGGTGGCTTGGAGCCTTGGTTGCTTTAAAGAACGTTTCTATTTAGCTTCGAGCGTCTGCTTGATCATCTTGTTGAACGCTGCTTTGTTCTTTTCCACCAGCTTTGTCGGGCCGACCATCCGCACGAGAATGTTTCCCTCAGCGTCTTCGATGTGTGCGCCGAAAAGAGTGAAGTCGGGCCGAAGATAGGGCGCTTTGCCCGAGACCCCCGGCCCCTTGAACGTTCCTGTCATTTCTACGAAACAAACCTTGTTCGTGCCCATTGGTTTTGGTTTGGACAATGGCATGGTCATCTGAGCTTTCTCGAACCAGGACTTCCAGCGCTTGGCGGTGGCTCCGGGGGTTCCGATGTCTGCATCCGGCTTAATGTGGTTGAAATAAATGGAGACGCGGCTGTTCTCGTTTTGAGCATCGCCCGCAGCGAAAATAACTTCCAATAAAATGTGACCCTCCTTCGTTGTGGTGCTAACCCAGTGCCACGGCCCGGGACGAGGGAGTGAGAAGTGGCTCAATAATACGTTTTCGGGATTGAATGACGAGTCGCTGGCGGACTCAGCTGATTCGCCGCGCGTGGCAACAAACAAGCTCAGCAACAAAGCGCCCAAAAGAAATCGGTAGATCCGCATATGTCTTTGAAAGGAAATCTTAGCGGGAGATTTCCTCGCCTACAACCTTCGAAGCGTCTTCGCGAATCACTTCTGTTTCATCGCCGGAATGATTTGTGGCTTCAATGTCGTCTTCCAGGCGGCAAGTTCCTTGAGCAATCGCTGCACAATTTTTTGTTCTTTGGCGGCGACGTTGTTTGTTTCGGATGGATCTTTAATTAAGTCATAGAGTTCGACGTGCGCTTCTTTGTCCTCATCGTCAAAGACGAGAAGTTTCCATTGCCCCTCGCGAACGGCGGACAAATGCGGAATGTGGACAGGCGGATTCGCCTTGGGCTGCCGTCGTTGTTTCTGCAAGGCTGCGTGTTCAGTAGTGCGCCAGAACAAAGCTTTGTGTGGCTCCTTCGATGTCTTGCCGCATAAATAAGGAAGCAGGTCAACGCCATCGATACCGTTTGGAATTTTCGCCCCGGTCGCTGCAGCAATCGTCGGCAACAAATCAACGACATGGACCGGCGCATCGGAAACTTTGCTTTTGGTCAGCACATCCGGCCAGCGGACGAAAAAGGGAACGCGGATCCCGCCTTCGTACAAATCGAATTTCATTCCACGGAACGGACCGTTCATGGTTCCGAGAATCGGTGGTTCGCCTCCGTTATCGCTGAAGAAGACGAACAAGGTATTTCCATCGAGCCCGAGAGTCTTTAGGTGCGCTGCGATCTTCCCGACGTCTGCGTCGAGGTTAGAAATAATGGCAGCAGCTTTGCGACGTTTCGGATTTTCGATGTGTTGGAATTTCGCGAGGTCTTCCGGTTTGGCAACTTGTTCCAAATGAGCGGCGTTGAAGGCGACGTTCAGGAAGAACGGTTTGTCTTTATTCCGTTCGAGGAAGTCACACGCAGCATCGGCAAAAATGTCCGTGCTATAACCCTGCGCGGTTTCTTCTTTGCCCGGCGGTCGCGTGAGTTTGGGATTCTCATACGTTCCAAAAGCACCGTAGTAACCGAGGAACTCACTGAAACCACGGTTCCAGGGAGAATACTCCTCATTCAAACCGCGACCGACATGCCATTTGCCAATGAGGCCGGTAACGTAGCCAGCATCGTGCAAAACATTCGCGACGGTGGGTAACGACAGGTCCATCCCATAGTGTTTTGAATCTCCGGGCCGATTATCTTCAAAGCCAATCTTCGACGGATTGCGTCCGGTTAAAAACGCTGCTCGCGTCGGCGCGCACATTGGCGCCGCATAACCGTGCCGGAAAATGACGCCTTCACCAGCGAGTCGATCGAGGTTTGGTGTGGGGATATCTTTGCCACCGCTAAAGCCGAGATCTCCTACGCCCAGATCGTCGACAATCAGCACTACGACGTTTGGTTTCTTCGCAATGGCAGCGCCTTGGGATTCAACAAGAGCCCCCAGAAATAATGTGCACGGGATAAGGATGTGGAACCACTGGCCGACGAGTCTTGAAAGTTTCATTAGGCAGAGCACTGGACGAATTGCTGCCGAGGACAGTTACAATCATTTAACGCCCTTCGAATGCCGAATGCAGTTCCATCGTTGACAGCTTAATCACTCCAACAAAGACTCCATTTGTGCACCATTCCCGCTTTTTCACCTCGGCGCGAATCCTCGCGTTCGTCCTGTTTCTGGCGTCCCAGTTCATTACGAAAGCGGAAACGCTTCCACCCGACCTCGAATATTTCCCGTCCCGCGTTCACGCGGCTGTCTTTCGCAATTGGGACATTGTGCCGCACGACCGTTTAGCGGAGGTGCTCTCAACCGATAAGCAGACCATTCAAAGACTTGGGAAAGAAATGGGGTTATCGATTCCCAAACCGCTGAGCGCGGAGGAAGTTCGGCGCAATGTCGAAATGGTGCTGCGCCGTAACTGGGCAGTCTTTCCGCGCCAACAGATCGAACAACTGCTCGGCTACAGGCCGGAAGAGCTCAATGAATTTATCGGGAAGGAAGCTTTTCTTCCGGCTCTGTTGTCCAGTCAACCCGTTGGATTGGAAACGGTAAAATACAAAGCGTCCGATGCACAAACGAAAGCACGCGCCCAATGGTTTGCCGAAAATGTGCAGCGCCATTTGCGCGAAGTGAAAGCAACACCCGAAGAACCGCGCCTCGCTTACATTCAGGAACTTTCGAGTGCGCACAAACCGGGTGATTACGTCGCCGGAACCAAACCACAAAAGGGCGAAGCGGATTTGCGGCGTGGCTGGACGATCAGCATCCCAAATGGGGCAGGGGAGATCATCAAAAGCGCCGCCGAAGATTTCTCCCTCTATTGTCGAGAGATTCAGCGTTGCAGCGCAATGAAGACCGGTTCTTCAGTGGCGAATAAGAAAGTAATTCAACTAAGTACCGGTCCGATCGATCATAAATCGGCCGAAGCATATCTCCTGAACATTTCGGAAGATAACATTTCGATCACGGCAAAATCGGAACTCGGCGTCGCTCGCGCTTTGGTTGAACTCGAGCGTCGCATGGGCGAGCGTGGTGGACCCTTCCTGAAGCCCGTCAGCGAAACCAAGGCTCCCACGTTCAGCCCGCGCTATGTTTACTCTTATTTTTCGTTGCTCACCGACGTTCTTGGCCAGGATATCGTGGAGGCTCATCCCGATGGTTATTTGAACGAACTGTTTCACCAGGATGCTGATGGTATTTGGGTTTACACCTTGCTGGAAGATTTGGTGCCGTCGCCAGTGTTTCCCGAGATCAATAAACCGACCAGCGCAGCGCGTCTGGCGAGATTGCGTGATCTGGTGAATCGCGCGGCCAAACGGGGATTGAAAGTTTATATCTACCTCAACGAACCTCGCGCCCAATTGCCGTCGTTCTTCGAGAAACACCCCGACGTCAAAGGTCAGCCGGAAGGCAATTACGCCGCGCTCTGCACTTCCACCGAAGCTGTGCAGAAGCATTTGCGTTCCTCGTTTGAAAAAGTCTTCCGCGAAGTTCCGGGCCTCGGCGGTGTGTTTGTCATTACGGCCAGTGAGAACCTGTCGAACTGCTATTCACATCATTATCGGAATCAAGTCACCTGTCCGCGTTGTTCGAAGCGCTCGTCAGCGGACGTGATTGCCGAAGCCATTCGTTGCATGAGCGAAGGGGTCTGGGCGGCGGATCCGAAGGCGAAGTTTATTGTCTGGGATTGGAGCTGGCATTCGGTTCTTGGGGAAGAAGTGCCGGAGAAGATTATCTCCCAATTACCGAAAGGTGTCGGACTCATGGCCGACTTCGAGCGCGGCACGCAGATCGTCCGCGGCGGCATACCGATGAACGTTGAAGAGTATTCCATTTCTGTCGTTGGTCCTACACCGCGAGCGAAGATCCGTTCGGCGCAGGCGAAACAGTTTGGCTACGATTACCTGGCCAAGATTCAACTCTCGACCACATGGGAGTGCGGCACGGTTCCGTTCATTCCCGTTCCGAATCTGCTCTGGAAAAAAGCGGAGGCATTGGAAAGCGTGGATACCAGTGGTGTTATGGCGACATGGACGATCGGCAGTTATCCGTCGCCGAATACCGAAGCATTCGCAGTGCGCAACTGGAATTCGAAACTCAGCGAAGCCGACGGTCTGCATCGAATCGCGGCCCGTCGCTACGGTGAATCCGCTGCCGACGATGCTGTGCGTGGATGGACAAAGATGAGCGCGGCATTCAGCGAAGAATTCCCATTCTCGGTGTCTCCTTACGCGGGGCCGTTGCAACACGGACCCTGTCTGCCGTGGTATCCAAGTGATATTCCCGGTGGCTATGGAAGGACCACGCTCTTCAATTGCAAAGATGATTGGCGTCACTGGACCGCTCCGTATCCGCAGGATGTCATGATGAAGTTACTCCGGCATTTGTGCGTGCGTTGGGATGAAGGTCTGGAAGACCTCCGCAAAGCCGCCGCGAAAGCGCCACCTGAGCGCCGTCCTCTGGCGGAACGCGATCTCGGTGTCGCATGGATGGTTGGCTACTATTACCGCACGTATGCGAACGCGTTGGAATTCTACGGCGCCCGCGACGGTGGGGATATTCCTAAAATGAAAGAGCATGCGGCGGCCGACCTGAAAGAAACGACGGAAGCGTTCCGTCTCGTCCGCGCCGATTCACGCCTTGGCTGGGAAGCCGAGCTGCAATACTTCTATCGACCGCAGGATGTGTTGGAGAAGTTGGTGTCGCAGGATGCGATTATTTCTCCGATGATATAGCAGTGTTATTATCAATAGTATTCGCCTGCGCTTTGGGATAGCTCTCGGGGGCCCTGGAGTAATCTGTTCTCGTGAAAATACCATTACTGCGCTGACTACTTGTAAACGCTTCCTTCTCCCACCGCGTAAACCACGCCTGAATGCCTGTCCAGAACCAGGTAAAGGGTATCATCACCATGCTTGTTCTCGACTCGTTTCAGGTAACACTCTTTGCCGACGATGGTATCCGGATCCCATTTGGGAGAAAAAGAATTGGTATAGTTTCTAGGATGCATGGCGACTTCTACCGCGTCCCAGTTTGTTGTTTGATACCCATTCGCAAGGATCGACGTAATGATGTTGGGGGGCGCGCGAAATCGACACAGGAGGTGCATATCCATCCACACTGTCCCGTCCGCTTGTAGATCGCTGATCTCACTTGGAACGTTGGTTGGTGCCGTAGCACCCGCGAAAAGACTGTATGCATTTGTCGCGAGGATTCCGGTCTGGAACATGACGTCTTGCTTTTGGGCGGGCTTACGACAGCTCGCGCAGAGCAACGCAACTCCGATAAAGAAAATAATGGTTCTCATGCAATCAAATACCGCGACAAGATCGCCGCAGCCATAACGGACGATGTTTTATTTCGATGCTCATTTTGTTCTGTGTGGAGTTTGGACATGCTAAATCGGGGCTCGATCCCTGTCTAGCAGGTGGCGGTTCACCATCCATGATTCTTTAGCTCCCGCTTCGCTTCGTTCATCGGCTCCTCGTAGGAGGGATACATCGGCTCCATGCTGGCGACCGTTTGCCACTCGACGACTGCTTCGTCCATCCGGCCGAGTTTCTTGAGGACGGAAGCCAACATCAGTCGGGAATCGGCTTCACCATAATGCGGTTTCAAAGCGAGACCGTCCCGATAGCACTGCACGGCTTCCTTCAGGCGCCCGGCCTGTTCCAATCCGCTGCCGAGCGAAAGATGAGCGCGTGAATCGGTTGGGTCGAGGGCAATAGCTTTGCGAAAGGCGGCTTCAGCCTTGCTGAAATCGGGTTGCGAGAGCAGAGCCGACGCGAGCCAGAAGAAACCTTCGGCAGAATTGGGTGCCACGTGCGTTAATTCGGCCAGGATCGTTGCGGCGCGAGCAGGGTCTGGAGGTTCGGCGAAAAGGAACTTCTGTCCTTCCTTCAGTTTCTGCTGGATCAGTTTTTCGTGAGCTTTGGAATTCGCCATGCGCATTGAACTAATGTGCTGCGGTTTTGATATCTCACTTGATAGCTCCCATTCTTTGAGGAGGCCAATAGCAAACTGAAGCACGCCCCATGACATTCTTGGCTGGAACAAAACCCCAATAGCGGCTGTCGGCACTATTGACCGAATTATCGCCCAGAACAAAATAGCTATTATCTGGAACTGTCACGACGTCGTTGCTCGTAGCCAAATAGCCCAAACCCACGTAACGAATCTCGCCCGAACTATTCTTGAGCGAGACATGCGCCTCATTCACGTAAAGCTTGCCGTCTGAAATGCGGACGCGATCACCAGGCTCGCCCGCAACGCGCTTGATGTAGATGCTATCGGCTTGAATCAAAGGAATATTGTCGGTCCTGAAAACCATGATGTCGCCGCGATGAGGTTTGCGCGCCAGATAGGTGAACCCCTCCATCACGATACGGTCGCCGCTTGAAACGGACGGAGTCATTGCTCCGGTTGGGACTGAAAAAGGTCGAATCAACCCGAGCAATCGAAGGATAATCGGAATCAGTCCAACAAACACTGCAAGAGCGACGAACGCTTTGGCGCGCCACGATGTCTTTGGCTTTTGAAGCGTCGGTATTCGCGGTGGCTTTGACATAGTCATGGGCGTGACGCTCCAGAACATGAACATCCAGGGCGATCAGAATTACGCATTGTTGGCCTTGTATGGTTCGTGTCGGTAATACTTGGGACGAGAATCGAGGCGCAGGTGCAACCACGATACGCCCAGGCCCGCTGTGCTCAGCCACGTCGGAACAGCGGAAATGCGCTCTCGCATGGCCACACCAACACTGCGCCAAAAACTATCCACTTGCGATCCAGGCGCCTTCCTGAGGAATTGCGCGAGATGGGTGTAACAACTCTCCGTAGCGATCGGTGCCGGCACCACGAGGATTGCGTCTCCGCCAAGATTTGAAAAGGTCAGCACTTCTTCCGATCCTCGCGACGCAAAATGCCCCTTGAATGGGGCCGGATCAGGCCTCACGCGCGATAACGACGGCGCATCAACCAGCACGAATTTGAATGGACGATCTACTGTTTGATCGGTGACGGATGGTGTCTCCCAAAAGAACGCGTCGAAAGGAGATTGAACAAGCAACGATGTAAAATAATTTCGAAACTCGGCACTGACACACCATAATTCAATCACCTCACGAAATGATAGCGGCCGCGCGTTGACGCCCAATGTGCCTTGGGTTGTCTGGCGATCAATTTGATGGAGCTGCGATGTCCACATGGTTACTCGGCTTAGAGAAAGCGGAACCCAACAAAGACTGTAAAGATCAGGGCGACAAAGCAAGTTGTCGGTAAACGAGCCGCAAAACGCTCGAGCGGTTTCAACTCTTTACTCAGGCGGATATAGTCGTAAATGCAGTAACAGGCCACGGGCGCACAGCCCATCGCAAGATGGATCATATCCTTCCAAGCGCCATAGGCCGGGGTGCCGCAAAGCTCGCCAATGTTATGGATCCAGTCGAGTGCTTGAGCGATGATCAAGAAGTCGAACACCACGACAATGAACGTCGCACCCCATAAAAGTGGGTGTCTGATTTCGCGGTTGTGGCTGGCTTTCAACGTTTCCATCGCGCAGAGGCAGCGTGCGTGATCATTCGGGAAGATGCTACCCCTTTTCTGCGCCCGCAGTGCTTTTTGGCGAGCCCTTTACGTTGTCCTTTCCCAAAACTCGTTTTCCGGGACTCGGGAAATAGTTTTTTGATTCAAAACCGCAACTTCGGGTTCCGGAGAATCGGTTTTGGGTTCCAAGTCGAGATTCCGGTTTCCGGAAGAACGGTTCGGCGTCCAAAATCGATTTTTCAAATTCCAGAAAAGTGTTTTTTGGCCGAAAAACGTTTTTCCGGAAATCGGAACGAGGATTTTCGACCCGAAATCGGGGTTCCGGAAGTCGGAAGGGATGTTTTGGGATCAAAATTGGTTTTTTGAGAGGCGGGAATTAGTTGTGGCGGACGGACACTGAATTTTAGGAGCCTGAGAGAAATTATTTGCGGCCATTTGGGATTTAAGACGGCGTTTTCTACGTAAGTAGCTCATCAACAGGTAAAAAGACGCCTCGAAAAAAAGTAAAACTATTTTGACCCTACCCCCGCCGATGTAGATACCCCCTCTGTCATAATGGTCGACGTAATTGGATCGCAAAGAGGACGGATCGTGACGAACGAACGAATTCTTTTGGTCCGTAAAACAAACTTAAAAGAGAAAGATCAAAAACTATATGCAAACAGAAATACCAGTGAATCTAAACGCCTTGTCGGCCATGGCAGACATCGCCGCCTTTGGAGCGGGGAAGGTTGACGCGCCCATTAAACATCATACGCAAGAAGTGATCCTTTTGGATCGGCAGGCGTTGCTCGAGGGCAGTCGGCTCTACCAAAACAGTCGCGAAGAAGTAGGGACGCGTCGCAACCAGCTCGAGGTGCTGACCGAGACGGTGCAAATGTTTGTCACCGGGACGCGCGACATGCTGAAGCTGCGGTTAGGGAGACGTTATTCGAGCGCGTGGGCTGGAACTGGCTTTGAAGGAACGTTGGAAAGTCCGCGCACGCCGGTGGAGCTGCTGCCGATCGTGGAGCGCATGCAAGGCTTCCTCGGACTGCATCCGGAATATGAAGTATCCCAATTGAACCTCACGGCCGCGCGGGCAGGGGAATTGTT
>JAQGOU010000542.1 GCA_028293445.1 Verrucomicrobiales bacterium | reverse complement strand
ATGGCGGAATGGGTGAATAAGCTCGATTCCCAGCCGGGTCGACAGGTTTGGTTCCATTTCCGGGACACGAAACTCAAAAACCCGCGTTCCTATATCGCCAGGCTGAACTATGTCCATCAGAATGCGGTTAAACACGGATTAGTTCCTGTTGCGAATCAATATCCATGGTGTTCCGCTGGTTGGTTGGAGCGAACGGCTTCTCCCGCCATTGTAAAATCCATTTATCGTTTCAAGACAGATCGTTTGGATATTGCGGATGATTTTAGTCCTGCCGCGGAGTGGTAATCTCCCAAAAGCGCCAGAGGGCTGGCGCAGTCCGGGACGCTATCGCGCTGGTGGACGCGGTAATTTATGTCTCAAACCGCCTTTTTTCCTCCTTTCGCCCCTAAAAACCAAAAAACCGTCCAAAAAATTGAGAGTTTTTTACGCTTTTTTTCGCGGTTTTTGTAAATAGCTCCAAATAAGTGGTTTGCGACGCAATCGGGTTGAGGCGTCGTGACAATGGTTGCCGAACCCTGCTGTTAAAGTCTTCCACGTTGGATCGAATCGGATTCGTCAGCGGGATTATGGCACGTGTTGAACTGAGGCGTTCTCGGTTGCACGTCAAAAAGATCGATTCTCTGCATATATATAAATATCGGAGAAGTCTGGCCACCCCGGGATTGAACCGCCTTGATCGAACAGAAAGTAAAACATATGAAACAAAAACAAATAGCAACAATCGCAGCGGCAACAAATGCTGCTGAATTGATCCTGGGCGGCATCACGCAGGTCGGTGCCGGCATCATCCTGCCACATAATCCGCAGGCTGATATTAACACAGACCTGGTGAACCAAATCATGGCGTGCGGAAACCATGAACAAGGAAAACAAGTCAAGGCGTCCCTTCGCAACGCCTTGCTCACGGTGCTCAAGGAGGTGCAGGGACAGATCCGTGCGACACGCGATGTCTCCAAACTGAACTGGGGCAATGAATACTCGGAGCTGTTTACAGCGCTGGGTTTCCAAGGTTCGCTCCAGGTGCCAGAGGGGATCGAAGAGCTGAAACGCATGTTGCAGGCGATCATTGCGCATCTGACGGCGAACCCGTCGCAGGAGGTGGGCACGCTGGTGACGGCGGCACGTGCGCAGACGTTGCTGACTGCCTTGTTGGCAGCGCAACAAGCACTAGTCTCGCAGGAAGGTGAGATCGAGGGACTGATCGTGATTCGCGATGAGAAGTTCGAAACGTTGAAGAAGCGCATCGGCGGCGTTTATCAGGAACTGCGCATGCAGTTGGCTCCGATGGATCCCCGCTGGTTGAAGTTCGGCATGAATATGCCCGGTGCGGATGAAACGCCGGACTTGGTCACCGGCCTGAAGGTGACGTTGATTGGACCGACGGCGGCGGCGACAAAATGGGAGGCATCGGCACGCGCGGCTTATTACCGTGTGTATATCCGCGTGCTCGGTGTAGATGCGGAGTATCGGGCGATCGGTTCGCCGGCGGATCTCGATTTCACGATCGAGAACCTGCCTGCCGGTGCGTCGATCGATGTCGTCGTCGCAGCCGTGAACAACGGCGGTGAAGGTGCGCGCTCGGAAGCGATCCGCATTGTGACTCACTAAGCGCCTGCGGCGACATAGCCGATAGACAAGTGCTAGCGCACGGCCACATAAACACAGCCGCCCGGGAAACCGGGCGGCATTTTCATTTCCATTTTGCAGACGAGGTGGCTAGGAGGGTATACGGGCAAGTGAGCAGGCGAATCGCGACATAAAATGGTTCACATCTGCGGTTCGTGACGGCAACATTCGTTCCACCCATGAGATCCCGATCAGGACTTTCAACTCTCTTCCTCTCTTGCGTGGTATTGACCGTTGCCTCTTCGCTGTTCGCCCATCCTCGAGCTGGAACGCGGTTGCGGTATGTTGCCATCAGCACGAAGACCGATGCGAAACCGCCTTTTGCTGCCGTTGATCTCGTCTATGGGCCGACGGAGAAAATCTCCAAACGCGAGTTGCGCCAATGGTGGCATTTGGAAGTGCGAACCAATGTTGATCAAGTCATTCCCAGTTGCATCGTTCGAGCACTGACCGATGGAGACCCGCTGACACTTAAACGTCCGCAGCTGCATTTTGCTCGTTACCAATTACAGATCCCGGAAACCGGAGAGACTCTTGAGTATGTAGATAAACATTCCGGTCAGCCACTGTTACCGCCCTGGCTGGACTTCCAAAAATATTTTGTTCCGCAACCGGCTGAGGTCGCTCATCTGCAAAAGGGTGCGCCTGAGACCTGCGAGTATCTGGGTCATGTGGTGAGTTTGCAAAGTGTCGGGCGTGAAGAGGGTTGGACAAATTGGGCGAATGTGAAACGGCTTGAACTCGATCGTGAAGTGTTGGTCGGCACTGGAAGAAATTTTAAAGACGCCGAAGGCAAACGCTTGCCTCAGGCGCCGCAGAAGACTGAGTACACTTACGTTCCGTTTAAGCAGGAGGATTATCCCGTGATGTTCGAAGCCGGCATGAATCTCTTCATGGTCGATGGGACTCAGCAGCAATGGGTGCGAGATGAAGCGGTGTTTTATGTGTTGACTGCCACGCCGCGTTTTCCAACGGACTTCTATCGAGCGAATTATTTCGGCATGGCAATGTTCATGGATGAACCGGCGTCGATTCTCACCTGGGATCAGTTTGCGCAGGGCAAGGTTAAATACTTTTCGGACGCTGTGACGTTGATCGAGAAACGGGCACGGGTTAGTTACGACACGCAACCGTACGGACGTTATTGGCTGGAGTCCCAACTCGCGGGTGGTGGCTTCAACTTCGGCGACATGCGTCTCGCGCAAACAGAATGTCCCGTATGGGAAACATTCTTTGATCGTAGCTACTACGCCCTCAAAGGCGGCGGCTCCGGCATCGTGCATGAAGGACGTTACAATCTGAATACATTCAACTGGGTGATGAATCAGACCGACGCGAAGAAGCGACAGTTTACGTCAAAGCAGATGCTGCAGTATTACTATTCGTTTCTGCGGGGCGGGGCGCGTTCGTTCGATAAGCCATGGGGCACCGCCATTTATGGGCAGTGTGACACTAACGTGGCGCCGCAAGCATTCACACAGGCCTACGACATGGGGGCGCGTTACTTCTGGTTTTGGACCTCGGACCACGATCATCACATGCCGTGGCCGGAGCAACTCGATCTCTCACGTAAACTGAAGGCGCACGCACGCGAACATCCACGTAACTCCATTTACGCAGCACCGCCGAAGCTCGGCGCAGTCATTCTCATTCCGAAAGGATACTTCGTTTCGTTTGATTGGATTGGTTGGTTGCACGTGCTCGACAATAAAGAAGGGGATGAAGCCACGAAATATTCCCGCCTGCTGCAACGCACCTACGACGAGATTCACAACTGTCTGAAACGTGGTGAAGATTTCGATATCACGATCGACGATGGTCGAGCGATCAAAGGCTACAAGCGCGTCGTAAGATTATCGGCAGAGTAGGGGATCTTTGCGATTGCCTAGAACTGTTTCAAGAATCGCACGTCATTTTCGTAGAACAAACGAATGTCGTTGATCCCGTAGCGAATCATCGCGATGCGTTCCACACCGAAACCGAATGCCCATCCGGACCAGACTTCGGGATCGTAGTTCACGTTTTCGAACACTTGCGGATGCACCATCCCGCAGCCCGCAATCTCGAGCCATTCTTTGCCGAGCTTCTTCACGAGCGCGTTTTGGAAATCAATTTCGAAACTTGGTTCTGTGTAACTGAAATAGTGCGGACGAAAACGAATCTTCGTGTCTTTGCCGAGTAACTCTTTGAAAACAAATTCAACGGTCCCCTTCAAATCGCTGACGGTAACATTCTTATCCACATAAAGACCTTCGATTTGATGGAACGTCGGATTGTGCGTGGCGTCGGCGTTGTCGCGGCGAAAGACGCGGCCCATCGAGATGATGCGTACCGGTGGCGGTTGCTTCTGCATCACACGAATCTGCACGGAAGAAGTGTGAGTGCGGAGCAGTTGTTTTTGCGCCGTATTTAAATAAAAGGTGTCCTGCAAATCACGCGCCGGATGATCGGCAGGCGTATTGAGCGCATCAAAGCAGTGATACTCGTCTTCGATCTCCGGTCCATCGGCGACAACGAAGCCGATCTTGCGAAACGCGCGAACAATGTCTTCGGCCACTTGCGTGAGAGGATGCAGCTTGCCGATGGGGCGTCGACGGCCCGGGAGAGTGAAATCAGTGGGCTCTTTTGGCAACGCGGCTTTGAGTTCCAATTCCGAGCGGCGTTCGGCCAAAACATTTTCCAGCTCTACTTTCGCCTGGTTGATCAACTTGCCGGCGGCGGGACGTTCTTCCTTGGTGAGCGTGCCGAGCTGTTTCATCAGCGCGGTAAATTTTCCATTTGGTCCGACGTAAGCACCTTTGGCCTGGTCCAGTGCGGCAATATCGGTGGCAGCGTTCAATTCCGCGAGGGCGGCTTGTTTCAACGGATCAATTTCGTTCAGCAAAGACATATTGTTTAACCACGGATAACACCGATGAACACGGATTTGAAAATAAAATGAATCGCGTGACGAGGAAATTCAGCGGCGATCATCAGAAAAGAAAAAACGGGCAACCATGTTACTGGTCGCCCGTTTGCAATTGTAAGACGAAAGGGGTTAGGCCTTCGCGGTTTGAGCAGCGGCAGCGGCTTTGTTCATCAAGCCTTGCTGGGCAACACCAACCAATTCGATAAAGGCAGCACTGTCGGTCGCAGCGATGTCAGCAAGAACCTTGCGGTCCAAAGCGCAACCGGAGGCTTTCAAGCCTTCGATGAAACGGCTGTAGGTCGTACCAGCGGCGCGAGCAGCGGCATTGATACGAATCTGCCACAAATAACGGAACGTGCGCTTTTTCGCGCGGCGATCACGATAGGCATATTGGAGACCGTGATCGACGGCGTCCGAAGCATAACGATAAAGTTTTGACCGACGCATCCGGTAGCCCTTAGCGGCTTTGATCATCCGGATCCGGCGTTTACGAGAGGCTGGCGAATTTGTTACGCGCATATTCTTAACTAATTAAATTGTTTAACCACGATGGCTGAAAGGCATCATTTGCGTGATCTTGTAGATGTCACGTTTGTGAACGAGGGAAGTTCCGGCGAGACCGCGACGGCGTTTCGCACTTTTTCCCTGGAGAAGATGGCGTTTGCCTGGGCTGGAGCGCAGTACTTTGCCGCGGGCTGTAATCTTGAAACGTTTGGCCGCAGCTTTCTTGGTTTTAATACCTTTTGGTCGTCGCATAAAAAAATTGTCCGATCTCTTAAAAAGAGCGCGAAATATAGGTTGGGTATTTTAAGGAATCAAGAGGTAATTTGACACATTTGCATATTAGATAGGACACAAAATCATGAAATGCGGAGCCAAACGGTCTTTAAATAGGCTGGTTCTTCGCGAATTACAGGGAAATCCAGCGGTTGTGGAAC